>NZ_JBQQCN010000029.1:0-54828 GCF_052246795.1 Halobacillus sp. K22 | reverse complement strand
TTTAGGATATCACGGAAGGGAGAATATTCAAAGGCATTCGCCTTACGGCGACGGCATTCATCTCCCCCTTACCACCGGTCTTCGACACGGCGCTTGAAGAGGGAGTCTTCTGCCGATGAATGATAAAAAAATTAACTCCCTTATTAACTGTTCACTATAATGTATACCTGATACTTTTGGAACTTTAAAATTACCTATCCAGCACATCGGAAACAGTTCAATGATTTCATATCCCAAAGAAAAAACGACACTCGGTGTCGTTTTTTAAAATTCCCTCTACTATAATTATTTCTTATGATAATCCCAAGTCAGTACCCACTTATCTTTTTCTCTCGTTACCACAACCTTCTGATTCAAAGTGAACAAACCATATTTGCCCCGAAAGGTCTGCGCCACTGTCATGCTGTATGCAACTGGAAAAGGTTTGGCCCCTTTTTCCATCCGCCAATTTTTGATTTTCTTTATTTCTTCTACGGAAAAAGAGAATGTATCAACTCCAAAGTGGTTCATAAATACATGAGCCCGGTCTTGTATGTAGGGACCCTTTGCAAATTTTTCTTTCATAAGCGGATGAAAAAGCTGCCAGGAATCCGAGTATTCTCCTCTTTGTTCAAACGAATAAAAATTCACAACTACTGCTTTTGCTTGTTGAGCAGGACTTGTCTTATACATCACTACTCCTGTTATTCCACAAGCAATAACCAGTATCCCGATGATCAGTGCTATCTTGCCATTCATCATCAGCCCTCCCATCAATGCCTCCCTACTAACCTATGCACTTAAAGCTCACTATACGAATAAGACCTCAGGTCATCCAGTATCTGGATGACCTGAGGTCCTATAAATTGGCTTTTATTCTAAGTCATACAATTCTTGGGTAACGTGCTGTTTTCCGGTGAGCACATCATATTGAAAGTGCTGGTAATCTTTTAATATCTTTTGAGTGGATGAAGGCAGTTCATCAGGTGAAGAAACGGCCTCTCCATTCGGAGTCATGTAAATCATGTCCCGAAACGCTGGAAGTTCCTGTTTCATACCTTCTAGAAAGTCGTAAAATTTAGGTGTTTCGTAATGTAGAGCATCTGCGACCATAGGAGCAAGGTAAACAGGGCTTACGGTTCCAACTTCTTTTTCCATATCCATGTCAAAATTGGAGAGAAATAGTAAAGGAGTTTCATAGAACTTTGCCTGCTCCTTCTGGTCCTGCTCATCCCCAAATCCAGTCTCCTTATAAGCTTTCAAATTTGCGCCAATAGAAGGGAGATGGTCCCCAAAAAACACCACCACGGTCGGTTCGTCCATTTGCTGAATACTCTCGTTCAGCTTTTTCAATGTCTCATCTGATCGTTTGATTCCCTCTGAATACACTTCAATTTGCCTCTCGGTTTCAGGAGAAAGGCCCTCTCCGCTGACATCTATTGTGCTTCCCCCCTCATATTTATCCTTACTATAGGGAAGATGATTGGCGATCGTGACAGCATGGATGAAAGCTGGTTCTTCTTGTTGTTCTACCGTATCAAGCAACTCTTTCACAACTGATCTGTCCGAGACAAATTGTTTATTATCTTTTTTTGTATAAGTCATGTCATCAAGAAAGGTAGCTTCATCAAATCCAAGGTTTGGATACACTCGCTGCCTGCGGTACAGGTTGCCTCCATTAGGATGTATGGCTTCGCTGTAGTATCCACGGTCGTTTAAATAGGAGACAATCGAAGGATATTTGTCATTCGCAAGAATATGATTAAAGGGATTCCCACCTGGATTAATGTTACTCATAGAATAGCTGGTCAATGCCTCAAATTCTACATTAGCCGTTTCCCCTCCGAAAGATGGGCTTAAAATCTGCCCTGAAGGATACTCTTCCATCAGACGACGTGTATTTTTCATTGGGTCTTCTGAGAATTTAACATCCAGATTCGTAGGATCCCAAAAAGTTTCGTTCATATAAAATATAATATTCGGCTGTACTGGATCTTCTTTTTCCTCACCTGATTGTATGGAAACTTCATTCGCGTGTACAACAGAATCATTCATAACGGATTTATTATAAGGGTCAGGCTTTTCTACTACATCCAATTTGATGTTGGAAATCATTCCAAGCACTGGACCGTTGTAATAGTAATTGTTTTGCTGATTCCAGGGCATAAAGCTCGTATATTCCTCATAATAGCTTTCCGTGAAGCGATCATCGTAAAGCAGGAAGGAATACAACAGATATGCCACTGGTACAAATATAAGGAGCCTCGTGATCCAACCTATTTTAATTTTCGGTATTTTATACCAAGTGAACAAACCAGCTACGATGACGCCAATGACTAGTAGAGTAGCGGTTATGGAAATTGATTCAGAAATTAACGGAATCACATCTTGCAGCTGGCCGATTTGAATAAAATCATTTGGAAATAATGGTTCATTCCGATATATCTGTTTATAGTAATTGACGAGAGCCAATATAAAATAAACTAATAGGGCGATTCCTCCTCCCATGTAAGTTTCTCCGATTAGAAGGATAATCGCCAAAGTAAATAAACTTAATAAAAAAGCAGTGAAAAAATAACGATCAGGATATTCCTGAACCCATTCCGTAGCTCTGCCTATCGTAAAATCCAAATGGAAAACCATAAAAATATAAGAAGCAGCTACGCCAACTATTCCAGAAACGAGAAAGGATGTCGCAATTCTGTATATACGGGATTTATATAAAGCTTCTATCTTTTTTTGTTTATGCAGCCACCAGGTGGCCGTCCCCCACATAACCAATGAAAGAAAAAGAATAAAAATCCCAAGGCCAGATGTATGAATCTGAGCCCAGTCTATTACAGCGTCCCATCCCGATGAAATGAGAAACGTAAGAGTGATATATATTAAACTTAAAGCTGCAGTAAAGAACAGAAATAGCGGAAATGTACGAATCAAACTTTTCCCCATCCAAGGTACCTCCCAACTATCTATATATTCTGTAAAATTCTATATTCTTCTTATTTTAGTACTAAATGTAAATAAAATCTATACTTTTGTAAATATAATGTAAATTTTTATCTCCAATTCTTCCAAACTTCATAATTATAGGTTATAATAATTAACTTTTAAATAAGCACACATACCAAAAAACCCCACCTCAGGTCATCCAAAATCTGGATGACCTGAGGTGGGGTTTTTTGGTAGATCATTCCCTCTATTTGCCTCCTGCAAAAAATTTCTTGCAATCCATTAAAGAAAGTCCAGAAAAATCATAGATTATGAAAAAAAGAAGCACCTCTATACTTTCGAGGACGCTTCCTTTTCTGTCGCAGATGCGCGATGCTTAATATCATAGGGAATAATAATACGCTTCGCAGGCTCCAACCGATCTTTCACTTTTTCAATTAAACATTTAGCCGCCTGACTTCCAAGCTGGTAAATGTGAATATCTACAGTGGTCAGTGGGGGTCTCGTTACCTCCGATAAATACACATTGTTAAAGCTGACAATGGAAACATCCTGAGGAACCCTTTTTCCGAACTCTTCAAGCATATTTACCACACCGATACTCATCAAATCGTCTGCAATCACGAGGCCGGTAGGAGGGTTAGGGAGACTAAATAATTCATGCACCGCCTGTCGCCCACCTGATTTTAAGAATTCCGTATGAATTCGATAATCCTCTAAGAAAGGCAAGCCCGCTTCTTTTATGGCCAGCTCGTAACCCTGCATGCGATCTACCGTCACGACTCTGTCCTTAGAACCCCCAATGAAACCAATATTTTCGTGGCCAAGACTAATGAGATGGCTTGTAATATCTTTCCCGGCTTTTACGTTATCGTTATCCACGTGTGTAATTTCATCCACTCGCTCCGATGGTTTTCCAACAACGACAAAGGGAAAATCCTGCTCAAGGAGAAAATTCACAACCGGGTCATCGATTTGGGAATATAAAAGGATAATGCCGTCGACACGGTTGCTGTAGACCATCCGTTCGACGCCTTCCTGCACTTCTTCGTCTGTTTCCCCAGTACTTAAAAGCAGAGAATAATCTAAATGATGAGCAACCGCACTGATCCCCCTCAATACTTCTGGAAAAAATGGATTTTGAAGCGCCTTGTCTGCACTGGTAGGCATGACCACCCCAATGGACTGGGTCGACCGATTGGCCAGGTTTCGTGCATTAGCGTTCGGATGATACCCCATTTCTTTCATGGCTTTTTTTACGCGCTTCTTCGTTGCCGCACTAATCCGCGGGTGGTCGGCAATGACTCGTGAGACGGTGGATGGTGCTACCCCTGCGGCTTTAGCTACTTGCTTAATGGTTACTCCCAACACGATCACCTTCTATTATTAAACAGTCTTTTTTTAAATAGTATATCTCATGATAACAGAAATCCATACAGGCTTATATAAACCGCCTTATTTCTGCCATAAAAAGAAGATGCCTTATGTAATTATAAAAGGCATCCTCCACTACTTCAGCTGAACTTCTTACTAGATTAGCCCTTCGTGCCCCCGGCTGTCAATCCTGAGACGAAGTACTTCTGCAAGGAAAGGAATAAAATAGAAATTGGCAGTGCGATTAAAACCGAGCCCGCTGCAAACAGAGTGAACTCATCCCCAAACTGATCAGCAATTAATTCGTATAAACCTACAGCCAGCGTGAACTTTTCTTCCGTACGCAGTAAAATCCTGGCTAGAATAAAGTCGGTAAAAGGCGTGATAAAGGTAAATAGGGAAACGACTGCTATCATCGGCTTTGCGAGCGGAAGAACGATTTGCCAGAACACGCGGAAATTCCCGGCTCCATCCATACGTGCTGATTCGTCTAGCTCTTTCGGAATCGTATCTAAGTATCCTTTCATTAAATACGTATTCATTGGTATGGCTCCCCCAGTGTACACAAGAATAAGGGCCAGATGCGTATCCAATAAATTCGTTAAATTCGCCAATGCATAGATGGCAATTAAAGCGGCGAAGTTTGGAATCATTTGCAGGATCAAGAATGTCATCAGTCCGTTTTTACGTCCGTAGAAGCGAAACCTTGAAAAAGAATAGGCTGTCATACAGACTAGTGCTACGGAAATCGCCATCGTTAAAAGGCAGATTTTCAACGTATTCCAATACCAGAGCATATAATTACTTTTCTCTAAATCAAATAACTCTCGATAATGCTTTAAGGTGGCATCGGATGGAATAATCGATGAGCCCGATAAACTATTTCCAGGGTTAAGGGAAGAACCGAAATTTGTGGATTATGGTGAAGAACTGCTTGCTTATGAAAAACGTTCTGAGGAGCAGACACTTTTTTTTTATTAACCCTTCTGATCAATCTAAAAAAGCTGAGGTTTCTGCAAAAAAAGTTATTGAAAGAGACGGTAATTCAGAGGCACAAGAAGATAGAATTGTTGTAGCTCCATATGGGTATGTAATCATTGAACTTTAATTAAAATATACCCTTCTTTTAATGGAACCGGCTCTACTCATTTTTATTGCAAGTTCATTTTAAGACGCTTTTTATTACTCTTAACTTCTTAGTTCCCATCGTTTATACGGCAGCAGAAGACAAAATCTGTCATAGATCCCGAAAAAACAGATTAGATTCATAACGTCAGGCTCTTTAAGAGGCTGACGTTATTTGTATTTAATATGCCATGGGCAATTAAGCAATTGTTTCTTTTTTTAGTTTTCCTTTCTTACCTTACTTCCCATATAACTCGTCAAATTCCTCTCTGGACAATTCAGCTATAAGTAAGGTTCTATAAATTAGATCTGTAGTTATTCGGTAATAAAACCACTTCTTTATTACTTTGTCTACACAGAGATAAATGGCTGCAGCACAGTTCCTTATTCATGCAGGTTATCGATTCAGAAAGACATCTTACCTTTATTCAGATGACAACCTGAATTTTCAATCTTATACTAACCTTAAGAAAACCATAACCTAAAGGATGATCCAAGTGAAAATCTTACTCGACGTCGATCGTAAGCATGAAGAAACCAGCGTCACCATTCACTGCATGGAAATGGATGATTCCATAAAAGACATCTTAGATTACTTAAATCAACAAAAAACGGAGTTCATCGTTGGAAAAAAGGGGGATCAGAAGCACTTATTAAAGCCAGATCACGTTCACTATTTTCATTCAGAGGGGGATACTGTGCTGGCTGCTACCGCAGAAGGCCGCTTCAAAATAAGGGAAAAACTATATGAGCTAGAAGAAATTCTGTCCTCCCGTAAGTTTATACGGCTCTCGAAGTCTGTCATTGCTAATCTCTATGAAATTAGTCATTTTGAGCCTTCCTTTAATGGAACCTTATCAGTGCATTTTCGCTCTGGAGAAAAAGAGTACGCTTCTAGACATTATGTAGCACACATTAAAGAAGTCTTACGCATAAACAGGAGGGACAAATAAATGAAAACGTTTCTATTAAGGAGTTTGATCGGTATCTTTTTTGGTGGTTTTTTGGCGGTACTAATCACATATTCGATTATCTTCTTTGGCGATCAATCCACGCTTGATTCGAGTCTTTTTGTAAAAAACTCATTAGGTAACATATTTTGCGGATGGTTATTTTCTGTGACTCCTCTTTTCTTTGAAATTCGATCTCTAAAGCTTTCACAGCAAACTGCCTTACACTTTTTCACCGCGATGGCCGCGTACTTTATTCTGGCGTATGGTATCGGATGGATTCCTCATGGGATGAGCGGCATTTTACTATTCTTAGGAATTGCACTTGTGAGCTACAGTGTCATATGGACAGCGTTTTACTTATACTATAAATACCAATTTAAACAAATTAATGAGGAACTAAAACATATTAATTAAATGGCTATTTAAGCTCCTTCCTATAAAACCAACAGTAAGCGTCCAGTAATTTCAGCCTGGACGCTTGATTTCTTATCCCTCATAATAGAGAGAGTGACATTTCTTCTTCCTGAACCACATTTTGTGTTAGGTTACCCGGAATAATGGGAAGAGTATAAAGGGAAGTCATTTTGAGAAACTAGAATCAGAAAAGGAGTGGATAACATGAACAACAGTCATTTTGACAAGATTAAGAACGGAGAAGGTTTTATCGCTGCACTTGACCAAAGCGGCGGCAGTACACCGAAGGCGTTAGCAGATTACGGTGTACCGGAAGATTCCTATTCTAACGAGGACGAAATGTTCGATCTGGTCCACCAGATGCGTACGAGACTTATTACATCTCCTTCTTTTAATGCCGATCAAATTCTAGGGGTCATCTTGTTTGAACAAACAATGGACCGCGAAATTGAAGGCAAGTACACGGCAGATTACCTGTCCGATAAAGGGATTGTTCCTTTCTTAAAAGTAGATAAAGGACTGGCCGAGCAGGAAACCGGGGTTCAGCTTATGAAGCCTATTCATGATTTAGATGATACGCTGAGCCGTGCAAATGAACGCAATATATTCGGTACAAAAATGCGTTCTGTCGTCCACGAACCGAATACTATCGGCATCAAGGCTGTCGTAGAACAGCAATTTGAGATCGGTAAACAGATTCTAGATTACGATTTAATCCCTATTATCGAACCTGAAGTTAACATTCACAGTGAGGATAAAGAAAAATCTGAAGAAATCTTAAAAGATGAAATCCTTAAACAATTGAATGAGTTGCGTGAAGACCAAAACGTGATGCTGAAACTTTCCATTCCAACGAAAGCAAACACGTACAAAGAATTGATTGACCACCCACGTGTTCTTCGCGTTGTAGCTCTATCAGGCGGTTATTCCCGCGATGAAGCAAATGAAAAACTGAAAGAAAATCATGGTCTTATTGCAAGTTTCTCCAGAGCGCTTATTGCTGATTTAAATGCCAATCAGTCTGAAGAAGAATTTAATGCTTCACTGAAAAGTGCTGTAGATTCTATTCATGATGCCTCAGTTAACAAAAAATAATGCTTAATATAAAAACCGGGCTTAGTTTAATATAAGCCCGGCTTTTTTGTATTTGCTTTAAAGGAAATTAGTTTTCATGCTTTACATATGTACCAGCAATAAAGTCATGAATCGATCGGTTATCTTCACGTGCTAATACCATAATCCCGCTTACAATTAACGCAATTCCAAATGTAAGGGCATATATAAGTCCCCCCACGATCACACGCATGACCATTGTTAATAAGGTAACATTTTGCCCGGAAGTTTTCACAATACGAATGTTAAATATCCTCTTCCCTATTATGTAGCCTTTCCATATAACAGGGGTGATAAGTAAGTACAAAAGGCTTAAGAAATCAGTGAAGTTTGCGTCTTCTTTATAAAATTCACCAAATGAAAAATACGTAATGGTTCCAAATAGTAAGCCAATGATTAAAGAATCCACTAAATTTGCTAAGAATCGGACGCCAAATCCTGCAGATCGTTCCATTTAATCGTCCTTTCCATTTATTTAATATAATAAACGTTATTATAAGCTTACGTTTTTTATTCCGCTGGCAGAGAAGTTATTTAACGAGGCACCATTGGATTTGCAGAACAATCTTCTTAATTCAGAATCAATTCCCAACCTCTACCTTGTAATTGTTTAAAGTCTTCGACAAACAAGACAGCCCCCTGACGCAGACTGTCTTTACATAGAGAAAGTATTATTGAAAAGCAACTGAAAGTCGCTTTTATTATAATGACGCAGTTAAAGATTATTGGAGATTTTCATAAGAGACTTATTACACAATAGGGCCGGTTAGTTGAAGACTCAGTTTCGAGATAATTTGGGTCCGTTTCGATATTTGAAGAAGGGCTGGTGGGGAAATAACTCGGCTTGTTCCATCACCCAGACACTCGAGTCATAAGCCGCTCATCAACGGATGGGAAAACCGCCATCCTTTTGATGGTCGGCTTATGCTGGTCGTGTCTATCGAGGTGATTCCACATTTGAACACTTTCCTATGGGGGAACGGTGAGCTTCCTCGCTCGTTTCACTCCCTGCGGGATCTCACCTAGCCCCTTCTCCCATGGGAGTCTCGCCATTTCCCCACCAACCCAGTCACGGGAGGATAACGGACCCTCTGAAAAGAGAGTATCCTATCCTCCTTATCCCGCCTGACTGCTTATATAACAGGCGATCCCGCACAGTTTCAAACTGGAAAAGTATATACGCCCATGTGATTATTTCTTCTAAATCGGGTGAAGGATGAAGCCGTTTCGAGTTTCTGATTCGGCCAGGTCCGGAGGGGAACGGGGAGACTCCTGTGGGATAAACATGATCGGTGAGACCCCGGAAAGCGTTAGCTTGAGGAGGCTCAGCACAGAAGAGGAGGTTCGACTAAGAACGCCACGTCGTGTGGCAACGTCGAACGACCCTGCGTCGTGCAGGGCCGGAAAGCGAGTCGTTCCCCGCAGGACCTAACTCTCGGACCTCATTAGAGAGCTTCCTTATACCGCTGGTAATAAGCTTCCACATTGTTAAGCAGCAACAGCTCGGTGTACAAATAGGTTTTTACGTTAAAATCATGAAAATCAATATTGGTTAGTTCCTGAATTTGTTTAATCCTGTAGTTAAGTGTATTCGGATGAATAAACAACTCATTAGCGGTCTGTTTACCTTTACCATTGTTCGCTAAATAGACCTCAAGAGTACGTAGAAGATCAGTTTGTTTCTCTTTATCATTCTGGATCAGTGTCAATAAATCATCGCTGTAATAGTCTTCAGAGCTATTTTTCTCATATAAAGCGGCTAGATAGCGATAGATACCAAGCTTGGAAAATTCCCTCGGCATTGTCTCTGGACGAGGTGTAATAAAGTTTGCAATCTCAATCACCTCAAGGGCCTCGAGAAAACTTTTTCGCATATTGGCTAATATCTTATATTCTTTTCCTACGCCAATTAGGAAGTTATAAAATTCATCTTCTTCGCTCTGTTCTTTAATCTCATCGATTAAGAACCTCGCCAGATTACGTGACGAGAACTCTTCCTGTTGCACACCGTGAACCACAAGAATCATCTGGAATTCGGTCTTAAGAAAATGAACACTTTTTCTCAATGAAAAGTCCTGAATAGCTTTTTGAAGATAATCCAGCATGTACTTATACCGAGGAGCAGTAACTGAAAAAACGACAACGGAAAAACGATCCGGGATTGTGAGTTTAGCTAGAGTGGCGTCATGACGAAACTGACTTTCACTGTCATATTCATGATGGAGAAGTTTCCACAGAAGATCTTCTCTTCTGCCTTCCTTAGCATTCATACGTTCATACACGTCATAGATTAGTTTGCCGAGATGAGGAGTTACCTCTTCCAAAAATGTCAGTTCTTCCGTTGTGAGCAGTTCATCGGACTCCTGTACCCAGATATAGCCCATCGTGTACCCCAAATGCTTGGCGGATACAACAATGCGCTGGTGGAAACCAAGTTCCTCAATCGGCTGAATTCGGATTGGATCCTGCCTCTTCTCGAGTCTTTGCACAATTCCTTCTTTTTTTAAACGATCAATAATAAAGAGGGGACATTTTTTCGAAAGAATGGTCTTTTGCTGAGTAAGATCGAATTCCTCAATCGAAGAGCTGTATGCGATCAATTCGAAATTCTTATTTTCGATAATCACGGGCTTACGCAATTTGGAACTGATCAGCTCAGTTGCTTTATGGATATCCTCTACTTGAAGAATTAACTCGTTAATTTCCATTTGAATCCTTACCTTTCCAAGTAGAATGGTTTCACTTATTTATTCTCCATTATAGCGATTTCAACAGGAAATCAAAAGCAAAAGAAAAAAGCTCCCCCGAAAATCGGGAGAGCTTTAGACTCATTCATATTAGAATTTTTCTGAGATGGTCTTCGCTAGCATGTGAAGAGCCAGATAATCCGGTCCGCCGGCTTTAGAATCAGTACCGGACATTTTGAATCCTCCGAATGGCTGGTAGCCGACAATTGCACCGGTGCAATTACGGTTGAAGTACAGGTTACCTACGTGGAAATCTTCTTTCGCTTTTTCCAAGTGCTGGCGGTTGTCAGAAATAACCGCGCCTGTCAGACCATATTCGGTGTTGTTAGCAATGTCGATTGCTTCATCGAAGTCAGCTGCTTTTGTAAAGCAGACCACTGGTCCAAAGATTTCTTCCTGCTGCATACGGGAATTTGGTGCAAGATCAGCGAATACGGTAGGATCGATGAAATAACCTTTCGAATCATCGCCTTTACCGCCAGTCATTAAGCGGCCTTCTTCTTTACCAACTTCCATGTAGCCCATGATTTTGTCATAAGCAGCTTGATCCACAACAGGTCCCATATATACATTGCCTTCAGAGGCATTTCCTACTGTTAATTCTTTCGTGCGTTTGACAACCATATCAAGAAGCTCATCGTAAACGTCCTGGTGGACCACCGCACGGGAACCAGATGAACATTTCTGGCCGGAGAAACCGAAAGCTGATGTGATGATGGCATCTGCTGCCGTTTCAAGGTTTGCCTGGTTATCGACAACCACGGTATCTTTACCGCCCATTTCAGCGATAACTTGTTTCAAGTGGTTCTGACCAGCTTGGAGCTCAGCTGCACGCTTGATAATACGTGTACCTACATCGCGGGAACCAGTAAAGGAGATCAATGCTGTTTTCGGGTGATCTACAAGATAGTCACCTACATCTTTACCGCTTCCTGGTACATAGTTTAATACACCTTTTGGAAGGCCGGCTTCTTCCAGTACTTCTACGAATTTAGCAGCAATAACCGGGCTGTTACTTGCCGGCTTCATGACTACTGTGCTTCCTGTTACAAGAGGAGCTACTGTAGTACCTGCCATAATAGCAAAAGCAAGGTTCCATGGTGGAATTACAACAGCTACACCAGTAGAAGTGTAAATGTAACGATTTTGCTCGCCTGGACGGCTCTCTACAGGTTTACCATCTTTTAATTCGATCATTTGACGACCGTAATATTCAAGGAAATCAATTGCTTCTGCGGTATCAGCATCAGCTTCTTTCCAAGGTTTACCTACTTCGTAAACTAAGTATGCAGAGAATTCATGCTTGCGGCGGCGGATAATGCTCGCTGCACGGAATAGCAATTCAGCACGTGCGCGCGCTGACCATTTTCTCCAGCTTTTAAAAGCTTCAGATGCAGACTGAACAGCTTTTTCAGCAATTTCCTGATTTGCTTTAGAAACAGATCCTACAAGCTGCTTTGTATTAGCTGGGTTAGTGGATTCGATTTGCTCATCTGTACGAATGCGCTCCCCATCTACTAATAAGTCATGTTTTTGACCTAGTTCTTCTTTTACTTGTTTTAGTGCCTCTTCAAATGCTTTTACGTTTTCCTCTTTTGAAAAATCTGTGAATGGTTCGTGTTTGTATGGTGTGACCATGATAAAACTCCCTTCAAAGAATTAAGTTATTTACTAAAGATTCCTTTTATAGCAAAGGCTATGTTTGCTGGCCTTTCTGCTAAGCGCCTCATAAAGTATCCATACCAGTCTTCTCCATAAGGAAGATAGACACGTACGGTGTACCCTTCAGCTTTCAAATCTTTCTGCAGCTGGTTTCTCATGCCATACAGCATTTGAAACTCAAATTGATCTCTTGCGATTCCGTGTTCTTCAGCTAATTTCTTCGTATAGTCGATGATGGCATCATCATGACTTCCGACAGCTGTATATTGGCCATTCAACAGATTCGTTTTAATCAGTCGTTTTAAGTTCTCATCTACTGATTGCTTCTCCGTGAAAGCCACTTTCCCTGATTCCTTGTATGCTCCCTTAACCAGGCGCAAGTAAGGATTATAGGGTTGAAGATCTTTTAAATCTTCCTCTGTAGAATAGAGATACGATTGAAGCACGGTTCCGAGATTGTCATATTTCGCCTTCAAGGTTTTGTACATATTAAGGGTGGCCTGGGACCTTGAAGAGTCTTCCATATCAATCGTTACCGTTACATCGTATTTCTTGGCTTCTTCCAGGATTTGCTCCATATTTTCCTTTACAAGCTGTTCACTGATATCCATCCCCAGTGAGGTTAATTTCAAGGAAACTTCAGAGTTCAGTTGATTGTGAGCAATGGACCGGATCGTTTCGATGCATTCCTGCTTCCGCTCTTTGGCTTCTGCTTCGGAATTGACAAACTCACCGAGGTGGTCCACCGTAACTTCCAATCCTTCTTGATTAAGCTGCTCAATCAATGGAATTGCCTGCGAGAATTTCTCTCCGCCTACAATCTTGTCAGCCCCGAATCTTGATCCATATCGTTTTGCTAAGCGGTCTAATACCTTGTTGTTCGACAGGTATAAGAAAAAGTTCTTACTTATGGCTTCCAAGACCACCACACTCCTTCAATCCTCTATTTCTTGCTTATGTGGAGTTTATTTTCGATGGAATTCAAACAATTTCATCTGTTAAGAAAATTATAACGATTAATGGGTTGGAGCATCAACGTGCTCCAACCACAATCTTTCCCACCTTGTTTTATGATAACCTCACAATGACAAATCAAATTTCGGTTACTTGGGCTAACCTGACTAACTATTATTTTAATATATCAAGCGTACTAGCAGGTGTTCCCACTTCGACATAGGGTCAAACCATTTCCGCTCTTTTCTTTTATTTCCAATAGGCTGCCTTTCCATAGCTCTGGTATAATTCTTCCTCAAAGCCTCGGGTGACCGCTTTATTTTTTTGGTACATCGGTCCTTTTTCAATGCCTTCTAAAGTTAAGGATATCTGGAATTGATCCTCACTCCAGTTGGCTTCCTCAATCCAATCCGGTGATATAAGCGTAAATGGATGAGTTGACCAGCTGCCTGTACTAACCACGAAATAACGGATGATCCATGTTTCTTCTTCTATTAAAACATCTGTGATATAACCAGCGTGTTCCTCTCCTGCAAATACGTCCGCGTGGCTGAAGACGCCTTTCATATGATTGACACTTCTTAAATGGTTAGATCGCTCCGGAGCACTGACGGCTGTCTGTTGACTCGCTGCTTCTGAATCAGAATTGAGAGGTGTATCCTGTTCACCCCAGACGCTTTCACCAGCCCAGTATTGACTCCAGTTGAAACGATCAGCAAATTCTGCTTCTTTTTCTGGATCCATTTCTTTCTCATTACGTAAACCAGCACCTTCGCGCAAATCTTCAATTGTATGGTTAGCTTCAATAACTTTCTTATCAAAATCAATTCGGCTGATGGCAGAAGGTGATAAATAAATAATTTGATCTGGGAACCACTTTTCGGATGCAATAGTTAAATAACGGATTGTATAATTCTCATCATCAAAATATAAATCTTTTATTTTTCCCATTTCCCCATCTTGAGCTACGAGGGTAAGTTTCTCCAAACTAGTAGCATTCAAAAACATAGTTTTTCACCTCTTAGTAGATTTTCTTTCTTACAAGACAATTCCCACTCCGGTTTAAGGATTAAACGGGAAAATGACGGTTTTTGTTATATTAAAATAACCCTGAAAGGTTTTATACCTTTCAGGGCCTGTGAAGTAAACTAGATTAGCTTCCAACAACAGCTTTCCGTAAATGGTCAGCAAACGTCAAGAGTTTTTCCATATCAGAAACGTCTTCTTCGAATAAAGGCACCTCTACTAATTCCTGGTCTGAGAAACTTTCTCTAATCTGTTTCAAATAAGTCTGTTCCTGCTTTCGACGACGCTCCAGGAAAGTACCATCAGCATGAGAGGGAAGCACTTTATTTATGATCAGTGTACGAATCGGAAGATCATGCTGAGCAAGCTGTTTAATCGCCTGTTTTGTCTCTAGAATAGGCAGCCGTTCTGGGATAAGGACAAAAATAAAGCCCGTCTGCTTCTCATCCAGTATGATTTCACGGACAGCTGCAAATTTCTCTTTTCGTTTTTGCAAAATAGTAAATATCGGATCTTCCACAGGCTCTCCGTCATTTAACAACTCACTATAGTTCTGGTTTGTTTTTCGCCGACGCTCAAGCATCCCATCAATCCAGACAGACATCAGCTCTGGTAAAGATAACAACCGAACTGTGTGACCGGTGGGGGCCGTATCAAACACGATTTTATCAAAGTTAGGTGCTTCATCCAGAATGATTGAGATCAACCGGTCGAACAAGGCCGCTTCATCTGCTCCCGGGGAAGCACTGGCCATGTCGATCTGCCGATGCACTTCTTCCACCATTTTGGATTTTACCAGCCCTTCTAAATTCTCTTTCACCTCTTGAATGTAGAGCTTTGATTCCCGTTCCGCATCCACTTCCATCCCCCATAAGTTGTCGTCAAGCTTTGATTTCTCATGATCCAGCTTCTTATGAAATATATCACCAAGGTTATGAGCAGGATCCGTGGAGACCACTAAAGTCTGATACCCTTCTCTAGCAAAAGCAGCCGCCATCGCAGCAGAAGACGTCGATTTACCGACACCTCCTTTTCCACCGACAAATACGATCTTATTTCCCTGTAAATGATTCATCGAATATTTCTCCCCCTTCTCTCTTAGCAGCAGCGGATTCCATCGAGCGGAGATTTTTCCATCCCCATCCGCAAATGCCAGTCATGGAATTTTTCGATAATGTAAGGGTACAGTTCCAACGTATAATAAAACGCAGGGTTCGGAATCCCAAGCATATCTGAATAGACAAGCAGCATAAATAAGTCGTCCTCATCTCTCAGTTCCCTGGCAATTTCCTGCTTGTGGGGGAGGCTTAGCACTTCATCATACCACTCAATGAGACTCTTCAAAGAAAATTTTTTATCCATTCATTATCCTCCTGCCTCAGCCTGAAGTTTACGCTTATAGGCTTCGTGATCTTCAACGAGCTTTCCGTTAATAAAAATAGCATTATATTTCATATGGAAGAGAATATACTTCCCGGCTTTTATAAGAGATAGATGCCGCTCTTTCACTTGTTTTAAAAAGTAAAGGAAAATAGCCAGCACATTTCTCGGGTCAAGAAAGGTGATCTGAACCAGGTCACCGTACTCGCGTTCTGTTTCCTGATAAAGCTTACCTAAAGCTTCACGGTCATCTTCATGGTGTTTAAATTCATCCTGCATATGGATCAATCCATCACGGTCACTGCAGATCCCGCCGCAGCACCCCATCCCGACTTCCTGCTCTGGACGAATAATCATGACTTCCACCATTGGTAAGTCCTCCTTTTTATATCCTCTAAGCTCCATGTTAGTTTCCCAGTAAAGCTCCCGTTTGTGGAAGACTCAGTTTCGAGATAACTCGGGTCCATTGCCAAAAAAGGATGGGACGGCTACGGAAACAACTCGCTTTCCTGGAACCCCTTTCTCTACAAAATATCTCGAAACTGAGTCTACAACTAAACGACCCTATAGTTTAAGAAGCTTAATTGAAAATCTACATGATTATTTCTTCATGAGTAGCTCCATAAAAGGAGAAAATAGCAAAGCCGCACGTTGAACGTGCGACTCTTATCCTTACGCACTCTTTTGTACAGAGTCGCGGTCATTCTTAAAAATTGCTGATGCAGCTGTTAATAGGATCCAGAACGTGAAGACGAGGATGATTGCCCCAAAAGTGAATAACATCCAGTCACTGCCTTCCGCCCATGGCGCCCATTCACCAAGAACCTGAGTAATCATGGCCCATAAAGTCATAAACATGAGGAAAACCATAGGAATCAAGGTCGGCCAATAGCTTCGTCCCAGGCGTTTCAGCCAGATGGAGACAAGGAGTAAGCTAATACCGGCAAGCAGCTGATTGGAAGTACCAAATAGTGGCCATAACAGGTATCCACCGGAACCGAACCCTTTTGGTCCCTGAGGAATCAATGTCAGTGCGGCACTGGAAACTACTGCAACCGTAGTAGCTACATGCGTTTTCGTAAGAGGAGTTACATTATACTCGGTCCCAAGCTCTGCAATAATATACCGCATTAAACGAACGGATGAGTCCAGCGTAGTTGCGGCAAAACTAACCACAATAACGGAAACAATCGTCGAAGCCACTGCAACGGGAATTCCTAGTCCTGATGCGAGCTGCCCGGCCCCCTGGATAAATACCCCAAGGCCAGCACTGCTTGCAGCCGTAAAACTGCTGTAAGTGGCTGTAAATTCTCCCGCTGTTGGGAAGAAAGTAACTACTGCAATAATAGCTACAAGCGCGAGCGCTCCTTCTCCTACGGAACCTAAATAGCCTACAAACCTGGCATCCTTTTCATTGTCCAGCTGTTTGGAAGACGTCCCGGATGATACCAGCCCGTGGAAACCAGAAATTGCTCCGCACGCAATAGTAATGAATAACAATGGGAACCAGGAAGTGTCTGCTGTGGAATTCGTCACAGGAGCTGTAATTTCCGGATTGGTGAAAAGCAAACCTAAGTACAATAAGCCCAGGCCAACGATCAGCTGGTGAGAGTTAATGTAATCACGAGGCTGAAGCAGCTTCCATACAGGAAGAGTAGAAGCGATATAAACATAAGCCATTAACACCACAATCCAAACGAAAAATGCCATGGATGTTGCACTAAGTCCAAAGGCAGAGGATGCTCCTTCGCCCCCGAAGTATTTCACTAAGTCAATTTGCAATACTGGAACATAGCTTGCCACAATAGCTGCCAGATACATAACGGCGAGCGCTACAATGGACGGGAGCAGCATATTCCCTTTTTTCTTGTACACGCTGTATCCAATCCAAATTGCAAGTGGAATCTGAATAAACACAGATAATACGCTTGCCGGGAAGGAAATGAACAAGTTGGCAATAACCCAGGCAAACACAGCATTAACCATTAGAACTAATAATAGAATAATAAATAAAAACAGTACTTTCGCTCTTTGACCAATCAGCTTGCTCGCAAGTGTCCCTACCGATTGTCCCTTATTTCTAACCGATAATACTAACGTTCCAAAATCATGGACTCCCGCTGCAAAGACGGTACCAAGAAGCACCCAAAGGACAGCAGGCAGCCAGCCCCAATACACAGCAATAGCCGGACCGACAATTGGTGCAGCTCCGGCAACAGAGGTGAAATGGTGCCCCCAGAGTACAAATTTATTGGTTGGCACAAAATCGACCCCGTCCTTATATTGATGGGCAGGTGTCACATAGTTCGGATCCAGTTTATAGATTTTCTCAGCAATGAATTTTGAATAATACCTGTAGCCGAGAATAAAAACAATACCTCCAACTACCGCAAGCCATATACCACTCACAATACCCCTCCTCTATTATGTATGCGTTTCCATACTTATGGTATTATACTACAATTTTTTCCTAACTATCAACGCTGTTGACTGATTTATCTAAAAATTCAGCCAAATGTACGAGAAGCTGTCGTTTTTTGAGAGGTAGTAGAACTACTAGGAGAATCGGTAGATATGAACTCACTACTTTGAAGCTAGAAAACAGCAGAAACTATATAAAAAGCTTACAGACTCTATAATAGTAAGAGACTGTAAGCCTATAAGGAAAAACTATTCAGATGCAATGCGGCCTAGGAAAAAGCCATCAACTTCATCCATTCTTCCCCTCCAGAAGAATTGGCCGTCAGCAGGTGTAGGGCTTGAATCTCCGTTGTAAACCTGTGCATTTTTCAAATGAATATAGTTTACGTCTTCTTGATTTTGTTCCTCTGCATTCTGGCTGGCCTGAGCCAACTTGTCACTGATTTCTTTTGAAACATCATTTCCCCCTTTAAAAGACTGGCTGGCGGAATCTAGATATTTCTGAGCTGATACCGTGGTCCCGGTTACTAAAGCACCGTTAATGTTTAGGGTAATATCCAAGGAAAAACCGTGTTGATTAGCAGCTTTTACATAAGTCATTAGTAAATCATCCATATTATCTTCTCCCTTCTATAATTACTACTTTTATTTAGTAGTATCATCATTGCTTGATAGTGATGTTTTTTGCTTATTACTCTGAGAATCTTTGTTTTTGTTATCCTGTTCCTTGGAGGCTGCTACCTCTTCGTGTGAAGAATTTGCAATCTTCTCTTGCGTAGCTGAGGACTGCTGTTCATTCTCAGACGAATTCTCTTTTTGCTGGTCGTTTCTTTGAGAACTATTTGATTGCTGATTGGATTCTCCAGATCTTCCACTCGGCTGCTGTTGGTTCTCCTCTGAGGAGCTGCTTGACCGCTGCTCGTTATTGCTCGGAGCAGTATTTTCTTGTTGCTTCTGCTCTCCACTTCCTTGAGAATTACCTGATTGCTGATTGGATTCTTCAGTTCTTCCACTCGGCTGCTGCTGTTGGTTCTCCTCTGAGGAGCTGCTTGACTGCTGGTCGTTATTGCTCGGAGCAGTATTTTCTTGTTGCTTCTGCTCTCCACTTCCTTGAGAATTACCTGATTGCTGATTGGATTCATCTGATTTTCCACTCGGTTGCTGTTGCTGCTCTTCGGAATCGCTGCCTTGTTTGTTTTGTTGACTATTATCCTGTGAAGAATCACTTGATTGCTGTTGATTTTCAATAGGATTCGTATTGATTAAGGTCGTTTTAGAGCTTCCGCTTCCATCCTCGTTCTCAGATCTTCTAAATCTGCTAGCTACGCTGCTGGTTCTTTCTTTCGTTTTATCTTTAAAACTCTTAAAGCCAGAACCTGCCTTTGATCCTGCTTCACTCACTTTAGTTCCAGCGCTCGATGTAGCTTCTCCAACTCTACTGCCAGCTTCGCTAAGTTTCGAACCCGCTACAGTTCCAACCTTACTGACTTTTGATCCAGCTTTACTTACATTCTCCTTCAAAACAGCTCGTTTGCTTCTACTATCCTCTTCTTGTTCATTATTGTTCTGATTTTCAGGTTCAGAATGGTTTTCCTGCTTCTCAGACGAAGAGTTATTATTTTCCTTACTAGAAGTATCCTCATCATCAGAAGACTTTAATTTCTTAGCGGTTGTCATTAATCCGGCTGCCAAACCTACGGCGCTTCCGATGACCGCTCTTGAGGCTTTACTATTTATATCAAATTTTGCCTTCTTCGCACGATCATCTTCATTATGCAGACTTGTTTTTTTATCACTCATAATTGGTCCTCCTTTTTTAAATTAATAACGAGTGTTTTGGCTCATGTTTTTTTCCAATTGTTCTAAACGCTTGGAAAGTTGTTCATTTTCTTTTTCTAGCTCCTTGGTGTTCTGCTCAGCTGCTTTGGAGCTCAAGAACGGGTCTGTTTCCCACCAGTCCATGCCAATTTCTTTTGCTTTATCTACAGAAGCAACGATCAGTCGGATTTTAATGGTTAATAATTCTACATCCGCTATACCGACCCTGATGTCCCCTGCAATTACAACACCCTTATCTAAAACAGTTTCCAAAACGTCGACGATACTATTGGACTGTGTTGACTGTTCGATAGCCATGGGTTGAACCTCCTTTTATTACAATAAGTTTCCTAATGGACCCAGATCGATGTTCAAATCCTCATCTTCCAATTCAAAAATGTCTTTAAGTTCATCCATCTTCACTTCCAGATTCATGAGGGCTACCCCTAATTTTTCAATTTCTTCTTCGGTTAAGGTGCCACCATCTACTCTCCTGATCGCGTGGCGCTCCACAAGCTGCCGCAGTAATTCTATTACCGTTAAGACCAGTTGGGCGAGACCTTGTTCTGCCCCTTCTGGATCTAATTCAATCCGTCCGCTTTTCACCGGTTGATGTTCAAGATCGCTCTGTGACATATTCGAGTGCCTCCTTTTCTTCATCCATACGTTCAGAGGAAATGGATTTTGCTCCTTGCTGATTCGATTGCACCAAGGTTTCTACAGCTGAAATCAATACTCGTAAATCCAGATAGACGAGATCAATCCCGGCAATGGAAATAACAAGATCTCCTTTGATGGCCACCCCTTTATCCAAGACGGTATCCAGGATGTCGATCAGAGAAATATCTTTATTTTCATATTGTTCTCTTTCACTCATCATTCAGACCTCGCTTTTTGAGAGATTGACAAAGTGGTAAGCCGGCCATGGTCCAGTCACTTCGAATTTCCAGCCTGCGTGCTGGTGTTCGTTGTTGGCTGTAGTCACTTCTTCTAAAAAGCCTTCCACCTGCTCTAAAGGAAGCAGAAAAGCGCTATTCCAGCACATTTCTTCGTCTTTACCTGTGACATCTTTATTCCAAGTTTTTTTCACAACATCCTGATTACTATAAGCCCTCAATTTATCGTGAAAGCCTTTAGAAAAAGAATTTAGTTCTTTCTCAACTTGTTCATCTACGAGCTGATCCAGCTTTTTACGCTGCAAATACTGTTTTCCCTTCGACATACCTTCAATTTCTTCTTTTTTCTCTTTTATCGTTAAATCATGCTCGGCCACTTTTTCTCTTAGTGAAGACCGGTCACAATAGATTTTCAAGTTCCATTCTTCTTTGTCTTGAAGATTTTCAAGTAGGTGAACCCAGTCCTCTTCATGGGTGCTCACCATGTTCTCCAGACTATTTTCACTTTGGTAAATCGTACAAAATTTCATTGGAATTATGGTAGTTCGCTCTCGCAGCTTGATTAATGTTTCATGGTGATGGAAAGCTTTATCTTTCACCCATTCCATGTCCTTCGTTTTTTCTTCGAGGACTTTCTCGCCATAATCTTGCTCCTCAACACGGCACACTACCGCCGCACATTTATCAAAATTGATCGCATGGAGAACCCGCTCCTCATCAATGCCTGTTAAGTCAGAAAAAGACTGATCTTCATTTTGAATAGGAACAATACCGTATAAATAAATTAGTTCGCCCATCACACAAACTCTCCAATCCTATTGCCGTTTCGTCATTTCTTCCCACTGTTCAAGTTCCATTCTCTTGGCAATTTCATAACGCTCGAGCAATTCCTCTTCCTGTGCTTCATAAACGTCTTCTGAGATCTCATCCAGTTCATACATCATCTGAAGATTTACAAGCTTTTTCTGGATGTGATCTAAGTCATACATCTCTTTATCCACTTCTTCCTTAACGTGCTCGCCAACTTTGACAATCAAATTAATCGGGGAAGTGAATAGTTTATGAATCATGACGTTTCCTCCACCTTCAATTTAATATTTATGAAATTATACGCGGGCCATGGGCCCGTATATTTAAATTCCACACGGTCTTTCCAGCGTTCATGAAGTTCATTAACTTTTTCGTCGAATGCCTGCTCATTGCTACGATCAATCAAGTAAGCTCCATTTAACAACATTTTTTCTCCAACTGTTTCATTGGATTTCGATGATTCAGATAACCTTACAAGCGGCGTATGAATATCTTTTTCGATCTCTGTTTTTATATTGTCAAAGAAATCCTGAGCCATTTCACCCAGTTTAATTCGGTCAAAATATCCAGCAGCTTCTGATTTATTGGAGACTGTTTCTTTTTGCTTCATCACCTTATTATTCTTGTTAACTTCGTCTTCGAGCCATTCTTTTCTGCCCACCACTTTAAGCCCGATTTCAATTTTGTTTTCTACTTCTGGAAATAGGCGGGCTAACTGAGGATATAAATTTTCGAGAAGGACTTCTGTGTCTTCCCGGGTTTGAAATACGTTCCCGAAACTTATTGGGACCACAGAGGGCTCACTTTCCATCACCAGGGAAATAACATTTTGGTGAGTCATTAAATGATCTTTTTTCGGAGTGTAAATTTTCACCGGTGCTTCAGTGGCTACCATCGCAGCGTCTTTATAATGGATGGTAAAAATAGAACGCTCTTCTCCTTCAAATTCAATGGTGCCGAAACTTTTATCCTCGTTTGTTTGAATACAGCAAAATACATAAATACCTAATTCTTCAGCCATGTCTTCAACGCCTCCTACACCTTTTTGCATGCCTCTATAATTTTACTCTGTAGATCTTCTTCTTGGTCGTCCGTGCATAAATCCAAGGTGAAGTACGTGATATCAAGGCAGAGTTCTTGAAACTCTTTATCATTTCCATCAATCGGCAGTTGATAACGTTCAGCCACATCCGCAATCATGATGGATGCACGTAAACTTAAAGAAGAGTCACGGTTGTTGCATAAATCTTTTACTCGATGCACAAAACCTACTATGGATTTTGCTTTATCCACATCTATATTAGTACGTTCAGTCACGATAGTGGCTTCCGCTTCTTGATCCAACGATTTCAAAGGCAGCGATATCATACGATCCAGGAGGGCATCCTGTGTTTGATATACACCAACATATTCAGCTGGATTACTCGTGAAAATGATGGAAAAATCCGGATGAACTCTTATATGAGAATCCTTCCGTTTAGTACCATATAGCGGGAGAATTTTTTCTTCCAGCACGGATAAGAATAGATTGTTAACCTCCGGCTTTGATCGGGTGAACTCATCGTAAACAACCGTGTATCCATTTTTTACAGCCTCATACAAACGACCTGAAACCCATCCTTCTGTGACGTTTTCTTCAATCTTTCTCACTGTGCGCACATAATTATCATTGACTTTTTTCCGATTGTAGCCTTTGAACGCTCCAATTAATTCTGCATTAGACAAACTTTTATTACCGCTAATCAGAACAACTGGACGTTTTCGCGATTTAGCGATATGGAGAGCTAACGTCGTCTTTCCGATTCCTGTAGGTCCCGTAAAATGCACCGGATACCCTAACGATAAATAACGCTGCGATCGTTTAATCAAATTTTGAAAGAAGGGATGGGCGTACACGCCTCGATCTTCTTGAGGTCCAGCTTTTGTTTCCGTTAACTTAGTCATTTTCCACCCCTCCTTTTCCTAGTGTTCAGCTTCTGTTTTTTCTTCTAAATCACTGCGGTAGCGTAAACTTAGTCTGGAAAAACCGGTTACCTCATGATTATTGTCTAAAAATACTTCATAAAGCCCGATCATTTGATCATTGGCATACTTTTTCATATATTCCTTTTCCTCAATAATTTCAACTAGTGCTCTCCAGCCATCGTCCTGCTTTTTGGCAGAAATGATTTTATGAGGAGGAGCAATATTATTATTAAAGAACTGAGTAACGTTGTCTAACAGTTTCATATGGAATGACCCGCCTTTCTGCTAATATAGATAGAGAAGGGGTTGGCAGTAAGACCAACCCTTCCCTGATTAAATACTGAATTCGCCTCGCTCATTGGAGTCCTCAGATTCCTGAGATTGGGAACCTACTCGCTGCTCGGCGAGACGGCCGCCAATACCTTCCTCTTCTACTTCATCACGCAGGAGACCTACAGCCTCTGCATAGCGGAGCCAAGTATCTACACTTGCGATTACCACTCTTGCTTCTACTGTAATTAACTCGATACCTACGACTGAAACACGTGCAAATGCATCGATTACAATCCCTTTATCAAGAATACGGTCTACTACCTCTGCGAGACTGGAACTATCTGTTGATTTTTGAATAGCCATTTTCATTCTCCTTTCAATTTTTATCCATGATATGTTTTGATATCTTCTATTCCCTTCACATCTTTAGGGCCCTTAACGTTTGGAGCGCTTTTAATTTCATTCAGCCCCTTTGCATCTGTTGGCCCCTTAATGCTGTTGGAACTTTTCAGCTCATTCACACCTTTAAGATCAGTTGAGCTTTTTACCTGAGGCGTGCTTTTCATTTGACTGAGCCCCTTTATATTAGAGGGACCTTTAAGCTTGGAAGAGCTCCTGACATTCGATATACCTTTTATGCTTTCTACACCTTTAGCTCGACTATCAGAATTTCGAGAGCGCTGACTTTCTTTTATCTTTTCTTGAATCTCTTCGCCAGACTCTCTTACAGAAGCGATCTTTTCACGAAGCTGCAAAAGTTTTTCCTGCAGCTTTTTCTCTGCTTCATCCGCTCTTTGATGAACCTTCTTGGCGTTTTCCTGTTGCTTTTCTTCAAGATTGGATCTTAATTCTTCAATTTCTCTTCGTAATTGCTCTTTAAATTGCTGAGCCAAATAGTCACTAGTTTCATCCTGCGCTTCCTCTGTAACTTCCTTGGAAGCTTCTTGAATTTCATCAGTCACTTCATCCGCAAATTCAGCAGGGTTATCTGACCTTTTCATAAATTCAGATGCACTAGGAATTTTTTCACGAAAACTTTCTGCCTTCTCCTTAACACCTCCTCCAATGTCATTAAGGAGGGAGTCGTCGTCAGAAGATGGCTTACCATTTCGATTTTCTTTGCTCACTTCCATCCTCCCTTTTCCTGAATTAAGATTTTTGCTGAGATTTATTGCGCTATTTTTTATCCTTAGTTCCCATAAGAGATACATTGAAACCTTGTTAAAAGGAATATGAGTAAAAAATGGTTATTTTTTCATCAATTATTACAGAGGGCTCCAACTTTTACCTCAGTAGTTTCAAAGGTTTAGGAGGCTTATTGATTCATATATTACAAATTTTACATTTAAATTATACTTAGATAGTTTCAAGTGGGTTATCTTCTGGATCGCTGACTAGATTCAGCCTCAATAAATACTCCTTGTTAACAAAAAAGAGTCTTGCGTGAGAATTCGCAAGACTCTTTCCCTTATTTATTCACATAATTGCGCAGCTTACCTATGCCCTCTATTTCAATTTCTAATTCGTCTCCAGGAGAAAGCGGTCCAACTCCTGAGGGCGTTCCAGTCATAAGCACATCTCCTGGTTGAAGGGTCATCACTTTAGTTACCTCTGCAAGAAGTTCTTCTACATTGTGGATTAAGTCACTTGTATTAGAATCCTGCTTCACTTCTCCATTTAAAGTAAGTTTTATCTGAGTATGGCTGGGATCCAGCTCCGTCTCGATCACTGGTCCGAGCGGCTTAAAAGTAGCATAAGACTTGGCTCGCGTGTACTGGATATCTTTCTTTTGGAGATCTCGGTCCGATATATCATTTCCACAGGTATAACCAAGTACGTAAGATAAAGCCTCTTCTTTGGTTACATCCTTCGCCTCTTTACCAATTACCACTGCCAATTCTGCTTCGTAATCGATCCGGTGGTCTTCCGTTGGCAGGGTAATACCAGCGTTTTGTCCAATAACGGCTGTCGGTGACAGCATAAACATCATCGGCTCCTCAGGTAGAGGCTTTCCCTGTTCCTCAGCGTGAAGCGCATAGTTCAGACCTATAGCAAGTAGCTGTCTCGGTTCAGTCGGAGCGAGCACTTCCACCTCTCCCAGCGAATCACCAGTGGATAATTTTTGCACAGGACCTTCTATGTAATTGCCATCCAGCCGGGTAATCGTATCCCCTTCAAGCGCCCCATAATGGATTGTACCTTCTTTACGATAACGGATATACTTCATTGAAAAACTCCCCTCTACTCTAGTAATAACTCTATTATAAATCACCATAGAAGAATAATCCTACCAAAACCTTCCACCTCAGGTCATCCATATTTTGGATGACCTGAGGTGGAAATTAATACCTGTAGTAAACTTTCAATTATCATAAAAAATTTATATCAATCTAGCTGAAATCATAATACAATGACAGAGTATAATAAAAGGAGGCCTGGACTTTTGAAAAAAGGCTTTGTTAACGAAATTTTCTTTATTCGATTTGTCGCTTGTATGTGTGTTGTTCTTATTCATTCTATTACAATGGCCCGAAGCAACCTGGATGTATCAGCTTCGACAACTAACATTACCTATTTAATTAATATGAGCATGATGTTCGCCACCCCGGTCTTCGTCATGATTTCAGAGTTTTTGCTATCTTATTCATATCCTGAACGCCTTCCGCAATCATTTTGGAAGAAAAGAATCCTATATATTCTGGTTCCTTATTTGGTTCTCGCAGCAGTGTATTCCGTGTATGCTCTTGGTCTGGACGGATTAACATGGGCAGCTTTTGGCGAATTGTTCTTTAAGAAAACACTTCTGGGCGCCTGGCATGGCTATTTCGTACTGATTATATTCCAGTTTTATGCGCTGCACTTTTTATTGAAGAAATCATTTGACCGTTTTCCACCATTATTGGTCATCGGTTTTGCCTTAACGATTAATATTATGTATCTCGGATTCTTTAATTTTAAAGGCAGGATCTCAGGTATTGAATTTATGTGGGATTATTATCAGCTTCCATTTCTCGGCTGGTTTTTCTACTTCACTGTTGCTTACTATGCCGGAAAACATCTCGACGAGTTTCTTTTTTATTTGAAAAAATTTAGATTTTGGATCATCGGCGGGGCTGTCCTTGCCGGAATGATCCCTATCTATTTAAGAGTTTCCGGCTTATTGACCGCTGTCAGCTCTAAAAGGTTTGACATCATCTTCTACACGTTCCTTGTATTTTGTCTACTCTATCTAATCGCTATGAAAATGAAAAAGGTACCTAAGCCTGTGCTTTGGGTCAGCAGCTGTTCCTACAGCATTTATCTAATTCACCCCTTGTTTCAATATAGCGCGATCGGTTGGTTTGATACCCTAAAGCTTCCTTCTAATCTAGTCATTTATATTCTGGCATTTTTTGTTTTAGGTGTAGCAGGACCAATCTTTATGAGTTATGTATTCAATCTGATTCCTTTCGGGAGTTTGGTTACCGGACGAATTAATATGCCGAAACTAGGCTCTTCTTCTCCTCATCAATCAGCTCTCAACAAAGGTAAAGCTTCCTAATAAAAAAGGCACCCTCTCATAGGGTGCCTTTTTTAGTTCCTGTTAAAAACGACTGACGTGAATCTGATCAATTTCACTGGAAAGCGGATATTTCACACGGAACTTTCGATTAATAGCATGTATCAAGCCCTGCTTCGCTTCCTCACTTTTAATTTGACCTTCTGAAATATCTTCATGCTCGTATTTAACTTCAAAGTCAATGTTATGGTTCTTATAATGAATCTTTCCGGATACTACCATAGTGTTAAGCCTCCTTAATCCAGGGTTTGGATGATCGTTTCAATACCTTCTTGCAGGGTAGATAATGGCCATGCTGGCATCTCAGAATCTACCATAGCAATCTCAAAAGATGCTGGGATATGGACAAATCCTGCAGGAATCTTTTTCTCCGTTTGATGGAGCTCATGCAGCAGCGAGTACATAACGTTATTACAAAGATAGGTGCCCGCCGTGTTAGAAATTTCAGCTGGAATTCCTTTTTCTCTTAAACAAGCAACCATATTTTTAATGGGAAGTTCAGAAAAGTAAGCATCTGCCCCATCTTCCTGAATCGGCTCATCCTCGGGAACATATCCATCATTATCTGGAGCTCCGTCTTTAATATTAATCGCTACCCGTTCAGGAGTAATTGTTTTGCGATGAGCCGCCATTCCTAAGGTAATTACCGCATCAGGGTTTATATGGTGATAATGAGTAATCAGCTCTTCAGCTGAACGATTGAAATCTACGGGCAGGACTACCCCGTGAATAGTATAATTGCCGATTGTTCGTCCATCCAAATATTCTACGATTGATTCGGTCGGGTTGAACGCAAAGTTTAAAAAAGGTTCAAAACCTGTCAATAATAACTTTTTCATGTTTGGACCGCCTTTCTTAATTATGAGAGGAGCCATAAGAGAATAATAGAATACAATATTGATCCTCCGCCTGCTGCTAAGAAGATCAATTTACAACGCTCAAGCCACTCTTCCTTCCAATCTCTCCATTCGAAATCTATTGCTATTCTCTCGTCTGCACGCTTTTGAGCTCTCGAAGGGGGACAATAAATTGAGAAAGTCTCTTAA
This sequence comes from Halobacillus sp. K22, assembly GCF_052246795.1. Taxonomy (NCBI): domain Bacteria; kingdom Bacillati; phylum Bacillota; class Bacilli; order Caryophanales; family Bacillaceae; genus Halobacillus; species Halobacillus sp. K22. The sequence goes on along the minus strand of NZ_JBQQCN010000029.1, from coordinate 26,364 downwards.
ATCCGCTGAAAAAAGGTGAAGAAAGCCTGTTTGACCAATATAAAAACTTGCTCCAATAGTGAGCAGAATGAGCCCCCAATAGAAGGCATGATTGATTACTTCCGCTTCCTCAAGCCCCATTCCCCAAAAGTTCAAAAACCATGCAAAAAATGAGAGTACTAATGTAACTATAGAGACTTTCAATTGGATATCACATAAGCTGTTGTAGCGTTTTCGAAGGGTTTTTCCATTACTGTAAAGAAACCAAATAATATCCATATGCAACTCATCAATTACATCTTTATATTCTTCAGTCATTATATAATTCCGCTTTCGGTAGTTTTTTCTCAATTGTATTATTCTTTTCGATAATAAATTACCAATTTTATCAATTTACATGATTATTTTTTTGTTTTAGTATTGAAATGCAAATCAGAAATAGTATAAAATTCCAGTCATATTTATGCAAGGAGTTAAATAAAAATATTTTTTTGATAGGAGAGTAAAAGGTTTAATGCTAGTACTTGAAAATGCGACCATAGTTGATGGAAAGGGAAACGTAACACCTGAAGGTAATATTTTGATAGAAGAGAAAAAAATAAAAAAAATAGGGAATTTTGATGAACCGCATGAAAATGCAGAGGTTATCGACTGCAACGGAAAATACATTACTCCAGGCTTAATTGATGTCCATACGCATCTCGGGGTGCATGAAGAAGGAGTAGGGACAGAGGGGCAAGATTTTAATGAAACTAGTGATCCAATCACACCGGAGGTTCGTGCGCTAGATGGAATTAATCCCTTTGAAAAAGGATTCGAAGATGCTAGGCAGGCCGGTGTAACAACCGTTCAAGTACTTCCGGGAAGCGCTAATGTTATTGGAGGAGAGATGGTTACTCTTAAAACCACTGGAACCATCGTGGATGACATGGTACTTAGAAATCCCTCCGGAATGAAAGCAGCTTTTGGCGAGAACCCAAAACGTCTGCACGGAACTAAAGGAAAAGCTCCGATTACTCGCATGGGGGTGGCCTCCCTATTTCGGTCCACATTAAAAAAAGCTCAGAGTTATGCTTCCAGGAAAGATAAACAAGAAGTTGATCTAGGCATGGAACAACTGGTAAAAGTTTTAAATAAAGAAATCCCCATCCGTGCTCATGTCCATCGCGCTGATGATATTGTTACGTTAATCCGATTAGCTAAGGAATTCGATATCGAAATCAGTATTGAACATTGCACAGAAGGACACTTAATTGCAGACTATGTAGGGGCTCAGGGATTTCACGCGTCCGTCGGCCCAACCATGTCCACGCGGGCAAAAATTGAACTTGCGAATAAGGGATGGGAAACGTCGGCAGTTTTAGCTAAAGCAGGAGTTCCAATCTCCATTACTACCGATCATCCAGTGGTAGGTATTGATCAACTCATCTCAAGTGCTATTCATGCGGTTAAATATGGTCTTGAAGAACAAGAAGCATGGAAAGCTATCACATCCACAGCAGCGAAACATCTGGGTGTTGATCATCGGGTTGGATCTCTGGAAGAAGGGAAAGATGCGGATGTGGTCGTTTGGAACGGTGATCCTTTTGATATGAGAAGCCATGTGGAAGCGACCTACATTAATGGAGAATGTGTGTATAAAAAAGAAAACCGGACGTGAGCATCCCTCCTTCCTCTACTCTTATAAAAAGAACGAATCTATCAAACTACAGTTGAATTATTATGGTAGAATAGAATAGGCTTTTTCAACATAAGAGGTAAAGGGGAAGGTATGTATGTCCAGTCAATATAATTTAGCCTCTTCCGAATTTCATTCATTAAAAACGGTGTCCAGTAAAATGTTTGAAATCATCAGCAGGCAATTAAATGTAAACACAGCATATGTTACGAAGCGTGGCGACAAAGCGATGACGGTTCTTAGCTCGTTTAATAGAGAGGACGAAATTATTCCAGAAGGCTATAGCGTGGAGTATGGCGGCACCTACTGCCGACTGATTATCTCAGAAGATAACGACTTCATGCACACGAATAATTTATCCAAAGATGAATTAACTAGAGAACTCGAAGTCACCTCCCAGCTGGAAGTGAAAGGCTTTCTTGGTGTCACGTTAAAAAACACAGACGGTCACGTATTCGGTACCTTATGTGTAATGGATAAAGAAGAAAAGAACTTCAGTAATGAAGATGTAGAATATTTAAAGTCAATGGCGGACATTCTTTCTCATCTTATTGACTTGGATGAAACAAAATATAATATGGGTCTTTTAAACGTCCCCATTATTCCGATTACAAGCGGCGTTTCTATCTTAACACTGCAAGGTATTATTGATGGGTACAGAGCAGATAAAATTATGGAAACGGTGCTCCAGTACGGGGTTGATCATGATATCGATTCCTTCGTCATAGACTTATCCGGGTTAGTGATCGTAGATAACACCTTTCCTAGTGTGCTCATTGAATTGGTGCGATCTTTAAAACTAATGGGAATGGAAACCATTATGACGGGCATTACTCCGGAAATTGCTAAACATGAAGTCAACAACACCCAGCTTCTGCATTTAAATACAAAAACAGTGCCGAATCTGGAGTCAGCCCTTGAGTATATTGGGTTTAGATTGATTGAAAAGCAGGAAACGTAAACTCAGTTTAAAATAGTTCACATAAAAGAGCAGCTTCCAAGTGGGAAGCTGCTCTTTTTGTACATTTACGTTTTCCTGCTACTTCCTTTTGTCTATCCCCATGTGAGTACCCATCATCAAAAGCGATTGATTAATCTTCCAAATATAGTATAAATGATGAACAAGATCACCTTGATTTTCTTGATAATCAGGGGCGAACCGTTCGATTTTTTCCCGCTCTTCCTGTAAATCATACATTTTCCCTGCCCATTCATCCGTTTCAATCATTTTCGTTAACACTTGAATGTTATGAGCAAATTTTTCTTCTACTGATAGAAAAACGCTGCTGACTTCTATTGGATAGGAGAAATTCTTTTGGTACGAAGAGGCGACCAAGTGCTTGGCATAATAGTTAATGGCAGTGAAAATAGTAATCCAGCGCGGAAGTCCAGAATATTTCCGGGCGCCCGGTCCTTGAAGAACAGGTTTGGATTCGTCTTCGATTGTTTGAATCTTGCCATCCAGTTCAAAAGCAAGACCCGCCAGGTCTTTGACGCCAGTCGGACGCTTCAGACTTTGAATATACTGGTTTAAATACGAATCTAGTTCATTTAAGTAATCCGTGAAAGCTTCTGATACCTTGTCCATCGTTTTAGTAGGATAAATAAAAGCTGAAACTCCTAAAGCTATAGCACCACCGGCAATGGTATCTATAACGCGGGCCCCTAACAGTTCAATACTAATTCCACCCAGCATGAGGTCATACATAAAGGCAATCAGCATGGTAATAAATAAACTCATGATTGTGTACGAAACTGTTAATAAGTAAAAAGCTAAAAAGATCACCGCAAATAAGAGAATCACTTCGAGCGTCGAATGGCCGGACACCAGACTCGCGAGGATAAAGCCAATCACTGCACCGATGAGTGTTCCCACCGAGCGCTCTAATCCTTTCAAATAAGTCCGGCCGACCGTTTCTGTGCCCAGCTGAACAATAAATGTAGTCAGCAATACCCAGTATGGCTGAATTGGGGAGATGAGGTAACCTACTATAATGGCAATCGTTCCAGCAATAAGAGATTGTATTGCTTTTTTTGTAGTAGGCTTTAGCCCTTCATCTTCCTTCTCATCTCCTTCCTCCTCTTCCGCTTCATCATCTGAATCCATGTCTGGAATGTCGATTTCTTGGAGCGAATACTGGATAAGAAGTGCTCCTTCCGTTACATGCGTTGCAATCGCCTCTATACGGCGAAGTAAGTAAAGCCACCCTTCCGGCTGTGAAGGCTGTTTGTTAAATAAATCATTAATGAAGTCCTGCAGCGATCTAATAACATTTTCTGCTTCTGCGAGGTTTTTTTCCTTGTAGTTCTGGTCAAGGACTTCGGCCGCCTGCAGAGTGGAAATAACCTGGACAAGCAATTTACGCAGTTCAGCCATCTCCAGTGCATCATCTTTTTTCAACTTTTGCAGGCTGTCGGCCAGAGTCATGACAAACATAGCCGTATCAAAAACATAGAGCTTAAGCTGCTTGGCTGTAAGACCTGGCCAAATACCTTTAATATTCTGAGCACTTAAGTCAGTGGAAACATTATTTGCGTATTCTCTCAGCTTCCTCACGTTATATTCAAGCTTTCTTATCCGTGATTCACTCGTTTCAGGATCCTGAATGATCTCAATTAATAGTTGAAACGTAAGATTTGCTTGTCGGTGAAAAGAGCGCATGCTCCGCTTGAGAAGCTGGACTGAGTCTTTAAAAATAACAAAATTATAAAGGAATGCGTAGATGATTCCGATGGCGATCGCCAAATAAAACAAGGGGAATTGAGCAGGTGATAATTTTAAAAAAGAAGAAAAATATACTGTAAAAAAGCCGATCATACCAATAGAAAAGTAACGACTGCCGTACCTTGAGAAGTAAAAGGCGCTAAATATGATGGCTATCATCAATGCTGAAACGAGGATAGCGTTCCAGGCCAATAAGGAGCCTAAAGTCACACCGCACCCAGCTGACAGCGTGAGCAGCAGTGTAGTTATTTGTTTCTTTTCCTTCGTATCATCCATTACGACCATAATCCCCATAAGACCAGCTATCCCTGAGATGATGGAAGGCAAAAGTGGCTCAAAACCCAGCAAGTTTAAGATAAGTGTAGTTGTAAAAACAGAGGAAATTAAACTAATGGTCGCTTTACCAGCCTGATTCAGCCGTTTCCGGCCCGGATCGGAGGCTAGTAACCGGCGGAGCCAATAGGATCTATATATGAATTGCTTCAATGCAGCATCCACCTTTTTGCGTTCATCGCTTATTTTTTTACTTCTTCTATGTTAAGGGGTTTTAGCGTTTGGAACAACTTTTTTGTCCCGCCTGCACAACAAAAAACCACCTGCAAATCAGTAAGCAGATGGGGAGAAAATCATTCAATAACTAAGATTGAACAACAGGAAATTTTTGTATGACCTGAGGTGGCATTAAATGGGTGAATGAATGAACCGAAGTGACCCACCAAGAAGTTGAGAGTGGTTATTTTCCTTTCAGGCGATTCATCACATCTGTAATTTCATTAAAATAGGCGGAGGCTTCTTCATATTGGTCCGTAACTAAGTTCACAAACAGAATATCAATCATGTGCAGCTGAGCAAGACGGGAAGAAGTCGCCCCGCTCCGAAATGGCGCTGGGATTTCCCGCGAAGCGGAAATAAACAAGGAAATGTCAGCTGAATTTGTCACCGGTGACTGGCCGTACCTAGTCAGGCTGATCGTCTTAGCCCCTTTTTCTTTCGCAATTTCCATGAGTTTTGCTGTTTCATACGTTTCCCCGGAAAATGAAATCCCGAACACCACGTCCTGCTCATCCACGTTAGCAATATTCATGACTGCATTATGGAGATCTGTGAACGCAGACGTACTTTTGTTCATCCTCAAGAATTTCTGCTGGGCATCCTTCGCCACAATGCCGGAAGCCCCTACACCAAAGAAGTGGATTCTCCGCGCGCTTTTCAGCAGCTCAACCGCCCGCTCCAGCGTTTCATAATCAACCAGCTCAGTAGTCTCATTGATCGCCTGCATACTGTTGCTGGTTACTTTTTCAACAATAGAATCCGGCTGCTCGCCCGGCTGAATATCCCGGTATTTGGAACCAGGCTTCTTCTGTAAGTCGCCGGATATGCGCAATTTAAGTTCCTGTAAACCTTTTAATCCCAGAGACTTGCACAACCTCATGACCGCCGCGCTGCTGGTAGAACTTAATTCTCCCAGCTGACTGGCTGTACAATGGATCGCCTCATGGGGCTGATCAAGTATAAACTGCGCGATTTTACGCTCGGATGGGGGCAGCTTATCCTTCATTTCGTTCAATATCACGAGCCCGCCGGTTAAAGAGTTCTTCATCCATATCACCCCGCTTATCCTTTAATAGCTCCTTCAGTCATGCCTTTCACAATCCTGCGTTGGAAAATCGCATAGAGAATAATCACTGGAACAATAGCAATGACGAGACTTGCAAACAGCGTGCCCCATGCATTTGTATATTGTGTCTCATTACTGATGTAATCAATCGCGAGTGCCAGCGTATAGTTTTCTTCGGATTGTAAAAAAATCAAGGCCATAAAGTATTCATTCCAAAATTGTATCATGTTCATAATGGTTACGGTAATAATCCCTGTTGTCGAAAGCGGTGTGATAATTTTCCAGAGAATGCCGTAAGGACTCATCCCATCAATCGATGCCGCTTCTTCCAATGATTTAGGGATCGTTGCCATGAAGCTGGTAAGTACAAAAATGCTGAAAGGAAGCTGACTCACTGCATAAACGATAGCGAGTCCGAAGATATTATCTAGTAGATTCAGCTGCATCAGTAAGAAAAACAGCGGAATCCATCCTAGTACCATTGGAATCATCATTGCAGAGATATACAAAGTAAATAGCAGCCTGTTGCCACGGAACCTCATCCGCTCAAGCGCATAAGAAGTCGGAATGGCCATAGCGAGCGTCAATAAAGCCCCAAGACCGGTCACAATTAAACTATTAAACACACTGATATCAATATTGTAATTGGTCCAAGCATCCACAAAGTTACCAAAATTAAATGATTCGGGCATCCCCCAGGGATTAGAATAAATCTCAGCGTTGGATTTAAAGGCCCCTAGAATCATCCATACGATCGGATATAAAACAGCAAGCGACCAGATAATGAGTGGAATGCGCACAAAAGATCGTGAGAAAAATCCGCCTTTACGTTTCACTTTCTCCCCTCCTGTCCGTTAATATTCTACTTTCTCTCTTCTCATAAAGAACTGCATAATCAGTACGGTAATCAGTGATAAAATCAGGATCATGACACCGATCGTCGCTCCGTAGCCGAAGTTGTATTTCACAAACGCCTGTTCATACAGGTACGACCCCATAACATGGGTGGAGTTATTCGGACCGCCCTTCGTCATAACCTGAACGATAATAAACGACCCATTCAATGTGGTAATAATGATGTATAAAATGGAAATTTTGATCTGTGGCCAAATCAGCGGCAAGGTTACTTTCCAAAACTGCTGCCATTCCGTAGCTCCATCAATTTCTGCGGCCTCATAGTAGCTTTTTGAGATATTTGAAATTCCGCCCATCAGCATGAGCATGAATAACCCAATTCCCGCCCAAACGGAGGGAAGTACAAGACTTGGCAGTGCCCAGTCTTCACTTCCAAGCCATGGTCTTGTCCAGCTCTCAAGGCCGATAAATTCCAGACCTGAGTTGACGAGGCCAAGACTCGGGTTGTAGATGAACATCCACAGAATACCAATAACCACGACCGACATAATATTCGGGAAGAAAAAGACGATGCGGTAAAAAGGGGCTTCTTTTATTTTCATCTGGGTTAACGCGACCGCAAAAAAAGTAGCTAGAATCATAATACCGATCACTTTCGTAACCACAAGAAAATAGTCATGAAGTATAGTTAAGGGGATAATTTCATCGTTTAACAGCCGTTTATAGTTATCAAAACCGACAAACTCTGCGAGAGACGAAGCTCCCGACCACTCAAAAAATGAGTAATACAATCCATTGAACAACGGATAGAGAGTAAACACCGAAAACATTAAAAACGTCGGTACGAGACAAAAAGCAAGAAACAGATTACGCTGCTTTTTCGACTGAACCATCTCTTTCACCTCTTTTCAGGATAGGTAGGAAAAAATGGAATGTGGAACTGGCTTGAGCCTCCACATTCCATCCCTTTTATGCACTATTCCAAATTGCTGCGATACTCACTGGCTGCTTGTTCAGCTTCTTCTACGAATTCTTCAGCTGTAATATTTCCTAGCATCAGGGAAACGAGTGAATTGCTGATTGGAGTTTCTAAATTTGAACTCATCGGATGTGGTTTCTGATAGATTTGCACCTGATCAGGATCGTTGATCATCTTATTCGCTTCAATCAAGAACTGAGGAACGTCTTCGCTGGACGCTAAGTCAACACCCTGAAGGTTCATAATCGCACCCGTGTGTTCAGAGAACAATTTCGCATATTCCTTCGTAAATACAAATTCGACGAACGCTTTGGCTGCTTCAGGATTCTCCGCTTTCTCAGCTATAGCAAGCGGTCTAAGGTCTGGTACAATCGCATAAGGCTCTCCTTCATCCTGCATAGGAGACGGGATAAAACCATACTGGAAATCTTCCGGTGTATCTTTCTCCATTTCATTCGGAAGCCAGAACCCAACAGGAATAAACGCATTATCATGCATCAGGAAGTTCATTTGCGACTGCGTATGGTTCAAAGCACCAAACCCAGGATCAATATAGCCCTCTTGCTGCATCTGTTCTACTTTTTTCATTACATTAAGTACCGGTTCACTGGTCCAGGCGCCTTCTTCCCCTTTGATAACCTTATTCAGGAGTTCGTCACCGCCCGCAGCACCGAAGGCCGGATACAGCATGCCGCGTAAGAAATAGTATGGATATTGACCTGTAGTAACGAATGGAGCGATGTCTTCTTCTTGTTTAATCTGCCCCATGGTGTCCATGAAACCTGGGAAGTCTTTCGGAACATCCCAGCCTTTTTCGTCAAACCAGGCACTGTCATACCATGTGCCCCACGTATCAAAAACGAGTGGCAGGCTATAAACGTCACCATCATATTTGGCCGGGTCTACAATAAAGCTTTCGCTTAACGGCGTACCGTCTTCAAGTTCGATTCCGTTCATCCACTCCGTCAGATTCATCAGCTGACCATCTTCCACCATTTGAGTTTCACTGGATCCTGCACCATCAATATAGACAACATCAGGCGGATCATCGGATACCCAGCGTGAACGCATTTCTTCATTGATATTAGGACCCGCATGTTCCGTTATGGTCACATCAGGATATTTCTCTTTAAAATCACCAATAACTTCCTTCCACCAAGAATCTCCATAGCCGCCGACAAAGTACTGAATTTCAAGCTCGCCGGAAATTTCTCCGTCTCCTCCAGACTCTGAGCTTCCTTCCGAATCAGAACCTTCACTTTCATTGCTTGTGTCCTCCGAACCTGCTCCCGGAGCGCACGCTGCTAAAACTAAAACCAAAAATGCCACCAACATGAACCAGGCCGATTGTTTTCGCCAAATGGTCAATGCAAGCTCCCCCTTTTATTTGGTAAATTTATTTGAAACCCACTTTGTGGTGTTCAAATCATTCATCCTTTGCTTTCAGCGCCTGCCGAAGATGCCCTTTGTTCTTATCCAGCAGGTCAAGTGCTTTTTCATAAGAAACTCCTGCCTCCAGCATGACAATGGCCGGCTTCACTTGAAAATCCGCCTGAACTAATGCCTGATCAGCTTCTTCGTAGGATGTCTGCGTGCATTCAACAATGATTCGTTTAGCCCGCTCGCGGAGCTTATGGTTACTCGCATGAACGTCCACCATCAAATTCTCATATACCTTTCCAAGATGAACCATTGTTGTGGTGCTGATCATGTTCAATATCATTTTGTGGGCCGTTGCTGCTTTCAACCTGGTGGACCCTGTCAGAACTTCCGGACCTACCACTACTTCGATGGGAGTTTCGGCAAAAGTACTGATCTCAGAAAATGGATTGCACGAAAGCGATATCGTGTATGCACCGATTTCCCCTGCATACTTCAGAGCACCGATAGGATATGGTGTTCGTCCGCTTGCTGTAATTCCGACTACCACATCCGCGTCAGTTAGCTGCTTATCTTTTAGATCCATCTTACCCTGCTGTTCGTTATCTTCAGTGTTTTCCCTGGCACGAGTTAACGCACTGCCTCCACCTGCCATAATGGCCTGAACTCTATCTGGTGGAACCATAAACGTAGGCGGACATTCTGACGCATCAAGGATTCCAAGCCGTCCACTTGTTCCCGCCCCTACGTAAAACAGTCGGCCCCCTTTTTTAAAAGCAGTGGTAATATGCTCAATCGCTTCCTCCACTTGGGGCAATGCGGTTTCTACAGCTTCAGCCACCTGTTGGTCTTCCTTATTCATCACCGTGAGAATTTCTCTAGTCGACATCTGATCCATATGTTTAGATCGTTGATTTCGCTGTTCAGTAGTTAATAAAGCTAAAGAATCTTCCATATTTCTCCCCACCTTTCTTTACTTTGCGAGTAAACAGGCCCCGAACTCCGGCGGTCCTAAGGCTTCACAAAAAGTTCCCAGCCTTCGCTTATGTAAATGCTTAATGAAATACTGTTTTAAAACCTCCGAATGCTGAAAAATAGACCCCGCTGCCGTAACCGGTGTTTCTGAGGTGAGCGATGAGGATTGCTGAAATAAACTCTCTGCATGAAGGACCAGCTCTCCCGCCGCATCTTGTAATAGAGCAACCGCCACTTCATCTCCCTGCTCTGAAGCAGTAATTACATGTTTGGCTAATTGTGCGATCTCGTGCTTTTCGTGAGGCCGCCCGTACCAATAAGATATAAGCTGCTTCGGTTCTTCTAAATTGAGATCATTTAAAAGGAAAGAGCTCATGGCAGTGGCCGGTCCCCGACCATCCGCAGCTTTCGCTATTTGTGATAGCGCTTTCAAAGATAGGTAATAACCACTACCTTCATCGCCAATCAGATGCCCCCATCCACCACAGCGTAATATGTTCCCGCTTTCCTCTACGGCCACGGCATTGGAGCCAGTACCTGCCATGATAAGCATACCGCTGCCAGCTTCTTTGGGCAGCGCCCCTTTCAGAGCAATTACACTGTCGGATGTTATAAACAAATTAAAATTTTCTGAAAAATTAAGAGTGTAAAATTTTTTTCTCAGTATCTGAGTCATTTTTTCTTCATCGTCCTGGCGTCCAACCCCAGCCAATCCACATCCCACTCCAATAATTTGTTGAGGAGTAATTGAATACTTCGTAAGTCCCTGACTGATCAAATTTACAAGTCTTGCTCCGGCTTCCTCGAATCCTATGATATGAGGATTCGTTCCTTCCCCTTTGATTCGTTTCGGCTGGACCGGAATCCGATTCTGGTCAGCTCCCATAAACAAACAGGTAGTTTTAGTACCGCCGCCATCAATCCCAATGACATAATTCATGGCCATCCCCCAAATTAAATTATGAATCTATTATAACTTTCATGATTTTTTATGTCAATTTATCATATTAAGTTTTGAAATAAAATTTTAGTCATATAAATTGTGTTGGGGAAATTTATGGATGACCTGAGGTGGAATAAAATGGATGAAAAGGAGGCAGGTATCTTCATTAATATTTGAACTACCACCCCAGGTACTCTTAAATCATATATCTTGACTTCAAACTATTAGTTGCGTTAGCCTTAGACTTGCAAATACAAATCACGAGGAGGAATGCCCAATGTCAACACTAACACTAGACCAAGCACACAGTGCTATCGATTTTCAAATTAAACACATGATGGTGTCCAAAGCTAAAGGTGAATTTACCGATTTTAATATAGAGGTGAATGGTGACTTTACAGATCTTGAATCTGCTAAAATCACAGCAACCATTCCTGTACAATCAATCGATACAGGAAATGAAGACCGTGATAATCACCTTCGCGCAGGTGACTTCTTTGAAGCGGAAACTTACCCAAATATGGTTTTTGAAAGTAAATCCATCCAAAAAGTAGATGATGATGAATACAAAATCACCGGAGACTTTACAATTAAAGGGGTAACTAACGAAGAAACGTTCAACGTAGAGTATAACGGAACTTCCAAGAGTCCTTTGGACGGCAGTACGGTAGCCGGCTTCGATGTAACCGGAAGAGTCAACCGTGAAGCATATGGCATGACCTATAACGCTGCCATGGAAACCGGCGGCCTTATGCTAGGTAAAGATGTAAAATTCGAAGGAAATTTTGAATTCATCGTCTCAGAATAATTGAACGAAAATTCCAGCCCTCATGCACGAGAGGGTTGGAATTTTTTTATTTTCTCTCCTGCCATAATGCCCCAGCTATCTTTCGTACTCTCTTTCATGGTAAGATAAAAGTAACGATAAGGAGGTTGATGTATGCCCTTTTCAACAGTAACGGTTAAAGAAAACAAGCAGGAAGCCCAGTGGCAAGTCCAAAGTATGGCAATTTTCAACCAATGTAAAATTATTGAAGTCACCAATGACCAGGATGAGACGTCCTATCTTTTCTTTCATAAGAATCAGTACTTAAATTATGCTTCAGCGAAGAAGTTGACCAAGCGGTCTTATGTGAATAAAGCATTCCAGAAAGGGATCACATTCACACCTCCTCACCCGCTGATCGATTTCGTCCTCTCCTCCCAACCTCAGTTCAGCAAGCGAAGTTTTAATGGATTGTTTAAAAAACTCCAGAACCACTATAGTTTGCAGGAAACAGCTTTAATTGCTACCTACTTCGAATCCTTTATTAACAAAGAAAAATTATCAAACTTTATCGAGACTCTTTTTTACAAAGAACGCCGTGATGGAAAATTACTGTCATGTTATCGTATCCTTCAAATTCTTAAAGATTTCTCCCCGCATCATCGCTTAGTAGAGGCTTTTTCAGGAGATCTCGATTTCAACCAATATGATGAGCGTTATAAAAATAATGATGAGACCATTCTCTCCCACGATCCAATTTATACAGAGAAAAAATTATATTCTTCCAAACACCATGAACAGTCTTTTCAAAAATTATCAAATTTGTATGATAAACAAGGTCGAGTAAATGATTTGCTGGCAATCTCAATTCAGCAAGCGGTGCATACGCAGGATCCTAAGGATTATGAAGCTCTGCATTCGCTGATAGACAGCCGCTTCGAGGAGTTTGACCGACTCCATCTGCTTGATGATTTGTATAAACGCGGGCTGGCCATTGAGCCTCTGGAGCAGGATTTACTGCATGCCTATATCGCAAACGAAAAATTCAAGGACATTTTAAAACTGATTCACCAAAGCGGGCTCACGTTAACTCAACATCAGTCCACTCAATTGGTGCAGATGTTTAAAGGAAATGAAAGTGCTGCTGAGGACATGACGCCAGAGGAATTGCAAATGCTCCTCAAACATTTGCTGGAGAGCGGTGACCCCCAGACAGCTGAAATTCTTACCCAGGCGATCAGTTCCCTGATGGATGAACATGAGGTGTCGTACATCAAGAAATGGGCAGAGCCGCTTAAGAACTACCCTCAGGCAGTACCCATTTTAAAAAAGGTGGACCTCATGAACGAAATAGTTGAGGATCCTAACCAGCAAATGAAGTTAGGCGAACTTTATCATGAATTTCATCAGCCCAAAAAAGCCATTGAGTGTATGAGCTTTGATATGGAGCTTCGTGAAGAAGACCATCGACCGGTCCAGTGGCTTGCAAAACTGTATCATGAAGTAGGGATGAACGAAGAACATAATGCATACAAACAGCTTTACATTGATATGGTGAAACGGCGAGCATAAAGCTTCAAAAGCACAACACGAGAACTGATAACGTGTTGTGCTTTTTCTATTTGCTGACGTTTTGATTAATAGCTCTTCCCGCATAACCGAGAGTCATCTGCCCTTTCCGCAGTCCCTTATTAAGAAAAACACGATTAGAAAAGTTCGGAAGCAGTCCCTTCACAACCTCAGTTTGTATCCTTCTCCACGTAATGTTCGTTACAATCGTGCATTGGTAAAAAAAGAGTGTTAGCCTTTACTATAAGGGAATACATACCAAAACAAGAGAGGATGTGTACATAATTGAATGTAAAAATTAAACATGTAATATGTCTCACAGGCCTTGGCCTGCTGCTAAGTTTTATTCTCCCTGTCAACGTTTCAGCTGCTGTGTTCGGTCCAGACTCATGGGAACAATACCGATTAAACAAAACAAACAATCCTGTCCATGGAGAAGCTGTAGAAGAAACCATCCGAAAAAAATACCCTACTGACAACCAGCTCCGGGCCACTCCCGTTGTTATTAAAGACACCCTCTACATCGGAAACCACAATACCGGAAGCCTGCAAGCCTTTAACATAAAGAGTGGCGAGCGTCTTTGGAAGTCTTCTGCACCTAACTGGGTACATTCAGAAATGATTTACAAAGACGGTATGCTTTTTGTCGGCTACGGGAACCGTTATTACCAGGAAAACGGCAATCGCGGAACCGGAGAAAACGGAATGCTGGCTGTTGATGCGGAAACGGGGGAAACCGTATGGCAGTTCGAAACCAATGGAGAAGTAATGCCTACGCCAGCCATCCATGGGGAAAATGTCTATATTACAGCAGGCGACGAGCAGCTTTATGGGGTGAACCGGGAAACTGGGGAACTAGACTGGCAATTTGACCTGGGAAGTATTGTAAGCATGTCCTCTCCCCTCATCGAAGGAGATACCCTCTATGTAGGAGGTGGCGGAAGTGCAGAGCAGTTCCATTTTAACGCCATCGATCTTGCGAATCAGGAACGAAAATGGGAAACGGAATTCGATCAGGTTGCTGCTGGACTGGACGATGTTCCCCCTGTGGTAAGTGAAACTTCAATCTATACCACCGCCCTCGTAAAAGCGGAGGGAGAAAATATGTATGAACACATGTTGTACGAAATGGACAAAGAAACGGGTGAAGTCACCCACGAAGAATCTTTAGGAACAGGTGAGCATGTTAAAAACAATAAATCCGGCGCTCCGGTTTTACAGGATGGAACAATTTTTGTAGGCAGCCCGATTACACAAAAATTTTACGCCTTTGATACGGAAGCAAAAGAAATCAAGTGGGAGTATGAAGGCGGCGTTAATAAAGCACCCCCTGTCGCCTATAAGGAATATGTTTATTTTGGTAACGCAGCGGGTGACGTCTTCACTTTTGAAGCAGAATCAGGTGAATTGGTTAACCAGATGAAGCTTGGCGGCACCCTCGCCCCGGCCGGCGCGATTATTATGAACGAGCATTATATATCAGGAAGTCAGGATGGAAATGTTTACGTTCAACCGCTTGAAGATATTCGAACCCTAAGTGAATCCGAACTGTACACAGGGGAAAAGTCAGAGGAATTTACGGAAGTATCATCAGATCAGGCAAACACTGGTGACTCTGCAGCGTCACCCGAGAGTTCTGAGGAGTCCAGCTCCTCAAACACAATGCTGATAATCATTCTTGCCGTATTAGCACTGGTTATTTTCTTAGGTATTTACTGGTATCGCAAAAACTCTGGAAAAAAACACTCCCAACCAAAATAAGTTTAAAAAAGCCGCTCTTACGATTTAAGAGCGGCTTTCTTCTTCCTATTATTGAGCTTTTCGCTGATTTTCCGAATGCCTGATATTGGCCTTTAAACGGCGAATATCCACTTTCGTTAAGATTGAGACAATTAAAGCAACAACGAACAAACCAGCAAAATAAATTAAACTGCTTTCATAGCTGCCCACAGTATCTCTCATGAAGGCTGCGAATGTTGGACCAACTAAACCAGCTGCTGCCCAGGCCGTTAAAATATATCCGTGGATGGCTCCAAGTTCCTTCGTTCCAAACAAGTCGCCAATAAAGGCAGGAATAGTTGAAAAACCTCCACCATAGCAAGTGTAAATGATACCGAAGAAAATAACGAATAGCGTGACAGATGTCGTCATCGGCAACAGGATGAACAGCACAATCTGCAGGGCAAAGAAAATTAAGTAGGTCGTCGAGCGCCCAATATAGTCAGAAGCTGTTGCCCACGCAATGCGTCCTCCTCCATTAAATAGCCCCATAATTCCGACTAGAGAAGCGGCCGCTGCCGAAGTCATTCCTACTGTATTCTCAGCAATTGGTTTTGCGGCGGATATCACAGCGATTCCACAGGTGACATTGATAAACAGCATGATCCATAGATAGTAAAAACGCTTCTTCTTCAAGGCTTCTTTAGCTCCAATGAATGCAAGATCCATCTTATCTACATCCTCTTCCTCGGAGTCATCATATCCCTCTGGCGTCCAGCCTTCAGGCGGCCTTGACATATAGAGAGATGATAGAATCATAATAATAAAATAAGAAGCTCCTAAAATATAAAATGTCATAGCAATTCCTACTGAACCGATTAACCAGTTCATGACAGGACTTGCGATTGCGGCCGCAAACCCAAAGCCCATAATAGCCATACCGGTTGCAAGACCTCGCCGGTCAGGGAACCATTTAACCAATGTAGAGACAGGCGCTATATAACCCACGCCGAGTCCAATTCCCCCAAGAACTCCATAAAATAAATATAAAGCCCACAGCGATCCCAGATTCACGGCAAATCCTGAACCGAACACTCCAATCCCAAAAAATATGGCGGCTGTTATACCAGCTACTCGTGGGCCATATTTTTCAACAAACCAGCCGAGAAAAGCTGCAGACAATCCTAAGAATAAGATAGCTAAACTAAATGTAAACTGTACCTGTGACGAACTCCAGCCGAATTCCTCTATTAAAGGATTTGTAAAGTTACTCCATGCGTACACGGAACCAATAGAAATATGTATCCCCACCGCACACAAAGCAATCAGCCATCGATTCTTCACCTTCTGTTTTGCCATAATTGTCCTCCATTCGAGATAAGTTTGAATCTCTTTCCTCTTTCCTTTATTGCCAAAATTCAAACATACTTTGGCATATAAGGATATAATTTACAGAAGTTCTTACTAGTTAATGAAATAGATGAGTCGGGTATGATAAAAGAAGAGATTTTTCCAGGAGGTGGGAAGCATTTGCAAACGAAAAGAACCATTCAAAACCGCATCCATTCAGTTTAACCCCAAGCTTAACCGGCGTAATGCAAATATACGTGAACTTAAATCAAAAGTAAGGGAGGCGGCAGCGAACGGGGCAAAACTGATTGTTACTCCGGAAATGTCGACGACAGGTTACCATTACCTGGACCGGTCCGCAATCAGTACCTATATAGATACCATTCCGGGCCTTACCACCGATCATTTTTCTGAAGTAGCCAAGGAATTCGGCGTTTATATTGTGATCGGTATGGCTGAAGAGGATTTAGATTCCGGTCTTTATTACAACTCCTCAGCACTTATTGGTCCGGACGGATATATTGGAAAATATCGAAAGATCCATCAGTGGGTCGTGGAAAATTACTGGTCTTGCTGGGGAGACATTGGCTGCCCCGTTTACGAAACGGATATAGGGAATATTGCTATGATTATCTGTCAGGATTCCGCCTATTTAGAATCCGCCCGTCTTGCAGCCGTAAATGGGGCTGATATCCTCTGCTTTCCTACTAACTCGTCCAGTGCGTCCATTTCCATGCTGCAGCACTGGGCAGAGATGAACGGGCTTTATGTGATCAGCGCAAACCGGACGGACAAAGAAGAAGATTTCCAAATGATTGGTGCCAGTGCCCTTTGGTCTCCTTACGGGGAAAAGCTAACCGAAGCCCCTGTCTCCCAAAACGAAAATGGCACGGATGATTTATTTCTGTACGGTGAGATCGATCCAGCGCAGTTTACAAACCCAGGTAAGGACCGCCTTCTCGAACGCCGTATGGATTCCTATAAGGATCTCATGCTGTTTCTTGGTCCATGGGATTATACGAAAAATACAGTATCACGTGATATTAAAGCAGCCGCCATCCAGTACGAACCGGATATTGGAAATAAAGGATCAAATCTAGAAAAAGTAAAAGAACTCATCCAGCAAAAAGTCGAGAAAGATGTGAACCTGATTGTCCTGCCAGAACTTTCGCTAATCGGTCCCGTTCACGCCAGGAAAAAGCAGGATATTCACGCTTATGCAGAAACCGATGACGGGCGGACGGTCAAAGAAATGAAGAAGCTAGCAAAAGAGAAATCCGCCCACATCGTCTTCGGTTTTGCAGAAAAGGAATTGCCACATTACTATAATTCAGCAATTTTAATTAACCCAGAGGGAGAAGTCATAGGGAAACACCGCAAAATCCATCTCGATGAACGTGATGAAAAGTGGGCCACTCCAGGGAACCACATCTCAATCACCCCGATCAATGGATTTGGACGAATTGGCATGATGATAGGCTATGATGCCGTATTTCCTGAGGTGGCCAGTGTACTTGCGGTTAAACGAGCCGATATGATTTGCATTCCAACCAGCTGGAACGGCCAGTATGGAACGGAACTTACAATGAATCAGGATATGTTTGCAAAACCTTATCCCAAAGGCACAGTCTCGACATGGGATGCTGTCGCTAAAGGCGCCCAGGCCGCTGTTATTGTGGCTAATTTTTCAGGTACAGAACAGAATTATAAAGGCCGGAGTGCCATCTATAACCTTGACCAAAATTACACAAAAGATGAATCAGTCATTGCTCCGGAGTCTGCTGAACACGTGCTGATGAACGCATTTCAAACTATGAAAACTGACTGGTGGCTCGATCAGGAAAAACTGATCATGACGCGAAGAACAGCATTTTACAAACCACTTGTTACACGTGAACCTCCGTTTTTTTGATCAAATATGAAAGAAAAGGAAGTTCCTGATTGGGAACTTCCTTTTCTTTCAATACTTATAAGCTTTTGATGGAACCTATTTAAAAATCCATTTTCTTTAAGCGGAAGGTTATTAACTTACAAATATTCTAAGCTTATCCCCAAGTAAACGAGAAATGATATTGAGACTAATCCAGTAAAAAACAATGCCCTTTGAACCTTCGTCCAATTTTTCATCCAGCCCCACCGTTTTCGATCCACATCAAACCAGAAGAAGTCTACAACTACGGCTAATCCGATAATTAATAAAGCAGCCACTATCTCCACAGGCACGACCTCCTCCCTTTTGTAGAAGAACTTCTTTTTAAATTTATAGGTATTCAAAAGAATACTTTTTCTTGTGCAACTTTACGGATTTTCAAATAGAATGGTTTCAAAATTATGTAAATTTATTTAGAGAGTTTTTTATACTTTCTGTTTCTTCGTCTACTACAAAGCTTAAAAAATAGGACATGTCTTTTTTGAATAACATGTTATATAGTGACAATAACGAAGGAGCGTGTCTATGCAAATTCATGTGGTGCAGCAAGGAGACTCGTTATGGAGAATTGCCCGTATGTACGGAGCGGAGATGAATCAAATTATTCTTCTCAACCAGCTGAACCGCCCTGATACTCTCGTCATTGGGCAAAGCCTTGAGATTCCTGACCCGGTACGTGAATATGTGGTGCAGCCGGGGGATAGTGTATATGCCATCGCTCAGCGCATCGGTGTATCGATCGAAGAGCTTGCCGAAGTGAATAATATTACGAACCCTGCTCAGATTTATGCGGGGGAGATGCTGATCCTTCCCTACTTCTCTCATGAGGTGCAGCCGGGTGAAAGTTTATGGAGTATTGCTTCTCGCTACGGCACCACAGTTAATCAACTCGCTCAGGTGAATTCAATTACAAATCCTGCTCTTATTTATACGGGGCAGACATTGAGAGTACCTGCACTACCTCGACCTTTCATCGAAGTAAATGCGTACACGACAAAGCTCAACGAGGCCGGTGGCCAGGAAGTCCGGGCGCTGGGTCGGAATTTCACCTACTTGTCTCTCTTTATGTATGCCATTCAGGAAGATGGAAGTATATCTTCACGAGACGAACAGCCCGTGCTGGACGCTGCCGCTTCGGCTGGAGCCCTGCCACTTCTAGTTCTCACCAACTTTTCGGATGGATCCTTTGATTCAGACTTGGCCGCTTCCCTTCTCAGAGATTCCCAGATTCAAGAAACGCTGATTACCAATCTGCTGGAGGTTATGGGGAGAAAAGGGTACAGAGGTGTGAATGTAGATTTTGAGTACGTTTATCAAGCAGACCGCGAAAATTATAATAATTTTTTACGCCGATTGACTGATCGATTGCGACCTCAAGGTTTTCTGGTCTCTACGGCACTTGCGCCAAAAATCAGTGCCGATCAGCAAGGTCTTCTCTATGAAGCCCACGATTATGAAACCCAAGCTGAAATTGTAGATTTCATAGTTCTTATGACATACGAGTGGGGCTGGGCCGGAGGAAGACCGTGGGCAATTGCACCGATTAACAAAGTGAGAGAAGTGCTTGATTACGCCGTAACAGTTATTCCAAGAGAGAAGATTCTCATGGGTATGCCTCTCTATGGGCGTGACTGGAAAATCCCCTGGGTGGAAGGAACCTTCGCCCGTACCGTGAGCCCGATCGAAGCCGTTCAGCTAGCTGCAAACTATGGAGTAGATATCCAATATAATGAAGAATATCAATCTCCCTTTTTCCGCTATACAGATAACAGCGGTCAGGAACACGAAGTTTGGTTCGAGGATGCACGAAGTGTTCAAGCAAAGTATGATACCATCAAAAATTACGGTCTGAGAGGCGCTAGCTATTGGGTACTCGGAAGTCCGTTTCCTCAAAATTGGCCGGTTCTGCAAAGTAATTTCCGCGTGAAGAAATTGTAACTAACAAAGAGAGAGGACCGAATTTTTTCGATCCCCTCTTCTTTAACTTTAATCTATAAGTCACTTCGTTCGGTTTCATCAATATCAATCTTAGATATCTTTAGGCCATCCTCAGTCGAAATTACAGTATAATTTTTAACTCGATCATAATGAATTTGTTCTTCCTTGTGGTTTGTAAAAATAAATTCTTCGTTGGTTGTTATGATAAAAGTAGCATCATTTTTTTCTTCTACTTCTATTATTTCATTTTTTGTGAATTCATAGTGATAACCTTTATCTTTCAAGTCTCCAACGTATTCGGCAATATCTTCTTCAGCTTCACTTCCTCCTTCCAGATAATTGGAAACCTGCTCATAATCACGTTCATTTAAAGCATTCTCATACGAATCCCTAAAATTTAATACATGGTCTTCAGCTTCTGCTGAGGTCCACACGTTAGCATCTGAAGACTCCTCTACTTCATCTGTCTCGACTTCGAAAACAGGAATTTCTTCAGCTGTATCTTCCTTTTCTTCAAATTCAAATACTAATGATCCCCACACTTCAGAGTCCGGAATTATGGCTTCCGTTTGTAGTGTTTCACCTTGCTCATCTTTCCACTCCGCATGTAAAGATACCTTTTCCTCTGGGAAAGGTCCTAGAGACTCATAATCAGATAACTTCTTTTTTGTGCTTTTCCCATTAATAAACAAAGTAGCATCAGATTGATTGGTTTCAATTCTAAACGTTTCCTCAGGGAATTGAGCAAGAACTTCAGTCTCTTTCGCTTCATTAGGATAGACAGAGACAGTTTCCTCATACTTAAATTTACCAAAATCATTAGAAGCAGATCCTTCAAAACTGTACTCTCCTGGGTATGCTTTTCCGAGATCTACTGCTTCTTCTACTTCATTTATTTTCACGGTCTGCTTTCCCATTTTTATTGTAGAATTATCCATATTTGCCGATGCAACTACATTATTAGGTATAGCCTCAATATCATAACTATGATATAAACCTGGTACAATAGTATTTCTTTTTACTACAAACAAATTATGCCCATTGTAATCTTTCACGGTTGAATCAAAAGCTTGAGAGTCTTTAGAATTAAATTCATCTATAATTTGCATCCGCAGTGACTCCCAATCACTCTGCCGGATAAACTCTAAGTATTGATCTTTATCTAACAAAGCTTCTTTATCCACTTCTACGTGGTTAAAAAATGCTTTCGAATCTCCATCTGTTAAAGCACGGTCCATAGCTTGAACACTTTTTAGCGGATCAAGCACCGATAATATAACCATATGAGCACCAAATAAAAGAACAACCGCCGCCACAGAGACTGTTGCAATAATTTTGTTTTTTCTGGAGAGAGGTTTCCTGGACGGTTTTTGATTTTGAGGCTGCTCTAATTTAGTACTAGCCATTTCCTCATCTTGCTTTTTTCCGCAGGTTGTACAAAAATGTTTATCTTCCTCAACAGGATTGCCACAGTGAGTACAATAGTTCACCAACATATCTCCTTTCTATACCACCTATTCATTTGCTCATTAATTACTACTGTTATAGTTAGAATTAAATATCAATTGTTTGCTTTATTATGTAGAAGTGTTGAATTGTGTAATTAAAAGAAATTTATAAAGGATTCGATGTCTCTTAAGGTACTGATAACCATCCCACGTCCTATTAAATAAGAGAGTAACAGGATAGACAGAGTAGTACCTGTACTCCAGTAGAATATATTTTTTTCTGGCATTTTGGTAATTCCGTGGTGATAAATAAATAGAGTGGGGACAATTAATAGAGTAAAGAATGTTGAAATGCATAAAGTAGCGACTGTAAGGGCTATTGCTCCGCTTAAACCAAATACAATTGCTAGTAGATTGACCCCTACAAAAGGTGTTATAATTCCGCCATACTGGGCAACTCCACTCTTCAAATTTAAAGAAAGGTTCAAAATTATAGAGACAAGGAATAACACAGCAAAGCTAATCGAAACACCTATTAGGGAAACAACAAATATCCGGGAACTCACCGCAAAAAACGGGAGAGATTGACTTTCCATAAAAAATCCACTGGCTTGTTTAAAGAGGGTGTTCACTAGAAAATAAATACTTAATGTGAAGGTCACCATATAAATAAATAGACTTATTATACCTTGGACAAAAGAAGATTCATTAGCTTGTAAAGCAGAGACAGGACGCTTCAAAAAATCGAGTGAAGTCTGGCCATACTCTCCTGAAAACTGCTTAACTTTATCCATAGACATTGCCGGATTATCATGTGCACCATTAACATAGGCAGCTGCAACCTCGGAATTACTATTTCCTTCAGTTCCTAAACTACTTCCGCAAACTCCACAAAACTTACCTGAACTTTGTTCATTATCGCAATTTGGACATCTCATCTAATCATCCTTTACTGTTTATTGATAACGATAAAAGAAGTTCTAAACTAAAGCGTAATCCCACACCTCCTTACTAAGAAAATAAAATTATGAAATATTTTACTCTAATCCATAGATCAACCATTTTCCATCTACGCGTTCCAATTCTATACTCACAAAACCCTGGTTTTGTTCATAAAGAGGTTCTGGATATATTTCCAACATTACATTTAATACTGCAAAATCTCCTGACACATCACTTCTATGTTCAGGAATAACACCTATATCTGATACAGGATCCCATGGAATAGAGGGATGAAGATACTGTTTAGCCTCCAGTAATTCCCCAGCTTCAATCATAGTAAAGAAATTCTCTACTGTTTTTTCTGGTGTTTCAACCAATGGCAAGAATCCAAAAACATCTGCATCTATGGAAGAAGAAAAATTGAAAATTAATAATAAAATCAGTGTACATGCGATAATCCAAACAAACGCTGGTTTACGAAAGGCGGGTTCGGAATGGTTCTTTTTATCCATATGCCCCACACGCTCCCCGCATTCATGACAATAATTAATTTGTATGGAAAAGGGGAATTTGTAACTGGGACACTTCTGAGATTGGCCACAATGCCTACAATAGCTTGAATCACTTACGGGGTGAGAACAATTTATACAAACCTGTCTCATCTTGCCCTCCTTTTTAATTACATATTTTCTTAAGAATAGTTCTTAAAACGGAACTACACCCGCAAATACTTTTCAATACTTTCGACATAAGCCGCAAATACCCTGCATAAAATTTACAATTTAATAAGTTTTTATCCCTAATTCAATTGAATTATAAAATATCCTTTTATTTCATATATAAACGTAGTGAATACTAATATCTTTCATCAAAATTAAAGGACATGATCCGGTAGTTTACCGTACTCATGTCCTAAAGATCGCTAGATAATTCATTTGAGTTATCAATCAATAAGTCTACTAATAGGATTATATATCCAAAGAAAATCAATTATGCTTCAGGCTGAATAGAATACTTAGTAAAGTATGCACCAAATAGTAAGATGCCCATTGTAACTCCCCAACTGATAAGCCCAAGAATATCAAGCCAGTAAGCGAAAAGCTGTGTTACCGGGATTAAATATAAGCAAATGGGAGTTAATGCACTTTTGAAGCCCGTGTAACCCAGTTTCTTTCTCTTTCTAATCGTAAAAATAACAGAGCCAATCAGCATACCTGTCATAATAATAGATAATACTACATAAAGCATTTCATCCCTCCTCAGGGAAATTAAATCAAAATCCACCGCCGCCTCCCGGGCCGCCAGGCGGCCCACCTCTAAAGGACTTCTCTCTTTCAATCGCCCGGTCCACTTCTTTTTCCTTTTCTGTCTTTTCTCCTTTTTTCATTCCATGCGTATAGTATTGTTTCTTCTTTTTTCGTTTATCAAGATAGATCATCATGGCTATAAATAGAACTAAAAACAAGCCCCAAAGAATATTAGCAAGCAAATAATCTCCTCCTAAAACCTTTGATTTAGGTTCTTCTCTATCAAGGTTTTTAAAGACTAGATTATCTTTCAATCTATTTTTAACTTAACATATTTATCCATAATATTCGATTCGCTTATAGATTCCGGATTTTCAGCAAGTGGCTATTTCTTCCTTTTTAAACTTCACTTATAATAGAAGAACACCTTCTACAAAAAAGGAGTTCTCTCGCATGCAGAAGCAAGCCTTACAGAACCTCAGAGGAGTCTGGCTCTTGATGCGCTTCATCGCCGTCATCTCCTCCAGTGTCGCTACCATAGTTTCTACTGTTCTTCCTTTGTATCTATACTTCTCCTTCTCTACAAGTCAGTTAATGATCTTATTCCTTCTATTAATATTTGGAGCATTCCTGATCCACGGCATTCTCACTCATATCCTGAACGATTATGTGGATGATCTTTCCGGAACCGATACATACAGCCCCGCGATCTTATCCGGAGGAAGCCGCGTTATTCAATCCGGCTTTGTCTCCCAGGCGGATTTATGGAGGATCGGTAAAGGGCTGCTCCTGCTTTTAGGTATAACCATCGGTGTGCTTTTTATTTCAGGTTTCTACAAACTAGGAATATTGCTTGCAGTGGGAGTATGGGGAGCTGTGTCTTACTCGCTTCCGCCGCTCCAGTTCAGCTATCGTCCTTTTTTAGGAGAATGGCTGTCGACTTTTCCATCCGTGCTTTTCCTAGGCTTGGCCGGTGCGTGGCTCACACTCGATACCCTGCCTGAATGGGTGGTGCAGAACGCCGTCATTAATGCTCTCTTCTGCATTGCCTGGGTCATGGTTCATCATATTCCTGATCGGGAAGCCGATAAAAAAGCAACGCCTCTGAAGCAGACAAGTGTGGTCTGGGCCGCTGATAAATTCGGCATCGCTTACGCTCGTCTTCCGGCGTTGATATATTTCGCCCTGACATCTCTATGTGCTTTATGGCTCGGTTTCGATCGAAGCTGGGCTGCTCTGGGCGTTATGTTGATGGCGGGAGCTTCCATCTATTTAATTATAAAAATGAATATGCACGACTATGAGCAGATTTCTGCATACGAAAAGATCATTCTTATTTTAGCAATGATTAACGCTGTGTGGTTGGGAATATTCATTTAGCTGTTAGTAAAAAAGAACTTCAAATGTCGAAGTTCTTTTTTACTAGATTAGGAAACGGCTGCCTATTACTGTCCCCTATTTTTCATTTGATCCAATTTTTCTTCAATACGATCTAACTGCTTCCCTCTTCTTTTAAACGAAACAGCGAATGAAATGACACCAATTATAACTAATAGCAAAAAAACGAAGAAAAACAATTGAAAAATCATGTCTCCGATGTTTAAACTACCTGAAGTTGTCAATAAAACCATTAGTAATCCTCCTAAAATTGAAAACAGATCTAACGTAAACCCCTGATAACTTTTTCAAAAATCCTGTACACGATGAAGTCTTTTAAACTCGAGATAGAGTTTCGTCTTTACTTCTTCAGACTCTTTAAACTTATCTATGACACTCCCATGAGAAATTAACGTTATGTAATCGGCCTCTGGAAAGAAGAACAAGTTGTTAAAGTTAACGCCAGTAACACCATCCCTAACAACTTTATCATTCATCGGAAGAAGACTCCCTCTTCAAGCGCCGTGTCGAAGATCGGTGGTAAGGGGGAGATGAATACCGTCGCCGTAAGGCGAATGCCTTTGAATATTCTCCCTTCCGTGATATCCTAAATTAAGAACATACGTTCCTGGTTAGGAGGTAGAAAGATTGAGGCATAAAGCGTATAACTTTCGTATCTATCCAAATAAAACCCAAGAATCGCTCATCGCTAAGACAATAGGTTGCGCTCGTTTTGTCTTCAATCATTTTCCTCTCTGAATGGAGCAGTGCCTACAAGGAAACCGGAAAAGGTTTGAGTTACTCTACTTGTTCCAAACATCTACTTGTTCCAAACAACTACCCAAGCTTAAAAGAGAATTCCTTTGGTTAAAGGAAGTGGATAGCACGGCCATCCAAACGTCGGTCAAACATCTTTCTGACGCTTATGAACGGTTTTTCAAAAAGC
>NZ_JBQQCN010000028.1:0-57001 GCF_052246795.1 Halobacillus sp. K22 | reverse complement strand
CACCAGCCTTTTGATGCTCGGCTTATGCTGGTCGTGTCTTTCAGGGTGATTGCACATTTGAACACTTTCCTATGGGGGAACGGTGAGCTTCCTCGCTCGTTTCACTCCCTGCGGGATCTCACCTAGTTCCTTCTCCCATGGGAGTCTCGCCAATTCCCCACCAACCCAGCCACGGGAGAATAACGGACCCTTCCAAAAGAGATTGCTCTCCTTCTAAATAGGACCTAAATGCTTCTATGACAAGCTTTTCCACATCGTGCTAGCATGAAAATAAACGCTTTATCCTATGCTTTTTTCCCTAAGCAAACGGTGTGTTAAGTGGTTTCGAGTTGCTGTTTCGGCTAGGTCCGGAGGGGGGCGATGGAGACTCCTGTGGGATAAACATGATCGGTGAGACCCCGGAAGTCGAAGACTGAGGAGGCTCAGCACATGCCCACGGAAAGCGAAATCGTCCCCCGCAGAACCTAATTCTAACAAAAGTCTCGAAACTGAGTCTTCCAGTAACGGGAGCTTAACTTTGATATCAAAACAGAACTTTAAAAGAGCCTTGGAGGAATAAAAAAATACTATGGAATATCCTATTCCATAGCTCAATTAGCATCAGCATACTTAATTATTTTCACTGCGTTTGTTTTTTAAATATCCTTATTGTATAGTTACTTAATCCCATATCTCTGCAATCGTTTTCTTTTATTTGCTTAAGCCCGATTTTCTCAAAAATTGTTTTATAGTTTCTCGGAAACAACCGCCAGTTTTCAGCTTTTTCCGCTTCAACGGTAATTAAATATCCTCCGGTAATTCTGGCAATATCACTAAAGATCCATTCACTATCCGGGTGAATATGTTCTAATACGGCCATTGTAAAAACTAAATCATAATCATTAGAAGGGAGCGTTTTAATTATATTTTCCACAGGGGAGTTAATTATAGTGGAGTTATCGATTAACGATGGATAAGTTTTCTTCATTTCATCGATTGCTTTTTCACTAATCTCTATTCCTGTCAAATTGTGAAAGCCTTGTTCATAAAGATAATTTAAGTTTCTCCCAACATTACAACCAATTTCAAGCACCTCACCATTTTTCTCCATATACTTATTAACATAGTCCGCTAAAACTTTACTCCTCTGAACATGAGGGACATAACTCTGGGGAGAGTTTCCACCTGATGTTCCCGTAGACCAATACTCGTGGATTTCTCTCAGCGTCTTACTCTTTTTCTTCTTCATTAATCTGCACCTTTCACGTTAGTACTAAATTAAAAATCACACTTCTATCATAAACTTACTTAATCAAACGAATCTGCATTAAGCAGTGTCTTACCGGTTTTAATCTATACTATAGACTCGCTTGTATGAGTCCAGTGGGGTTGAAAATATTTATTAGAGTAAATTAATTGTCCTATAGAACTTCATTACTCTCTCCAGTCCTTTTTTGTACATGTTTCCTATTCAATACAATATTACTTGATAGCGAGATCGATCTTATTTTTTTCGATTTAAACTTTTTAAGAGGATGATTTTGGTTTGAAAGACTATCTTTATCCTTATTTTTATCAGTTTTTTCTTTGTCGTCTACAAAAATTAGTTTAATGGTCTTTGGTGAATTCAAATACTTAACAAAGATATTAGAAGGATAACGGAGTGATTTCTTAATATGAACAGCAACTTTACGAGGCGGGGAATTTATGGATGGGGCTTTTATATATGAGCCAATTAACTTAAAGAAAACACCTGGAAACTGCTTCTGGATATCTACCTGTCTTCCAGATTTATTTATATATTTTTTTCCAGACAATTTGTTGATGATTTTTTTATTGTATAAAACGAAGGCTTGTAAATGGCATAAATTTGGAGTAGAAAAACCTTTATAAGACAACTTCTTAAAAGCATTAATGAACTTCAGATATAAAGACCAATAGTTTCTTAAAAAATTATCCATTACTACCTCCTATAACATGCTCGGGTTTTACAATAAGCCTGTTTTTTTCAACAATTTTCTTAATTCACTAGTCTTTATTGCTTCTCTGTTCATCGAATCATAAGAACCTACGCTCGCCTTTTTAGCGTTACTATACTTTTCTGTCTCGAATATTTTTCCAGGAATAATATACATATCTGGCAGTTCTAACGCTGACTTTGATTCATCATATGTCATTAGTTCTTCATACATTTTTTCTCCCGGTCTTGCTCCCATAACATTAACTTTAATGTGTTCAGGATTAATACTATGATTTTTACACGTTTCTTCTAAGACCATATTTACTAAGTCTCCTAAAATAATGACAGGCATTTTTAGAACAAATACTTCTCCGCCCTGGGCTTCTTTTAAAGCTTTTATAGTTAACTCAGTTGCCTGTTCCAAAGTCATCATAAAGCGTGTCATGCTTTTGTCTGTAATGGTAATTTTCTGGTCTGAGAGTATCCCTTCTTTAAAAATCGGAATGACAGATCCTCTTGAGCCCATTACATTGCCAAACCGAACACTTGCAAATCTGGTAGGCGTGTCAGCATGGTTGATTTGAGCAGCTGATATTAACCTTTCGCCTATGAGCTTTGTAGCACCATACGTATTGGTAGGAGAAACAGCTTTATCGGAGCTAGTAAAAATTACTTTTTTCACCCCTTGAGCAATGGCAGCATTAATTACATTATTAGTCCCCTGGACATTTGTCTTTATCGCTTCAAATGGGTTGGTTTCACAAGAGTCGACACGCTTCATTGCTGCTAAATGAAGCACATAATCAACTCCATGCATAGCAGTAAATAAACTATCATATTCACGAACGTCTCCAATGATACATTGTACTTTTTTATTATTATCTAGTTCGGCTTGAAGTTGTTGCTGCTTATATTCATCACGGCTGAATACCCGGATATGTTTGGGATGATCTTTCAATAAATGTTTCACAATACATTTACCTATTGTGCCAGTGCCTCCAATAACCAAAATTTTCTTTTCTTTAAAGTACACACCATTTCCTTCTTTCCTATACTGTTACTTTTTATGATATTAAAAAAGAAGATATTGGTTAAAGACTCGCGCCTACTTGTCTGAAGTATGTAAAGAATGGGTGATTTACTAAAAGTATGAATCTAACTAAAGAGTTTTTTATTACTAAAAAAACTATCGATTAACGATATGACCGATAGTTTTTTATCATGCCTTAATTAACGCAAATAAATCTTATAAGGTACACAATGGATACTCAGTTTCAAAAAGGTTAGGTGAGCGGGGTACTTAGAGCTGGAAGAGTGACTCCCTCTACTCTTCTATGGCAGCGAACCCCGCGCACCCCTGAGGTCAAGCTTTCGAGAATCCTTCCATTTAGTTTATTAACTAATAAGCCTAAAGCATATTTTCAGGACCATACTTTCTACAAACCCTTAGCAGCTTTCCACTTTTTAAGATGTTTTAATTCATCAGCAGAAAAACTTTCCAATTTACTTATGAAGTCCCTTTTTGCCTTGTTGTAAAGTTTAATATCTAAATCATTGAGTCTTTTTATTTCCTTAATAAGGTCGTCTGGTATTTCATTCACTTTTAAACGTTTCGATGTTACATTTACTTTTTTCATATCTTTCACATGAAACCATTCAAATTGCTTTTCAAGCATATATAAAGATTCGTTATAATAGTCGGTTATTCCAACAAAAGCCATTTCATCATTCATGTTTTTCAAGGCTTTTTTGTAATCGTTCGGATCCCCACCTGATAAATAACGCGTGGCCATATTAACTGTTCTAAAACGAATATTGCGTAAATCCTTCTTATGGAATGGACGATCCCCCAGATCTTCTCTCCCCATGTAGTCAACAAATTCTTTCAAGGTGACATTCTGCATTTGTTCAAGTAGTGGTTCCCTTTCATAGCTCTTCATATAAAAATATGTTGAAATAACACGATCCACCGGGTCCCGCAACATCGTAAAATAGGTAGTAGGCTTATTAAGCTTTTTAAAGAACGTGCCATGACGAACAATAATATCCACCTTCTGTTTATCCAGAAGGTTCCACAACGTTCTTCCTCCTGTCTTGGGCACGTGGATAAAGCAAATGAGTTTTTCCTGATCTAAATCTTCCTTATTAAAATGAATCACTTTAATCAACCTTTCTCTTGGCTTCTATATTATAAGTGAACAAAAGAAGGTAATTTGTTAGGAATACCCAATAAATGCGCATACGTTCGTTTTGATAACCTCTCCGAATAGGAAGCATATGCTATCTAACATAGATTAAACTGAGAATTTGAGGAAAATGAATGGAAACCTTTATTTTCATATTCGCTTTCACATGTATGTTGTTTGGACTCCTTAGTGGAAGGTTTCATCCATCTTTGGTTTTAAGCATCACTGCAGTCTTTTTCTTCTTCACAGGGTTGGTTTCATTTTCAGAGTTTATTAGTTCCTACCTGAATAAAACAGTCCTCACCATAATATTTTTATTTATAGTTGGAAATTGTATGGCTTCGAATAATTGGTTCGTAAGATGGTGTAGTCTATGGTTAAATAACGGAAAATCTCAATCAAACGCTGTGTTAAAGTTGATGACTCAAGTCTCAATAGTGTCTGGATTTGTTAACAACACCCCTGTAGTGGCTATGTTCATACCTACTATTCAAAAGATGAGGACCAAAATAAACATTGTTCCCTCGAAAGTGTTAATTCCCATTTCTTATGCAGCGATTTTGGGAGGCACCACCACATTATTAGGGACTTCTACAAACCTTATCCTCCATAATATGCTAATTGAGAAAGGATATGATGGTTTTGGTATCTTCGAATTTGCCTGGATAGGTGTTCCCTTAACCATTACAGGAATTCTCTACATCAGCTTTATTGGAATTCACTTTTTACCTTTCCATTCAACTACGCAAAAAGCCAAGATACTCGATGAATTTAGTCCAGACTACAGAAAGAAAAAACGGATCCGCTGGCTGTTTCCAGTAATGTTTGTTGGTTTTATTGTCTTAACCTCTACTCAAACCACCTCAATATTCACTGCTGCCTTTCTATTTACCTCACTTCTTTTCGTAACTAAATCATTTACGCTCGCAGAAGCAAAAAGCTATGTAGATTGGAAGGTTATTTTACTCATAGGATCTGCTATGGTTTTAGGCAAGGTGATCAAGAATATAAGTCTGGATGTTTTCATTTCCCAACTATTAATTGCTTGGTATTCATTTGGTGGATTATTTTTAACATTAATATTGTGCTATCTTATTACGAATATCCTTACAGAATTCACTCATAACATTGCCGCCGCAGTCATGATGTTTCCAGTCGGTATTTCACTTGCTGAAAGTGTAGGAGTTGATCCAAAGCTTTTCATCATTAATGTCGCAATCGCAGCATCTTGCAGTTTTTTAACGCCAATTGGCTATCAGACAAATATGATGGTTTATGAACCTGGAAACTACAAATTTGTGGATTATATGAAAGCCGGAATAGGGCTAAGTCTTCTATGCCCGGTTATATCTGTGTCAATGACACTTATTATCTGGGGATAAAAAGGTATAAATATTCAGTGCAACAGCCTGAATTCTCCTTGATCCCCTATCGCAAATTATCTTCACCTAATAAACACGTGTGAATTCCGTTGTGTTATAGAACTTTTTCTACTGCATTAAAGTGTTAATGCAATGGTCGTCAGGCAGGAAAATTCAAACCATAAATCATCTATTAGAAATTTCAGCATTTGGCTCGGTTACAAAACTGAAAATATTTCCATACAATAAATAGAGTTACAGTCTACTATATAAAGGAATGAGAATTATTGGAGAACTTTTTTAACGGGAAAATCTCAAAGAAAGACCTGAAAGCATTTGAAATGATTGGTGATGGGAAGGATGGGGAAATTTACAAGTTAGCAGATGACAAAGTAGTAAAGTACTTTTTTAAGGAAGAAACATATCAACGGGAACTAGAAGCTATGAAAATAGGGCAGACTTCTAACATTATGCCTCGTCTTTATGAATTTGGTAACAATTACATTGTCATGGAGTTTGTTCAAGGAATATCCCTTGCACGCCATATGAAACGACACGGCTATATTGATGAAGAAATGACTAAAAGAATTTTGTTCGTTTTAGAAGAATTCAAGCGATTAGGTTTTACACGCTGGGATACGGAGGTTCGACACATGTTATTAGATGAAAATGGCGAATTCAAAGTGATTGATCATAAGCGAGCATTTACCTCCAACTCACCTGTTCCAATAAAGCTATTAAAAGGAATGAAGAAATTTGGTTTAACTGGCGAGTTCTTGAAAAACGTAAAGAACTTAGATCCTGATCTCCATAATGCCTGGAAGAAACAAAAGTAGTTCCCCACTATAATATCGTAGAAACAAGAGCGTTCTTTCCTATAAAAAAGGAAAGAATGTTTTAATAAAGGTTTTAGGACAAGCCCTCAGAAGCAAAAAACGAATAGTACTCATATAAAAAAGTACTATCTCTAAAAGTAACTTATAATTAACAAGGATGGTTAGACTTTTTTCACTGTTACCCTATCCAAGTGAGTAAATAAAACGTCACCACTACGATTAGACCATACTAAATAGTGATCTTCAGCCTTTATAAAAGTTCCGCCGCAGTTTATTTTTTCTGCTCCAGAAATAACTTCAATTTTATCACCCAGCTTTATTGATTTATTCAGTTCTTCAGAAAACCCCATGATGCCTCCTCCTTTCTCTCTTAACGCACACAAGTCTCTATATTAATATTAATAAATACCGGAATTGATAGGGCTATTACCTATTAATTTAAATTGAAAAAAGACTGGATAGCTTCCAGTCTTTTTTAGTTCCTAAACAATGGTAGATAAGCTTTTGAAGCAGTAACATTATTTAAGTTAAGTTTGTTCATACGGTCTTTTAGGATAGAGGCACGGTGTTCCTCTGGTGTGTTGATCTCTAGTTCATTCTTTAACATCTGTTGTTAATCACTTTCGTTTCCGAAATTTTTTTCTTCAAGATCTTGGTTCAGGTCTAGCTCTTTTTTCTCGGATTGAACTACCTCTGTTTCCAATTGCGGGGCGTACTCAGCTTCCTCTTCTGTATCGTCAGAGGGTTCCTGAATATATACCTCTCCTTTTCCGTCAAATGAATCGTGTATGAAGACACTTTCTTCACTATCAGAGGGCTCAAGAATTTCTACAGAAAAGCTCTCATTTTCAGTTGTTTGGTTATCTTCGTGTAATTGTTGAAGAGTTAGATCCTCCTGGGAACCTCTCTCTGCCCCATGCTCTTCTCTCTCAAGCTTTGCAAAATTCAACAGTTCTTCATTAACGACGTACCGCTCCTTATTAACAGCCTTTTTCCGTGAACCTTTTTCTGGCTTTTCCGCTTTATCTTTTTTCTTTTTATCATTTTGATTATCACGTTTGGGGATGGTATTATTTTTGTGTTTGCCATTGTAACTCAGTTTATTCTTTTTCTTGGTGCCCATTTTCCTTACACTTATCGGACCAGATAAGTCTGTGATATTGATATTTGCATCATAATCCATCCAAATGAGAATATTGTCAAAAGCTTCCACAAATGTCCCCCCGCTGTCACTCATCTCATTTTCAAAGAAGACCTCAAGATGATCTCCAACCTGGAACATTGAATTCAACACGCCTTCAACTGGTATATATGGAAGACCTTCAAAACCCTGCTTTGGACAATGCTTATTATGATCGTGCCCATAGTTCTCACCTGTTTTAGGAAAATCTTGATTGCCTGAGTTTTCTTGCTCACCCGCGTCTCCTAAGTACCACTCATCTTGCTCATCAGGAGCTCCCTCACCATGCTCTGCAGCACCATGATGAGCGTAATATTTTCTAGTGAAATCATTAAACTCTTCTACCATAGGTTTTCCACTCCTTTGCATTCTGTCTGCAATTCATAATCACTATATGTATGTAAAAGCGGAATGTATAGCCTATTTTTAGGATATCACCCCAATTCCTACTCACTCTTAACGGGCTTTTGAATAGGTTAACAATAGCTGTAGAGACATGGATTAAAGCAAATACCCAATTGTTATCTTTTTATTAATGAACATATAACGCTAAAGAGCCTTACCTCCGTCCCTCTTCACAATCAATCCATCTTTGTGAACTACCAAGAAACCAAAAAACTGTTACTTCTACCATAGAACAGCTGCAAAATGCTTTTTTCTTGAATATCATGTATCAGTGGCTTGAACGAAACCAATACTCATCAGGCTCTAATGTGAGAATGAAGCAAATAAAAAAAAGATTAAGATTATAACCAGTTAAAATTAAAAGGAACTTATCTGAAAAAAGCTAGTAAACTTTTGCCCAAAATATAAGAAGGAGTGAAAGTATGAGAAAAAACACGAGTTCTGGAAATGGTTATGAACATAAAGATTTTCCACCGCTATCAAGAAATGTGGCTACCCCAAATTCTCTTACCAAGGCAGACAACTTTTCTAACACGATTTTGAATAAATATTTCACGATTGGTGACAAAATCAATGTATATGCTGGAAGTAAAAAACTCGGTCAGAGAGGAACATTTTTAACAGCCGGATCAGATTTCTTTATATGGATTGATAGTGATGGATATGTACGGTTACAAATGCTGAGTGGCGGAATTAGTATTGGTCAAACGAAAAAGAAAAACTAAGAAACAGACACTAGCCCTGTGCTAGTGTCTGTTTCGCTAATATAAAAGGATACATATAGTAATGTAATAGAGATTAGAATGGGGTGAAGGGAATGAAAGAAACTGTATTGGTCATAGCAGCACATCCAGATGATGAACTACTTGGGACCGCTGGTACGCTAAAAAGGTTAGTGCACCAAGGAAATAGAGTCGTATCGATCATTACAGCAAACGGAAGAAAGGAAGAGGCCCATCATATCCAGCAGCTTGCCCGAAATGCAAACAAAGAGATCGGGATAAAAGAAGTTATTTTTCTGGAGAATCCTAACCTGGAATTAGAAATGATACCTCTTCACCTAATTACCAAGGAAATCGAAAAGTTAATTGATATCTATCAACCTACTAAAGTTTTTACCCATCATTACGGAGATGTGAATATTGATCACCAAATTACGTTTCAAGCAGTGTTAACAGCAGTTCGTCCTCTTCCAGACAGACAACCGATTGAATTGATCACATTTGAAACGGTATCCTCTAGTGAATGGAGTACTCAGACAAATGATAAGCAATTTAAACCAAACTATTATGTGAACATTTCATCGGTGATTGATCAGAAAATTGCTTCCCTCAAACATTATGAAGTGGAAATGCGAGACTTTCCACATCCTCGTTCCTATGAGGGAGTCAAATGTCTGGCAAGTGTTCGAGGAATGACGGTCGGGGTACCTTATGCAGAAGCGTTTGAAGTTATAAGGAGGGTCTGGAAATGAAGGAACTAATTTTTCCTTACCCTTACATTGTTTCTGCTCTCGATAAATATTATGGAGTAAAGTCAAAACCCATAAAGGCAAAAAGAAAAGATGAGGGTAAAGGTTCTGAACGAAAAAAAGAATATAAAAAGAAATTAAAGAATACAAAGATGAAGGATAAACCTAAACGTAAGAAATTATCCATTTTGATAGCGACTTTTTGGGATTATCCTCATACAGGTGGTCTCTCCAATTACATTACTACTTTAAGAGAAGGCTTAAGGTCTTTAGGACACAAAGTGGATGTGATTGCTCCAAATCAGTTCTCAAAAATGGAAGTAGATAAGCTGCGTGAGGTGATTGCTCCGGAATTAAAGACTTTTTTTAAACATCGATACGGATCATATACCAGCAAAATTATACAAAGTTGTCGATTACTCTACATTTATGAACAGATGATGAAGTCAGTAAAACTGGAAAAATACGATATACTTCATGCGCAGGATTTATTCACAGCTAATATATTAGGGAGATTCAATGAGGATTTAGGTAAACCTCTTCTTTTCACTCCACATGGCATGTTCACCTTTAGCAGAGTCAAATTTAACCGAATTGAAAAAGGGTCAGTAGACGAAGTGTATTACAAAGAAATTGAGAAAAAAGCAATTGAATATGCGACCCATATGGTCATTTTAAGTGACTCTTTCCGTGATCCATTAAGTTCGCTTGGAGCGAAACCTGCGAATCTGACAACAATTAATACAGGGATAGATTTTAAAACCGTCGATCGCGGTAAAACGAGTGGAAAAATTGTGATTTCATGCATCGCAAGACTTGGACCTAGAAAGGGACATTCGGATTTATTTAATGCCCTTTCTCGCTTGAAGGGAATAAGTCATCAGGCTGAGGTGCTAATTGTTGGAGACGGGGAAATGCGTGAAGTGCTTGAAGCTCAAGTCAAATCGTTGAAACTATCCAACGTACGATTCTTAGGTAAACGTGACGACATCCCTTCCATATTAAGTAAAACAGATATATTTGTTCTTCCAACCATCAATGACAACCTACCCATTTCCGTTATTGAAGCCATGCATGGCGGTACGGCTATTCTGACAACTGATTGTGGCGGTATTACGGAAATTATTCATCATAATGAAACTGGAATCATTGTTGAGCCAGGCAATGTTAATCAGTTAGCAACTCAACTCAAACATTTGATTGAAAATGAATCATTACGAAAGAAACTTGGCGGCAATGCGCATCACTACGCCAAAAGTCACCTCACCCGTGAGGCCATGGTAAGCAACGTTGAAGTGATTTACCAAAATCTAATTGCTTCGGGGGAAGCATGATGTTGGCACCACATCCAGCAGTTGTCCTTGATTTAAGCGCTAATGGAGTTGGTATCATTCATGCCCTTTCCCGAAAAGGAATTGATGTATATGCATTTGATACAGAGGGTCCCTATTCAAGGGGAAAATCAAGACTTGCCACATGTGGGATATGCCCAAGCCCATTAAGTCAAGAATCAGAGCTGCTGTTATTTTTAAAAGAAATAGCGATGAAGCTTGAGTATAAGCCTGTGCTTTACGCCGGTGCAGATGATTATGTAGTCTTTATATCAAAATACAGGAACGAATTATCCCAGTACTACCTGTTTTTATATCCTGATCATTCCTTAATTATGGATTTATTAGATAAGAAGAAAACCTATGAATTAGCACTGAAGTATAAGGTCCCAACAGCTAAAACCTTTTTTGTGGAAAATGAAAAACAGCTTGATGAGGCGATTACTCAATTAGAATTTCCATGTATCTTAAAGCCTGTATTCGGCCATGAATTCAGAAAGCATGTAAATAAGAAGGCCATTCATATTCAAGACGCCGCCCAGTTAAAGAAAACCTATCCTATTTATCGCGAGTTTGGTGAGCTAATTATTCAGGAGATCATTCCTGGGGATAACCAGTGTTTTTATAAAGTGGCTACATTCTTTGGGGAGGATATGGAATTACTTGCTCTTTTCACTCTCCAAAAAAACCACCAATTCCCTGCACAATTCGGAACGGGAGCGCATATCGTGAGCAAACGAATTCCTGACCTGGTCGACGTCGGGGTTCCATTGTTGAAAGAGTTAACACTAAAGGGAGTAGGCATGATTGAATATAAAAAAGATCCACGGGATGGACAATATAAGCTCATTGAAATAAATCCCAGGTTTTGGCTGACGCATAGTTTAACCGGTCATGCCGGAGTTGATTTTGCCCATCAATATTATTTGTATCTTACTGGTCAACACCCATCACCAAAATTACAGCAAACAGCCGGGATTCAATGGATTTATCTAGTACGTTATTTCCTTACCTTTCTTGAAAAGAGAAAAAATGGAGAAATGAGCTTAAAAGACTTCTTTTATGGACTCCGAGGAAAAAAAGTATTCGCTCTTCTTGCCTATGATGACCCTATGCCATTTATCAGGAGTACCTGGTCCCACCTGC
Organism: Halobacillus sp. K22; assembly: GCF_052246795.1. Taxonomy (NCBI): domain Bacteria; kingdom Bacillati; phylum Bacillota; class Bacilli; order Caryophanales; family Bacillaceae; genus Halobacillus; species Halobacillus sp. K22. Next base: position 45,146 of record NZ_JBQQCN010000028.1, on the reverse strand, counting down.
GGAATGCGTGGAAAAGAAAGCGAAGGAGTGATTGAGTATGTACACACCACAAGAACTGAAATCTATGTTCCATAAAAATGGAATCGAAGAAAAACTTTCTACATCCCTGGGGAATAAAGTGACCATTCAGGCTTCATCCATCCAAAACCTTAAATCAACTAAAAGAAGCAGTATTTATCAGCTATCGCTTCAAAAAAACACCGACACCCTTCCTATTATTTTTAAAATCTATCATTCTAACAAATACAAAAATGAAATCGAAATTAATGTCTACAGTAAAGCCTATCCTTTTTTAAAAGAGTTTCTTCCTGAAATCTACCTGATGGAGAAACAAGGAAATGATACCTGGGTGTTCATGGAGTTTGTCCAGCAAATTCGTGGACAGCTGACCTTTACGCCCAAGCATTTTGATTATATCATCCCAACCCTTGCTAAGCTTCACGCACACACGCACGAAGAAAATTTCAAGAAAGAAAGAAGCACTTTTCAAAATTGGCTTCCCATTTACAACTCGGAAAAAGTGATAAAAGATCGGGAAAAATTCATCTCCAATACAATGACATTTCTAGACGATGCCAAGCAGGATAAACAATTAAGGGAGATAATCAAACCACATTATAAGCCACTAAAAAACTTATACAGTAACGGTCCTGACTTCTTTCCAGAACTATTGGCAAGCGGATACTCTATTACACATGGAGATCTTCATATGCAGAATATCTGTTCTAAAGATGTCAGCAAAAATGAACCCTGGGCGATTCAATTTATCGATTGGGAATCTGCCAAATATGCTCCGACATGGTTTGATATGGTTGTTCTGGTAGAAATCTTGTTAGGTTTTCGGAAAGATTGGCAAAGCAATGCAGAAGAAATTCGAACCCATGCCGTCGACGTGTACACGAATGAAATGAAGAAATATGGAATCAAGTTTAAAACAAAACCTATTCATTTATACAAAATGGCGTACCTTCAACGAACCCTCGAAAAAGGATTACACACTCAGTTGAGACGTATCTTTGATAACCGTGGAGGTGAGTTGCTTCCCTATCACTTAGAAAAAATATCAACCTGGGGAAGTGAACTGGGAATCTATAAATAGATATGAAAGGATGAGAAAACTTGAGTCGAATGCCTTCTTTCAGCATCCATCCCTCACTTCTTGCCGTCATGGATCAGTATTATAATAAGGAAAGAGACGATAAGAAACCTCTCACTCTCCAACCATTTGGTCAGAAGAAACAAGATAAAGATGCAAAGCCCTTGAAAATCTTATATGTTACATTTTTTCAATACCCTCATACGGGTGGATTATCTCATTACATCACTTCTATAAAAAACGGTATGCAAAAGATTGGTCATAGTGTAGATGTACTGGCGCCCAATCACATGTCTTCAGAACAGCTAAAAGAATGGATTCCAGAGGCTGACTCTGAAGCCCGTAAGTTTATGAATGGACGCTACGGATTAATCAATGAAAAAATCGTTAAAAATCTCAGTTACCTTCATGTATTTGAATTGTTCCTCAAAGAAAAAAATCTTCAACAATATGACATCATACACGCTCAAGACTTATTTGCCCTCTTCATCCTAGGCCATTTAAACCAAACGTACCAAAAACCCTTAATCTTTACGCCACACGGTTTCTTTACGAAAAGTCGTTTAAAATTCAATAAGATACAGAAAGGATCCATTGAAGAAGCCTACTTTACTGAAATTGAGAAAGTAGGTATTGAAGCAAGTACTGAAATTGTGATGATTTCAGATTCCTTTCGACCTAACTTAATAGATTTCGGTGCAAGAGAAGAAAGGATTGTCACCGTTCATACGGGTATCGATTTTAACCCACTGCCTCATAAAAATCATGAAAATATTATCCTAACGTGTGTCTCTCGTCTATCCCCACGTAAAGGTCATGGATTTCTCTTAGAAGCGTTATCCAAGATTCGTGAACACCTGACTAACGTAGAAGTATGGATTGTTGGTGATGGTGTTATGAAGGAAAAACTGATGGAACAAGCGAAAGAACTTAAACTGAATAACGTAATCTTTTTTGGTAAACGACATGATATACCTTTAGTCCTTTCCATGTCAGACATCTACGTGTTAGCTACTGTAAATGATAACTTTCCCCTATCTATCATGGAAGCAATGCTTTCCCGCCAGGCTGTCATCTCCACTACATGTGGCGGAATCCCCGAAATGGTCCACCATGAAGAAACAGGTGTACTTTGTGAACCTGGTAACGTGGAACAACTTGCTCATGCGATAAAGCGTTTCATAACGAATAAGGAAGAGCGTAATAAGTTTGCTAAGGCTGCTGAATCTTATGCACGTCAAAACTTCACCAGTCAGGTTATGACAAGAAAATTTGAACAGATCTATCAAACATATCTTTAAAGAAAGGAGCCTCACCATGAGGGAGAATGAACTGATCCAGGATCATACATGAAAATTTTAGTTACAGGTGGTGCCGGATTTATCGGCTCACATCTCGTAGATCTACTGCTCGCTCAAGGCCACACCCCGATCATTCTAGACAACTTCTCTAATGGCAGGAAGGAAAACGTGCCAAGTGGAGTCAAAATCTATAAAATAAATCTATTATCCGAAAAAGTTGAACGGATTTTCGAAAAAGAAAAACCTGACATCGTCATGCACCTCGCTGCTCAAGTGAGCGTAGCTAAATCACTTGAAAACCCTGCAGAAGATACGGCAGTCAATGTATTAGGAACCGTAAAATTGCTACAGTACAGCATGAAATTTGGCGTAAAAAAATTCATATTCTCCTCTTCTAGTGCCGTTTATGGATATACAAGTGAACCTATCTATGAAGGGAGTTCTACTAATCCGATTTCCTTTTATGGCACCTCTAAATTAGCATCTGAAAATTATATCAAATTATTTAATACACTCTATGATCTTCCATACACCATTTTTCGATATGCCAACGTTTATGGACCCAGACAACGATCGGATGGCGAAGGCGGAGTGATAAGCATTTTCATTGAACAATTACTACGCAATGAAGCACCTGTCATTTTTGGAGATGGAAACCAAACACGCGACTTTGTTTACGTAGATGATGTAGCACGGGCAAATCTTCTTGCCATTACAAATGCAAACAACCAAACCATCAATATCGGCAGCCATACCCAAACATCCGTCAATCTACTCTATATCCTACTTTCAAACCAACTCCAATCTCCGCAAAAACCAAATTACAAAGCAAAACGGGAAGGAGATATTTTACACAGCCAACTATCAAATTTGAAAGCCCTGGACTGTCTAAAATGGCAACCTCAATATGACTTAAAAACTGGTTTAGACTATACTATTGAATATTTCAAAAAGAAGATGAAGAATGATTTATAACTAATGCAAACATAAAGGAAAAGGGTTTGGTAAATTCCAAACCCTTTTCCTTTATTCTTTATCTATTACTATCTTATTCATATGCTTCCTTGTTCGATCTTGTAAAATCCTACTTATAAACTTTTTATTAAATGAAGATGGAGAAGTTAAAGATCCTTTTCTTCTAGTATGAAATATAGTAGAAGTTTCAGGGCCGTGCCTCCTCTCTATACCCTTGTATCATAGCTAACAATATTTATTAAAGTATTCTTCTCTTCGCCGTAAACACCTCCCATATTAATCTTGGTGTAAACAATTGTATTCCTCGGCTATATTTAAGAATAAAAGAAAAGCTTCTCAAAAGTTTATGAACTCTTGAGACGCCTTGAAATCACATCTTGTCGAAGAAGTTTACTGTATGAATTAAAAGAGAAACAGAATTAAAAAGCTCCCTTTTGGAAAGTTCAAATTAGTTTAATCAATTATCGGCAGGGAAATGGTTTATAGTCCCAAAAGCACCAATTATTTTCCATGTAAAGATTACTGGTTTTATTCTGAAAGGAGTCAAATTATGAAAAAGGTTACCTCCGTGTTCTGGATCACTTTAGCGATCACTATATTTTTTGTATTCTGGGGATCCTTTGCTCCCAAAAATCTCGAGGGAATTACAGGAGCGATCAAGTCCTTTATTTCGATTAATCTAGGCTGGTATTACTTATTAATTGCTTCCCTGTTTGTTGTTTTTTGTTTATATATGATTGTAAGTCCTTACGGAAAAATCAAATTGGGTAAACCTGATGACGAACCCGATTATAATTATCCCACCTGGTTTGCTATGTTGTTCAGTGCAGGAATGGGAATTGGGCTTGTCTTCTACGGAGCAGCTGCTCCTCTATCCCAATATGCAGTCAATCCCCCTTCAGCTGAGCCTAACTCAGCCGAAGCTCTTAACGAAGCTATGAAGGTCACTTTTTTTCTTTATGGTGTACATCCTTGGGGAATCTACGCCATAGTGGCATTGATCCTTGCTTATTTCAAATTTCGAAAAGACATGCCTGGATTGATCAGCGCTACTCTGCACCCCGTTTTCGGTGATAAAATGAAAGGTCCATGGGGAGTAACCATAGACGTCATAGCCGTATTTTCCACCATCGTAGGCATAGCCACTACGCTTGGTTATGGGGCAGCTCAAATCAATGGCGGCTTTACATACCTCGCTGATGTAGAAAAGCAATTCTGGATACAGTTGCTCATCATTATCGTTGTGACCATTCTGTTCATGATTTCGGCTTACTCTGGTCTTAATAAAGGAATCAAATATTTAAGTAACGCCAATATGGTCCTGGCTGTATTGTTATTTGCGTTCATGTTAATCATTGGTCCCACGGTCTATATTATGAACTCATTTACCGATACGCTTGGTGCCTACCTGGAAAGTCTTCCATCCCAAAGCTTGAAAATCGCACCAAATAACGACCATGAACAACAATGGATTCAGGATTGGACCATTTATTTCTGGGCATGGTGGATCGCCTGGTCTCCATTCGTAGGTATATTCATTGCCCGCGTTTCCAAAGGCAGAACCATCCGTGAATTTTTATCAGGCGCTTTGATCGTTCCGTCCTTAGTCAGTTTCTTGTGGTTTACTGTATTTGGAATTTCAGCGATTCAAGCACAAAAAGGCGGAGCAGCTATTGGAGATTTAGCAACAGAGCAAATCCTGTTCGGCACGTTCAGTAATTACCCACTTGGCACAGTGTTATCAATTCTGGCCATGATGTTAATTGGAACCTTCTTTATTACATCAGCCGACTCCGCTACCTTTGTGTTAGGAATGCAAACAACGAATGGGTCGCTGACTCCTCCGAAAAAAGTGAAGTTAGTTTGGGGCGTAGCGCTTTCATCTATCGCAGCCGTGCTGCTTTACACAGGAGGTCTGCAGGCCTTCCAGAACGCCTTGATAGCCGCAGCTTTTCCATTTTCATTCATTATGATCATAATGGTTTATTCCTTATATAAATCTCTGAGAAAAGATAAAGCAGAAATAGAAAGGACCTACAATAGGGAGAAAACCTATTATAGTTCTTAACTAAATAGACTGGGACGAAAGCATGTGTGCCCTTCTAAAATCCGAACGACGGTGTCAGTTTTTCATCAGGTTCACCATCGTTCGGATTTCTTATTGTAAATGGAAATGACCGGCCTAATTCCTGACATTCTTTCAATCATTTATCTTAGGGAAGACCCTACAGTGCGGCAGGAGGCCACTGATATATGAATTCACAACAGACATTACAATACTCCAGTATAAATCAGAAAGCCTCCCAAAAGTTACTAGAACTTTTGGGAGGCTATACAGATCAATATTCATTTATAGGGTTTAAATCCCTTGTTTAGCAAAGCGGTTGAGGACAGCTTGCATCAAGCCGCCCATTCACTCAGCTATTTAATAGGACAATAATAAGACCTACAAAACCTAATTATACTATGGTTTCCATCGCAAAGTTAATTTATAAAATACAATAACTTTTAATACTTTATGAACTGTATCCAGTCACCCTAACATCACCTAGATGATTTTTTCATGTCTTTGGAACAGACTTTATTCTAAATGAAAGACCTATCACTATAAGATCTACAAAGTATTCGTCGTAAATAACACCAAAACTTGGTTGATAAAGTGGCAGCAAATACAGAATTAAAATGAAGACGGTAATTTAACATAAAAGGCAAAGGGATAAACTCATGTATTCTGTTCTAAGAAACGTTGGAGGTCGTTTTCTGTCTTCTCTGGATTGTTGATTATTGATTGGACAGCTTCTATTACGGCAATCTTATCATTGGGCATTCTGGCTTCCTCCTATTCTTGTATTTCCATCTAATCTATTGTATTAATATTTTATTAAACTCCCCCTATTAAACCTGGAATCAATCTAACACTGCTTTGAGATGAGTACTGTTTGAGTTGTAGGGCGATTTTGATTTTGCTTTTTAACCAAGTCTAGATGAGAAGCGTATTAAAGAAGTTCTAACCGGGCGATACATACATCATGGTGAGAATATTATCCTCCTAGGCCCAACTGGTGTAGGGAAAACGCATTTAGCCACTTCCATGACAGTAGAAGTCCTTACACAAGGCCATCCAGCCCTTTATATCACGGCAAATGACTTTATAGCTGAATGCCAAAACAAGGATTAATCCAGTGGATTATAAAGACAAACAAAAGCGCAAGTGAGGCTCACCCATTACCTCAATTGCGCTTTTGTTTTTCTCATCTTTTTTATAATCTGGTTAAGCACTTCCGAGAACACGAGCCCAAAAGCAATAGCACCAGATATCATAAAAGCTTTCGCTGCAATGGAGATAGCGACGCTGTAGTCATTTTGCACAAAGCTTCGCATGGCGTCATACGCGAGACTTCCTGGTACGAGTGGGATAATCCCTGGTACGCTAAATATAATCATAGGCGTTTTGTATATCCTTGCCAGCATCTGGCTGACAATGGCAATAACAAAGGAGGCGATGAGTGTAGCTGGGACACTGTCGACTTCTGCCCATACTAAGGATATGTAAATGACCCAACCAATCATGCCGACGAGACCACATTTGATGATCGTATTTCTTGGCGCCTGATAGATGATTCCAAAGGCAGCTGATGCAAAAAAGCTTGCTATGGCATATTCAATCAACATAGTCATTCCTCACGATCTCTAAAATAGTGCAAACATAACAGCAATACCTGCCCCAATTGCAAAAGCCGTTAAAAAGGCCTCCGCCCCCTTGGCGAGTCCTGAGATAAGATGACCTGCCATCAAATCCCTTACAGCGTTGGTGATGAGCAGGCCAGGGACCAACGGCATGATAGAACCAACAACTACCTTATCAACTTCCTTCCCAATACCTAATGAAAAAAGGGAAAAGGCTGTAAAACCAATCAACAACGAAGCAACGAATTCAGCAACAAATTTAATTTCAAATAATCGAATAAAGTTCATTAATGCAATAAATCCCAGCCCTCCTGCTATGCAGGCTGGCAGGAAATCGTACCAACTCCCCTGAAACATGAGACTAAAGAAACCACTCGCTAACGTGGCAGCGATGATCTGCATGAGTATAGTATAATCTGTAGGACTGGTTTCAATTTTTCTAAGCTCTTTATACGCTACGTGAGTAGACATGTCTCCACTGGTAATGTTTCTAGAGACGTTATTCGCGAGCTTTACTTTTTCTAGATTTGTCTCTCGTGCTGAAACTCTTACTAGTTTTGCAGGGGCCCCAGGGCTAATCGTAAACACAATCCCAGTAGGTGTTACATAACTTTGTGCTTCATCCCGTCCAAAAGATTGGGCAATCCGCGTCATCGTATCTTCCACACGATAGGTTTCCGCTCCATTTTGTTGCATTATCTTCCCCATTAATAAACATAACTCAATTAAGTCCTCTGTACGCTCCACTCGGTCACCTCAATTCGTTTTACAGTATGTTTAGTGTAGCTATTCATATACTAAAAGCCTAATACCCTTTTTAAAATTTCCACAATCTCGAAACTTCTCCACTTTCTTTTGCACGACTGACCGGATCTTAGCTTCATATTTGTTCTTAAAGGATTCCCAATGTTGATGTTCATCAAAGAAAATTCTTCGTAAATTATTCGTCTCCATACAAGTACAATATCACATCCTCAAGGGCTGTAGTATTGTCAAAAGTTATACATTCTTTACTTTGAACAAAAACTATTGAACTACCCCCACTTACTCGCTGACGCTCCTTGAAGTTGGAGGATTCCTAAGAGCACGATCCTAACGGTTCGTTCAAATGATTAGGCTAGCCCCGTCGCACCGACGGTTGAAAGGAGTCGTTGAACTTCCTTTAGTATATTGAAACTCGCATTTAGATCGCGGTCGTGGTTCGAGCCGCAATTCGGGCAGTTCCACGTTCGAACAGCGAGATTCTTCACCTCACCGTTTTGGTATCCACAATAGGAACACAGTTGCGAACTCGCAAAAATTTTCGATACCGGTATCAATTGTTTTCCGTACCATTCTGCTTTGTATTCGAGCATAGACGTGAACATCGACCAGCTCACATCACTAATCGATTTGGATAGTTTTCGGTTTTTGAGCATATTGGAAATTTGGAGATTTTCTACCCCGATCACATCGTGGTTTTTGATGATTTCGGTAGAAATCTTATGCAGATAATCTTTGCGGGAGTTCGCTATCTTCTCGTGAAGTCTAGCTACTTTAATACGTTGCTTATGCCAATTCGAAGATCCCTTTTCCCTTCGGGAAAGGATACGTTGAGCTTTTGCTAGTTTCTTTTCGGTCTTACGTAGGTATCGTGGGTTTTCATAGGTGGTGCCATTCGAGAGAACAGCAAAGCCTTTCAATCCGAGATCAATGCCAACATAAGCGTTGGATTTAGGAAGTTCCTGAATATCTGTTTTAACAAGAATGGATACAGAATATTTTCCGGTCGGATTGCGGCGAACCGTCGCACTCAAGATGCGACCTTTCACTTCACGGCTCTTGGCAAGTCTCACAAGCCCCAGCTTAGGCAGCTTGATTTTGCGATCCTGGATGGCAATATTTCCGTTTGTGCATTTTGTGGTGTAAGACTGGACTCTGTTCTTCTTTGATTTGAACCATGGAGCTTGGTTTTGCTTTTTGAAAAAACGTTTATAAGCGTCATAAAGATGTTTGACCGAAGTTTGGAGGGCCGTGCTATCCACTTCCTTTAACCAAAGGAATTCTCTTTTAAGCTTGGGTAGTTGTTTGGAACAAGTAGAGTAACTCAAACCTTTTCCGGTTTCCTTGTAGGCACTGCTCCATTCGGAGAGGAAATGATTGAAGACAAAACGAGCGCAACCGATTGTCTTGGCGATGAGCGATTCTTGGGTTTTATTTGGATAGATACGAAAGTTATACGCTTTATGCCTCAACCTTTCCACCTCCTAATTAGGAACATACGTTCTTACTTTAGGATATCACGGAGGGGAGAATATTCAAAGGCATTCGCCTTACGGCGACGGCATTCATCTCCCCCTTACCACCGGTCTTCGACACGGCGCTTGAAGAGGGAGTCTTCTGCCGATGAATGATAAAAGAACTGTCAGGAAACCTAGGTGTGCATTAGTTCTTTTCCACACCCGGGTTTCTTGAATGTGTAAACCATTCGGCTATGGGGACTTTAGATATTATTAATATCTGCTATTTTTTCTGTTGGCGTTCGGAACAGTGGCAGGTGCCATCGTTCACTCGGTTTACGATGGCCAGATGCCCGAAATAAAGTAGAGGGAATTAAAAACAAATCCTTTTGGAAAAAGTTATTTGGATTGTAACGAAGTTAAATACAGCTCCTATGAAAAGGATTTGTTACTTAGATAGTTTTATAAATCCTCACGAAATATCAGCTCTCCTATGGGGCCATTATGCCTCTGAAATCTATACCAAGCAATTGAGAAACTACATTTTCCTTAATGACACCTTCTTCAACCAAATAATTTAAAAATGCCCTGATTCGTTGTAATTTTGTATTTATCGCTCCAGCATTATTACCATAGTTTTGCCACTCTCTTAGCAATGTTTTTACAAGGCTAGAATTTACGGTCTTCTAAAAAACCTGAAATGCAAATTTTAAAAGCAAAAAAGGACTACCTCCTTTATTTAGGAAGTAATCCTTTAATTACTAACTATTTATACATTGGACAGCTTCATATTAGCTGGATAGGGGAAGTGCAGGATTTTCTCCTACATCATGCCGCCCATAGGTTCCTTAAGATAAATAATGAATAATAGTGCTAAAATCAATGCTGGTTATAGGCAAAGTTAGGCTAATCTACCATATCGAATAAATAATGTTATGACCAAATGTGAGTAAAAGTATGCCAAAAAGTATGTCAATTTTTAGATACTCCACATGGATAGGTTGAAAAGATATAAAAATGAGCCATAAGATAAATAAATCACGAAGATGGTACCGATATGATATTGTATTTTTATCTTCCACAAATTCCTTTAAAATGGAAACTCTTAAGTGGTTAACCGAATCGTTTTAGGTTTAATTAAGATCAATTTTTGGTCGTTGTGGAACGTTCGTCAAAAATTTAAGCAGTTAGAATTTATGGATTGCCTCAGTTGACTCGTCTGCGGTTACCTTTTTAATCACATTTACTATTCTTTGATTAAGCATAATAATTAAGCTAAAACCCTGCAACATTTAGGTTTTAGTATTCTCACTTTTAGTGACTATTTTCCATTGTGTGACCATTTGTGTGACCACGTGATCAATTTTCTAATAAAAAGGCTCTGTTAAAGTTTAGTGCTGATATTACCTACAAAAGAGGACTTCCAATTTTATGGAAGTCCTCTTTATAACGCTATAGCTGATATCAGATTGTCCAATTCACATCACCTCATCATAATACCTATTTCAATATCCTATTCCAAAAACCTTTTGTATAAACTAATCCATTCAAAATAGGCGTCCAAATTTGAGACCCTCATGTTACACAGTACCTCGTTAAAATTACTTTGCAACAAAAGAACATAAAAGAGGACGCAACAGATGCGCCCCCTTTTATGTTCTTTTAAATTTAAAAAAAATTTCAGGCCACTTAAAGGAACGTTTAGGAGTGATGCTATTCCCGAGTCCTCTTCTGACAATCATCGTCGTACCGCCTTTTTCATATTTTTCGGCTGTGTATCTAGTAAAGATTCCTTGTTGGCGCCACTACTCCTTCTACGAAGGGTATGCGAGAGTGACCACGATGGTCACATACCCTATGAAAACGATATTGAAATGACGGTTGCTGATCACAATCTATAATAGAAAACATTTCTAACATTTTCATGAATATACTTTAGTTTCTTAGTTATTTATATTCTCTTCTTCTCTGCAAGCCTTCTATAGTGTTCCCCTAATGCAGTGAGCTTGCAGGATTTACTTTCCATTGCTGCATTCCACATGTGCTTTGCGTTCACAGGTACTAATAAATTTAATCTGTTATATTGTTGAAGAATTGCAAATACTTCTGTGTTTTCTGTTATTGGAGAGGGCATGCCCTCATCCCGTCCCTTTTCTTCCGGTTCATAAGTTGGATCTAAAGAATATTCAAATCCTGGAACAGGGAAAAACTCAGCGATTCTTCTCAAATCATTTGTTGATATTCTTGGTGACACTTTTCTTAAAGAGACAAACTGTTTTACATTAGTTTTAAAAACCGGCCTTTGTTCCCAAGCTCCTAGTGACTGGTCAATATGTGCGTAGATACTGCCTGGGGTAACGTCGCCAGTAAGATTAGCTGCACTTCCATACAATGCATCAACTAAAAGCGATGTAAAAACGCCTCTTCCATTTTCTTCTGATGCATATTGATCTTTGGATGATGCAGTTAAGACTGTTATTCCTTCTGCTAAATTAGCTATATCTTTATCGGGGGAATCTCCCATTTTTCCAGAATGACAACTGTCTAATATAATTATCTTGTTCTTTGCTGGTGAATTATTGGCATAAGTTAATATATCAGACAAAGAAATACCATTATCACCACGATCAGAGTCACTAGCTATAATATACCCTCCAGAGGATTCAATATATCCATGACCAGCAAAGTAAAACAAAGCAACATCCATATCTTTTTTAAATAGATCTTCAATACTATCTTTAAGCTCATTTTTTTGTATTAACTTATTCGGCCCTGTCCCAGTAAGTAGATTACAATCAAAATTCAAACTACCACCGTCATCTCGTTCTAATATAGCATTTACGCTATGTGCATCGTTTACACAACCAAATAATGGAGTAACATGTTTATAATAATCTATACCTACAATTAATGCTGCACGCATAAATACTCCTCCTTCTAAAGACTATCAATAAAGTTTCTTATATTATCCCAAGTCCATACTTTTGTATTTAAACCTTCAATATTTGTTCTATCATTCTTATAAGCCCAAACTCCTAATATTTTCGTTTCCTCCTCTTTGGAACAAGAAATTTCCCACTTCTGTCCACTGGAATTTAATGAATCTTCACTAACCAGTGCAATAACACCATCAGACCTTTTAATTCTTGTTCTAACACGTTTTTTCCATTCTGTGTCATAAGGTTCCTTAACTGACATATCAATATATTCAAATGGTGAATTTGTGTTTAGTGATTGTCCTTTTAAGAAATCTCTTTGTTTTTCATCTTCAATTGCAAAAGCGATAAAAATTGTTTTTTTATGAGCCATTTCAATTCTCCTTTGTTTTAAATTTACAAAATATTCAAAATTATTACATTATACCATAAACTGTAACATACTTATGCAACAACTTCACCTATTTTTTGACCAATGCTTAGCTAACGACGCCATACAAATTTATACATAAGAAAATTATCAATATTTACAATGCTTAAAATTGTTTTCCTTAATTAAAATACCTCCTTCAAAAAAGCCCCTCTACTTGCTCAGGGAAATTGCTCTTTGATTTATTTGAAGGACCTTTATAATACTAATTAACAAATAAACTTAAATTTATTTTCCGTTATCTCGAAACTGAGTCTTCAACTAACCTGCCCTATACTTGAAGACTCAGTTTCTAGATAATCGTCCTGTCACTTAATAGCAATTATTTCAAAATCAGCCCTTTACCACATGCTTCTCTTACAATAAAAGAAAGCAATAAAAGAAAGGCCACTCAAAAGTTTATAAACTCTTGAGTGGCCTGTTGATTTTTAGTAGTCGATTTTAAAAACCAGTCAAAATCCAGTCAAATTGTTCTCAAACCCTATGTTAAAAGGGTTTTGGGGCTACACATCATGCCGCCCATTCACTGTATCGACTGAATAATGTAAGATAAGATGTAAAAAACCATATATACCCGGATTTTCCACTTTACGATATTAGTATGAGATTAAATACGGTATCAGTATTAATTAAAAAAACCCAGTCAATATCCAGTCGAAATAACTCCTCTAACCGGCAAATAACGACCTCCAGATTAGAAGGAAGTTGGTACATGTAAAATCGCTATTATTCAAAATGATTTAAACACTTACAAATTAACCCTTTTTAGGATATTGACTACTATTAACAAACCCACATGAGACAAATCCCGGAGATATGACCTCAACGTAATTGCAAGACTAGTTGCAATAATAGAAACCTTGCTATTAAACCTTTAACCTATATGAGCCAAGGTACAATCCATGAGTGGCTTGTGGGATTTACTTTTTCTTGCTTCCAGGTGATGAGCTCCAAACCATACCAATTTCTTCAAGCAACTTATATCTTTCTTGTGTAAGATCATCATTTTTATAACTAACTCGTTGAGTTCTAATCCAGTTTCCTAATTTAAATCCGTTATTACATACGTATGTCGCTTTAACATCAAGGTTATTATGTTTGAAATAATAGTCTTTTGCTTGTTTATATTTTTGCATCCATTGCGTATGGTTTAAAGGAGTTTTTTTATGCGTTCCGCTACAAAACGGGCAGTTTGATCGTCTGGTCCTTCTAGCCACTGTAGCTCTCCACTCATGATTTTTTCCACAAATCCACCATACCTTTTGATTACTTCCAGAAGTCACATCAGAAGGTTTAAGATTATTTTTTTCATAATCCCATTCCTTTGATAGATCTGGGTATTCAGTTTGAAAATCATTAAAACCAGTTAACACTTTATGGTTAGAACAATATGGACAACGGTTTCCTTTAGCAACGTTAATTACTGTTTCTTCCCATTCATGTCCTTTTTCACATACCCACCATATTTTTCTATTGCTCATTGATAAAACAGAATCAGGTCTTAAATTCAAATTTCTCTTCTCATTCCACAAATATATAAGGTTAGGAAATTTTTCAGCAAAACTATTCTTCTTCTCAATCAAAACGTACTGACTAAGAATATCAATTCTATCTTTTTCAATATCAACCTTAACATCAATGTTCTTTTTAGTTTTAAATTCTACTAGCTGAAATAATTGCTTTAAAGCTTTAGGGAGATATTTATATGAATAGTCAACAATAAAGAATATTGTCTGTCCAGACACATCCTGAGTATTATATGACTCTTTTATTCTAATGAGGTCCAAACCAATATCTTGAAAAGCTTTATTTTTTTTATTTTCGCGATCTTTATGATGTTGCTTATTATGATAAGCAATTCCATCATATTCGATTCCTAAATTATATTCAGGTAGAAAAACGTCTATTTCCCAACCATTATGAATACTTCTACTTTCAACCTTAAAAAATTCAGATAAATAAAAAATAATAGCCTGTTCTGGAAAAGAACTCCTTAACTCTGCAGAGCACTGAGCACACCCCCGCCCTTGATACCTATTACTAGCACTTGCCTTCCATTCATGGCCTCTTTCGCATTTCCACCATATTTCTTTCATGGAAAAAGGCGAAACATTTGCAGGAATAAGATCTCTATTTTTTGTAGGGTGCCACTCTTTAGCAAGATCCGGAGCTTTTAATAGTAAATTATTTTCTTTCGTCGGGTATATTCCTGCACAATATGGACAACCATGGCCCTTGTTTCTTGTTGCTGCTGATGCGGACCACTCATGTCCATTTTCACATAACCACCATATTTTTTTGTTTGAGTTTCTTGTTATATTTTTAATAGTTAATTCTCTGTTTTTCGTTGGATGCCACTCTTTTTCCAACTCTGGATGAAAACTATACAAGCTTCCATTACTTTTTATAAAACTTTTATTCCTACGAAGCACTTTACACTTAGGGCAACCTGACCCATGAGTACGGGAAGAAATACGAGACTTATAACTCTTTTTACAATTTGTGCACTTCCACCAAACGTTTTTATTCGAACCAGAAGAAAAGTCAGATGGAACAATTTCTTTATTTAATTCATAATCCCATTCGTTTAAAAGTTGAGGAAACTTCTCCTGGAATGAACCTGATTTTAATAGCTTAGCCCTATTTGTTTTTTTTACTTGGTTTATTTTAGAACATTTAGGACAACCCGTTCCATTTTTATTAGTTCTTCTACAAATCATTGCTTCCCATTCATTTTTACATTTCGAGCACATCCAGGTTACTACTTTTTCAGAGCCATAACTAACTGTATCTGGTGATAATACTATGTTATTATCTTTATGCCACTCTTCTAAAATGTCCATTCGGTTACTTTCCCAACACCATTCCTTTAAACTTTTTCTCACTATAAACGTCCCCCCCCCACTTAATAAATCGCTGAGAATCTCATGAAATAAATTATTATTCCCTTGTTTTCTTCTATATCTAAATAGAAATATTGTAAAAATTAACCATACAAGCCTTAATTATACTTATATACACTTTGAGCCATTTGCTTAAGGTCGCAAATCTTCAACAATTCTGCTAGTTCCTTTTTTTGTTTGTTGTTATTTCCACTCTTTCCTAGGAGATTGGTTTTAATCTCTCCTAGTACGAGTTCTGCTTTAACCCCAATCGCGTCGTGAACCTTCAAAACTTCTTCAGTGCTTTCCATATTGTTGTTATTTTTATACATAGCAAACCATCTTAAATAGGATAGTAGACGTTTACGATCTTCGTATAAATATCTTTTATCCCCTAGAATCGCTCTCTTAACTCGTTCAAAATTCGGGTCAAATATTAAGATCATATCTTTTTCAAACTCACCTTTATAGCTTGTCCAGTTAAGTAAGCTTACAATATTATAAGCTAAAACCTTTCCCTCTTCTAAAGTGAACATTTTTTTAGATTCATCTTCTATTCCCTCATCAAAATTCAAAGCAAGAGCATTAAAAACATTAATTGTTTGTTCGTCGTCAATCCTTTCAGGATGATTGTATTGAATTCTACCAGACAATATTATATCCCTAACAGAGATAGGGTGGTCACTTGGAAGTCTAGAAAATATAAAGCGTCCTTTTGGAGAGTTTTGGGCAGTTCTATAATTGGTATAAATATTTGCTTTTAGAATTTGTAGAAGGGATCCGCTTAAAGCTTCTAATGAAAGCATCTTTTGTTCTTCTTCCTCTTTAATTAGTTCCAATTCTTTTTGTGTTTTATTAATTTGTTCTTCTTCACCTGAAAGCATTTCATAGAATTTTTCTTCATTAGCTTTTATAGCATAAAATTTTCTATCTTCTTTTCCTAAATGTTCAATAAGTGTGGTAATAGCAAAATGGAAACCTGGAAACAACCTGAATTCTTCTTTTGCTTTATTTCCCATATAAATGTCCTCCCTAGTAATTATGCATTATTTAATATTCTTCCATTTGCAACAGAAATAGTGGGAAAAATATAAATTCAAATCCTCTTCATGATAAAGTTGTTTACCCTCATTCACTGTAAAGTTATATTTAAGTGAATACTATGTGACATAGTATTGGAAAAGTGGAAATCAATGAGTCCAGAGCAGATAAGGGAATTGGAAAGTTACTTTCAATATTTAGTGAAAAAATCTAAAGAGCTCGAGGAAAAAGAAAATAATTAAAAACAGGGAACTTCACTTATAGGAAGTCCCTGTTTTTTGTTATAGATATAAACATTGTTCGGAGTAGTGTACTATTATATTTAAAATAACTACACTTGAAAACAATGATCCATCGTTAACGTTTATTTAAACACTTATATGAAATTCTTTCACCTGATTTATTGTAAAATTGAAGCTAATTTATGATTTCTTTTTTAAATTTTGTTCCTTCCTCAAGGTCTGACTTTCTTACGATTACGTTAAAAAGAACACCTTCATTCTGTTGTTTCCCATAATATTAAAATTAATGTTATATTACCACATGTTTAGGTTTTTCATTATTTAATCCTCTAGTAAGATTTTCAGCAGCTACTTCACACATTTTCAAGCGTGTTTTTACGCTTGCACTTCCTATATGTGGTAAACTTACTACGTTTTGTAACGATAGTAGGGGATGAGTTACAGGTATTGGTTCTTCCTCAAATACATCCAATCCCGCTGCCCAAATATCCTTATTTACCAACGCTTGGTATAGTGCTTGCTCATCCACAATACCCCCTCGGGCTGTATTGATCAATACAGCTGTATTTTTCATGATAGAAAGTTCGTCTTTTGAAATTAAATGGTGAGTTTCTTTTGTATATGGAGTAAGGATACAAAGGAAGTCAGATGATTTTAAAAGTTCATCCATTTCTACAAAAGTTATATGGAGATTTTCTTCAATATCCGATTTTCTGCTTCTGTTATGGTAGATAACTTTCATATCAAATCCTAGAGCTCTTTTGGCAACAGCTTCACCGATTCTCCCCATACCGATTATACCTAAAGTTGCTCCATGAATATCCTGACCAGTTAATTGCATGGGTGACCATGTATCCCATTCTCCTTTTTGCAAGTAATCAGACGACTCCACTAACCGTCGTGCTGTAGCCATTAGCAGAGCAAAAGTTAAGTCTGCTGTGGTATCCGTTAGTATTCCTGGTGTATTCGTCACGGTTATTCCTTTTCGCTTGGCAGCTTCGATGTCTATATTGTTGTAACCTACTGCCATATTACTAATTACCTTTAAGTTATTCGCTCTCTCTAACAAATTTTCGTCGATACTTTCTGTCAGCAAGCAAAACAAACCATCTATCTCTTGTATCTTATTTTCAATAACTTCTTTCGGAACGGGGATGTTCTCTTCCTGCCACATCTCTACATCACAAGTATTTTCAATTTTTTCTACTATACTACTTGGAATCTTTCTTGTAATATACACTTTCGGCTTCATACACTCGCCTCCTCATCATCTTTATTGCAGACGCCATGATAACAAAATAGACGGATTATCATTTCGGTTCTTTGAATAGTCCAGTAATCCACTTTCTCAATTGCCTCTTCTAAAGAACAAGGTCCGGGAACGATAGAAAATGCGGATAATAACCCTAGATTATTAAGATTCTCTGCTTCAATGTTCATTCGTCCACACAAAGCAATGACTGGAACATTAAATTTGCTAGTAAGCTTGACAACTCCATCTATGACTTTCCCTGATAATGTTTGATCATCAAGTTTCCCTTCCCCGGTAATCACTAGGTCAGCATCTATAATGGCTTCTTCAAAATGAATCTCTTTCATCATTAAGTTAATTCCCGATTTAAATTCGGCACCCATAAAAGCTAATAATGCAGCGCCCATTCCCCCTGCAGCTCCGCCCCCCTCCAGTTTCCGCATATCTATCTTTTTATTTTTCAACACGACTTTTGCGAAATGGTTCAAGGAAAGGTCCAGCTCTTCAACCATTTCTTTACTAGCTCCTTTTTGGGGACCGTAAATAACCGATGCTCCTCGTGGACCACAAAGAGGATTGGTTACATCACTTGCAATAACAAAAGATGAATCTTTGATACGTCTGTCTATATTGCTTTCTTCAATAGTAGCCAAACGCTTTAGATGAAATCCACCATCAGGAAGTCTATCTTTATTTATATCAAAAAATTCAGCCCCCAGTGCCCTAAGCATTCCCACACCAGCATCGTTTGTTGCACTTCCACCCAGCCCTACGATGAACTTACGAAACCCTGCATCCAATGCATGCTTAATTAATTCACCTGTTCCATAGCTTGTAGCATTCATCGGATCTCTTTCTTCTTTTTCAAGTAATGGAAGACCGGATGCCTGGGCCATTTCAATAACTACTGTCTCCCCATCCCCCATAACCCCATAAGCTGCACTCACTGCCCTACCAATAGGGTCAGTAACTGTTACATTAATTACTTTTCCATTCGAGGAATAAACGAAGTTTTCCATAGTTCCTTCTCCACCATCTGCTAGAGGTAAAGAAGTTACCTGTGCTCCGGGAATCACATTTAGAATTCCAGTTTTCACAGATTCACATACTTTCTTTGCAGAAGCAGATCCTTTAAAGGAGTCTGAGGCTATAACTACTTTCACATTTTGGCCTCCTATTCAAAAGCATTATTTAAGTAAACTTTTAAACATTAATTAGCTTTGGGATAAATAAGAAATTAATGAGGATATTACAAGCAAATTCAGAGGTTTCAAGATCTGTTGAACCTAATATCCGCCATTTAAGTAGGGAAAGTTCACTCCTATAGGATGGGTTATGGATTTCTACCGTCAAGGTTTCTATTCATTATTGCTAATCTTTTTGTCGTCTGATCCACGAGTAAGGATGAAGATTATTCGACGTGTTTGAAAAGAACAATACCAAACTCTCTTTTATTTAGTAAAACACGGGCGGGTATATTATGAACTAGTATCCTTTAAAATCATTTGGTTGAATGTATATAATTTAATCAAACAACACGCTAACTGATTTTTCACTTTGTATTCTTTCAATAGCTTCAGCTAATAGTGGCGCTACTGATAATACAGTAATATTATCGATGTCCTTATCCAACGGCAACGGAATAGTATTAGTTACTACTAATTCATTTATGGTAGAATCTTTAATTCTTTTAATAGCAGGACCAGATAAAACGGGATGAGTGCAACACGCGCATACTGATTTTGCTCCTTTTTGAATTAAAAGATTAGCCGCTTGTGTAATAGTCCCTGCTGTGTCTATCAAATCGTCAATAATAATTGCATTCTTACCTTCAACATCTCCGATAATATTCATCATTTCAACCACGTTAGGGGATGGCCTTCGTTTATCTACGAAAGCTATTGGGACGTTAAGTTTACTTGCCATTTTCCTGGCTTTCGTTACACCACCATTGTCTGGAGCAACAACTACTATATCTTCTAGTCCCTTTTCTTCAAAATAAGATGACAGAATAGGAACTCCTAATAGTTGATCGACAGGGATATCAAAAAATCCTTGAATTTGGGGTGCATGAAGGTCTATAGATAAAACCCTGTTAACGCCAGATACTTCTAACAGGTTTGCAATTAATTTAGCAGTTATAGGTTCACGTGCTCGCGCTTTACGGTCTTGCCTTGCATATCCATAGTAAGGTACGACAACATTTATAGTTTTAGCTGAGGCTCTTTTTAAAGCATCAACCATAATTAAGAGTTCCATAGTGTTCTCATTAACCGGATCGGAAGTGGACTGAATTAAGTAGACATCACTTCCTCTAACACTTTCTTCTATATTTATTTGCGTTTCCCCATCACTAAATTTGGTAACTGAACTTCTTCCAAGTTCAAACCCTAAGATATTCACAATTTCCTCAGCTAGACTTCTATTTGAATTTAATGAAAAAATTTTAACATCGTTACTACAACTACGAGTCAATTTAATTAATCCCCCAATGTGAAATTTTAATGAACTTATTCCCTCGTCCGCGGCAATACTTTTACACCGCTATATGAAATTAAAATAAAATTGAACAATCCTTTATATAGAATCAAGTGACTTATCTTGTATTATATTCTCAATTCTTTTTGAATCGATTTTAGAGTTCCATACTCTTAGCGAAAAATTGTTTTAAAGATGGGTACAATTCATTAAAAACCTTATAATGATCACTATAAGTGTTCAATTCATCTAAATTGGGCTTGATGAGCTGAGTTGTTTTATTTTCTATAAGAGAGGACGCTTCTTCTAATGATTTATAATAACCAACAGAAGTCCCTGCGATTAAACATGCCCCGTAAACTCCTGTCTCAGAAACGCTTTTGATTTCAATATTTTTATTTAAAATAGTAGATTTTATCTGTGCCCAAGTTTGATTCTTCGAACCGCCTCCTATTGATTGAAGTTTTTCATATTTAAATTTATAAGTTTCTGTAAAGATGTCATGAATTTGTCTTATTCCAAAAGAACAACCTTCTAAAATAGCTCTGAGCATATCCGCTTTAGTTGTATTCAAAGATATACCTACAAAAGTCCCCCTGGAATTAGGGTCCCATATCGGTGATCTTTCTCCTTGCATATAAGGAAGGAAAAACACTCCATTAGAACCAACTTTCGATCTCATCGGAAGGCTTTCAAGAATTTGTTTAGAGTCATTTTCTTCCTTAAGGAATTCTTTGTAAAACCATTCAATAGCAGCGCCAGGAAAAGACATAGCACCATGTGATAACCATTGATTTTTAATAATATGACATCTATTTAAGAACCTCTTATCTAGTAGAGAAAGGTCTTCGGTGCATGCGGTCAGCACATTAGAAGTTCCAACTGATTCAAAAACTCCCCCTGGTTGAATGCCTAAAGCCAATGTAGAGCAAGCTGTATCTGCGCCTCCTGCTATTACAGGCACTCCACTTACTGGAATATCCGAACAATTTAAATAACCTATTATCGAACATGGATCAACCACCTCAGGGAGTTTTTCCATATCTATTCCAACTTCATCACAGATTTCTTTGGACCATTCATATTTTTCAACGTCATACATTCCGGAAAAAGAGGACTGGGTCCAATCCATGACGAAACTACCTGTAAGTTTATTCAATATATAAGTGGATAAATTCCCCCACTTATATGTTTGTTTATATTTAGTAGATTGATGGTTTTTGAACCATAAATGTGATGTAATTGAATACATACCCTGTTCTAATCTGTTTTTAGTAATTTCAAAGATTTTATCTTCTGGAACGACCTCTTTAATCCATTCTGATTCTTCTTTGCTTCTTTGATCCAAATACATAATCCCTGGATAGAGCGGTTCACCGTCCTTATCTAGAAAAACGGAAGAGTTGCAAAAGGAAGATAGAGAGATAGCTTCAATACACCCATCTTTATGTATTTTCTTCATAACTTTCAGTAGCAATTCTTTGGTTCTTCCCCATATATCTTCTAAGTCAATTTCAACCCATCCCTTTTTGGGGTGGTGAAGAGGGTAGGGTTCATACTCAATAAACCCTAGCTCCCCATTTGCATTCATTCCTCCTACTTTAATTCCACTTGTCCCTATATCTATTCCAATCACATGAGACATAAACACACCACCCTAATAATTTATAGGTTAGTTATTTTAAAAGTTTGCTGGTTGATTAATTAGTTCATTGTAAAGTTCAATAGTTTCTTTTACTGTTCCTTTTTCGTGAATGATGTTTCTGAATGCTTTCACAATTGCTGTTGGATTATTGTTATTCCAAACGATCCGACCAAACGTAATTCCATCCCCTCCTGCTTCAATCACATCATGCACCATTTGGAAATAGTCCTCTACATTATTTCCTATATCTCCTCCTGCAACAACAACTTTACCTGGAGTAGAAGATACAACTTTATGAAAAGATTCTGGATCCCCCGTATATTTTGTCTTAACGATATCAATACCTAGCTCTGCACCAGCACGGACTGCATAAGCCACATGTCTCCAATCATTTTTTTCATCCTCAGGAATTTGATTCCCTCTTGGATAAATATGAGCAATTGAAGGTAGTCCATGTTTTGAAGCTTGACCAGAAATGATTCCTAAATTACGTAATTGCTCAGGCTGATCATCTCCTCCTACAATACATCCCATAGAAACAGCATCAGCACCTAACCTTATTGCTTCCTCTACCTCTGTAACCCATGTATCGTAATTAGGTTGCCAAGGAGAGAAAGTAGAAGCTTTTAGAATCAATCCTGCTTTTCCTGCATGCTTTCTGAAGCATGTATCAGCAATTCCTTTATGCATAGTTATTGCATCAGGCTCACCAGCAATAATTTCATTTACTTTCCTGTCAATAGGCATTAACTCATCAAAAACACCTCTAGCCATTGCTTGATCCACAGCTACTGCTAACAACTTACCAGAATCCTGATTGATTAAACGATTCATTCTAATTTCCTTACCTAATAGTCCCATTGTGTTCTCTCCTTTATTATATATTAATAACGGATTTCATACCGTTACCATTTCGGACATCCAATATTGCTTTTTGAATATCTTCTAATTTATAACCTGTGGTCGTTAATACTTCTGTATTGATTTGTCCTGAAGCAATTAGAGAAAGTGAATTATAATAATCGGATCGCGTTAGAGCTGACGTTCCATTCAAAGTGATTTCATTGTAATGAATAACATTCGGGTCAATTTCACCCAATACACCCTTAGTAAAACCAGCAAACAAGTTTAATGTCCCTCCCTTCTTTAATAATTTCGCACAAGAATTCACTAGAGCCGGAACGCCAATTGCCATGATTACTACATCAGCACCTAAATTGTCGGTATTATCTAATACTACTGTTTCTAGTGAGTCCGTTTCTGGATTAACTGTAAAATTTGCACCTGCTAACAATGCTTTTTCTCTTCTATGAACAATGGGTTCACTTAATATTACGTTTTTTGCTCCAGCTATTTTTGCTAACTGTACATGCATAAGGCCAATTGGACCACCTCCAATAACAACGACTGTGTCTCCCGTTTTGACGTTAGCTTTGCGTTGACCATTCAAACAACAAGCAAGAGGTTCCGTTATAACTGCTTCTTCAAGTGATACATTATCTGGTAACTTAACTAAGTTTCCAGATTGCAAAGCAATTTTCGGTATTTTTACGTATTCAGCAAAACCCCCATCAAATTCATAACCAATTGCTGTTCGATTTGCACAAACATTTTCCCGACCATTCATACAGTAATAGCAACGACCGCAGGGTATAACAGGAATGACTCCCACTCTTTCTCCGACAGTAAAACCCGAAACTTCAGATCCCTTTTCTGCAATTGTGCCCACGAGCTCATGTCCAATAATCGAAGGGGTTCTCACTCCTTTAGTTTTCTTTCCCTCATAAATACGAACGTCCGTTCCACAAATTGCACTTACATTAACTCTCATTAAAATTTCATGTTCGTTAATTACTGGTTTTTTAACCTCTTCCATTCTCAGGTCATTAGGACCGTGAAATACTGCAGCTTTCATTATACATCCATCCTTTTCAATATACTTTCTTCTTTGAATGGTGGTGATTTCCTCCATAAATAATTTAAAAAAAAGAAAATAATTTTCTTTTTTAATTTAGAATCCTAGCCAACTAAGTGGAGTCATAATCACCTCTGGAAACAACACAAATAGTATTAATGTTCCAAAGGTAATTCCTAACCAAGGTAATGTTGCCTTACTTAATTCTTCTATTTTTAAACCTGTAATGTTACAAGCAGCATATAGACAAACACCGATAGGTGGTGTGATTAAGCCAATTGAAAGAGATATAACCATGAAAATGACAAAAAATACAGGATCAATCCCAGCTACCATAACCGTTGGCATTAATATTGGAACTAAGATAAATATTGCGGCTGTTGCATCCATAAACATTCCAACAATAATTAAAAAAACAAAGAGTAGAAGCATAATCACTAGAGAACTGTCACTCAATCCACTGATGAAACTCGCCAATCTAGTTGGTAGTCCATCATATTCAAACACCCATCCTGCTGGCATTGCCGCAACTGCTATGAATAAAATGGTCCCTGTAAGGTTTACTGTTCTAAGAAAGATGTTAGGAAGTTTTCTAAAAGGCAAACCTTTATACACAAACATAGCTATAAGTAAAGTATATAAAACGGCTATCGCTGCGGCTTCAGTAGGGGTGAAATACCCACTTAGAATACCTCCGATTAGTATAATAGGCGCAAGAAGCGCCGGGAAAGCCCGAATAAACTCTTTTTTTACATTTTTCCATTCAAATTTTTGAATTGTACCAAGTCCATGCTTTTTACTATAAAGATAATTATAAACCATAAAGATAACCGCAATGATAGCCCCTGGAACAAGTCCACCTATTAATGCAGCGCTAATAGATACCCCCGCAGTAGAGGCAGCTACAATCATTAAAATGCTAGGTGGGACAATAGTAGCTAATATTGAAGTGATAAGTGTAAGCGACGCAGCATATTTTAAGGGATAATTATCACGTTTCATTGCATTTATAGTTATTCTCCCAGTACTTGCGATATCTGCTACCGAGGATCCAGCCATTCCTGCAAAGATAAGACTTGCAAATATATTAACGTGCCCTAATCCACCTGTTATCCAGCCTACAATACTCTTCGCAAAGTCAAAAATCCGCTCAGCTATACCACCCTCATCCATAATAATTCCGGCAAGGATAAATAGAGGAACTGCTACCATAATAAAGCTATTCATGGAACTATACATAGATTGAATAACAATACTAACTGGTACATCAGTAAATAATACTATCGTCGTTACTACGGAGAGCCCGAGAGATATAGCTATTGGAACTCCTATGAAAATTAGAAGGAAAAACATTACTAGTAGGAATATAGACATAACTTGGGGTACCTCCTATATTAGCTCTCGGTCATAAACTAGAGACTGAACTACATTAATGATACCTATTGCACCTGCACTTGGAACAGACATCCCCATGAGCCACATAGGTAATGAAACAACAGAACTTGTTTCGTTTGTAGATATTTGTTGCGACATGAATTCCACTCCATATACAACCATGAAGGTAAAAAATGAAATGGTAGCAATTGAGTAAATCCACACCGAAATCTTTTGTATAAATTTAGGTAATATTTTCAGGAAAACTGTAACTCTAGCAGATTCAACTTTTCTAAATCCAATCCCAATCCCTAAAAATATCATCCAAATAAAAATGAATCGAGTTAGTTCTTCTGTCCATGGAGCTGGGTGCCCTATCAATCTTCCTACGATTTGCCATATAACAACAATAAAAATTGATGCTGAGGTTAATATCGCAAAAATAAAAGTTATTTTATTAAAAATATGAAAAAGCTTATCCAACTTACTTAATTTTCTCTTTTTCATGATTTGTCTCCTTCTAGTTATGAGGCGGCCTATATATTTCAAGGCCGCCATTTAAGATAAATCAGTCTTTCCCTACAGATTTCAGTACTTTCTCAAAGAATTCTTCATCTTCCACAACCTCTTTAAAGGCTGGATAAGCCTCTTGTGAAAGTTCAATGAACTTTTGTTGTTGTTCTTCAGTTAAACTATTAACCTTCATTCCTTCTTTTTCAAGGTTTTCGATTATAGATTCAGCCTGCTCTTGGTTATAATCTAATGACCACCCTTGTGTTTCTTTTGTTGCTTCCTCTAAAATTTGTTTTTGATCATCACTTAATTGGTCATATTTACTTTGGTTTATTCCAACTAGCCACCCATCTGCCATATGATTAGAAATAGTTAAATATTCTTGTACCTCATACATTTTAGCTGAAGAAATCACTCCTAGAGGATTTTCTTGGCCATCAATTGTTCCTAATTGGAGCGCATTATATACTTCTCCAAAATCCATTGGAGTAGTTGCAGTACCGGCTCCTTTGAAAAATTCAACCCATAGCGGGTTGTTTGGAACTCTCAATTTAAGACCGTCTAAATCTTCAGGCTCTTCTATTGGACGTTGAGAATTTGTTATTTGTCTAAAATCACGAGTCCAATAACCGAGTCCTTTAATATCAAGTTCAGATACTGACCCTAACAACTCTTCACCTAAATCTCCGTTCAAAAAAGATACAAACTGTTCGGTATCATCAAATAAGTATGGAACACTAATTGCACTAAACCTTGGCTCAAAGTTGGCATATAAAGAAGTTGATAAAACCAACATATCAAGACTTCCCGACCCTAGTTGTTTTACAGCTGCTGATGGATCGCCACCATACAACGTTCCATTTGGATGGACTTTTATTTCAATAGATCCTTCACTTTTTTCTTCCACAACCTTGGCGAATTCTTTTGCGGCCACTGTTACATTTGCTTCTTCAGGATCTGGAGTTGATAAATTAAAACTGACCGTTTCTTCATTACCCTCTGATCCCTCACCTTCTGAACTACTAGCATCCTCACTATTTCCACAGGCTACCAAAAACATTAGAAAAAATACGATTGAAATTGCAAAAAAATAATTCTTCAAGGTTTCCTCCCCTTTTTGGCAACGCTTTCATAAAAAGGTCTAAAAAACGTGCCTAGTTTGAAATTTCAGATAACTAATCTGTTAAAGGTATCGTAACATATGGTGGTAATTTCCTTCAACATTTTTGTAAAAAAAATGAATATTTCCTTCATATAACCACTAAAGCTTTTTATCAATCGTAGATTTTCTTGTATTCTGTAAATTGTTAAGGTAATAATCGTATTTAGTGTTTGCAATTGAAGCTACAAGGATATCTATGATCGTTAATTGAGCAATTCTTGAGGAAATTGCATCTGTACGAAATAGCGTTTCTTTAGATGCAGTTTGAAGCACTATATCAGATACCTTAGTGATAGGTGACTTTGAAGAATTAGTAATACATATAACAGTAGCGCCAGCGTCTTTTGCTAACTTTATAGCATTTAAAACTTCTTTGCTTGACCCTGTATGAGATATGGCAATAACTACATCTTTCTCGTTTAAAACGCTGGCAGACATTGCTTGTAGAGTTGAATCATTGTAAGCAAAAGACTTTATTCCAAGTTTTAACAATTTATGTTGAGCGTCTAATGCAACTGTTCCTGACCCTCCTGAACCGTAAAATTCAATAAATTCAGCCTTTGAAATAGCATCAACAGCACGAATAAGTTCCTCATTATCGCATACTTCTACAGAGTCATATAAAGCTTGAATATTTGACTGGAAAATTTTTCTTTTAATTAAAATAACATCATCATCTTTTTCAATAACTTCATGTATCTGCTTCTCTGGTTTAATTACTTCTCTAGCTAAATTAATTTTTAAGTCTTGGAAACCTTTATAACCAAGCCTCTTACATAAACGAACAACCGAAGACTCACTGGTTTCGCTTCTTTCAGCTACTTCAGTAATTGATAGATGGATTATTTCATCTTGATGCTTTTCAATAAATTCTACAATTTTTCTTTCTGATCCTCTTAATTTTACAAATGCTACTTTACTTCTTGCTGAAAAACCTGGATTTTTGTTTATTGTTAAATCGTCCATTTTCATCCTCCTAATAAAATAATCGAGTAATATGTCTAATTCTATTATAATAAATCAATTGAGGCAATATAGCCCTATACTTATTTAAACAATAGTGAGAGTCGAAGGATACTTTAGCCACTTTACCTTCCTTAATCCTGTCTAAATTCAAGTATTTATCCGTCTTGTACACTATTCTTTTTATTCCGGACATCATGATAATAAAGCGTCCCGGTTTTTATAACTCATATAAAGATAGTGGTATCTCCTTTTCGCTTTAAAATAACCGTACTTGCTAAAAAATTGATATCCTCGCAATTCAGATTTACTAACTTCCGGATACCACACGCAATTGAATAAAAAATTCGAATAGAGCCGTTTTCATGTATGTTAAGTATGGTTCTCTAAATTGTTCAATTTCCATCTGATAGGAACTTAGGGATTCTTTTACCAACTTAATGTTCTTTTAAATTAATCGCGGGATTTTCGTTGGTAACGTCCTATTCATGTAGTCACTTGAAAAAAAGATCGAAGGAAACGAACCTCATGTCCAAGACTAGAAGGTTTTAGGTGTTCGCCCACCTCAACCAAATAACTCTTTAATTGATCAATAGCCACCTCTTCTGTTTGGAGATGAATTCCAATACTTAAGGTTTTTTGAAATAAAAAATCTAAATTCCCATTTACGATTACCCCTACTTTTTATCCCATTTTTTTGTAACCAGTTGTTGATTAACGGAACACACGTTCGTATAATGCTTGTAAGGATGGTGATTAGTTTGAGGTTTCCTTACTACACAACCACAATTCTAGAAGACCTAATAACTCAGTGGTATAAAAAACACAAATTTACAGAACCGAATGATCTAAATGTATATAGCATTGGAACAGAGTCACAAATTTTTGTCACTTCTAGACCTACTCAAGCTAGTTACATGAAAGTAGGGAAGTTTCAGGAAATTGTCTTGGATAGTCGTCTACCGTATATACAACCACGAGAACAATTTTTTCATGAGCTATGCCACGCTGTAAGGCATGCAGGTCGTCAATCTATCATGCCTTACTCTTTTTACGAACTTCAGGAAAGAGACGCCCGGCATTTCACTCTTTACGCTTCACTTCCTATTCATATGATTAATGAATATAACATCGCTAACCCAACAATTGTTGACCAGTTGTCACGAGATTTTGTGATCCCAAAGAATGTTTGTGTTGAACGCTTAGAGAAAATTAAAAGTCGAATTGTACCGTCCGTTAACTCTAAATTTATTAATATAAAAAAGGAGGGATAATTATGGCTAATTACCGAAAAAGAGGAAGTAGCTGGTACTTTCAAATATATACAGGTATTGATCCAACTACAGGCCGAAAGAAATTCACATCTAAAGGGGGCTTTAAGGCAAAAAAAGAAGCTCAAATGGCTGCGGTTGAAGTAGAAAAAGAAGTATTTGAAAACACATATGTTCAGGAACAGAACATTACTTTTCAAGAATTTACTGCAGAATGGATCGGAACTTATAGTGAAACCGCTAAAATTAGTTCAGTGAGAAATCGGAAGCATAACTTGGATCACTTAAATAGATTTTTTGGAAATAAAAAAATAAAAAATATCACGCGTAAACAGTATCAAGCCATGCTTGCTTCGCTGCATAGTGCAGGCTATGCGTTTAATACTTTGGATGGCATTCATGCAACAGGTAGAATGGTTTTTAGAAAAGCTGTGGAGTTTAACATCATTAAGGACAGTCCTTGCGATTTTGCAAAAATTCCACGTAAAGTGGAAACCGTTGAGGAGGTAGAAAGCAGTAAAGGTGAAATTAAATTTATGGAAAAAGAAGAACTTATTCGTTTTCTTAATGCTGCCAAGGAAAGTGGCATTGATAAAGACTACCCCATGTTTCTGACACTTGCTTATAGTGGGTTACGGGTAGGTGAACTGATCGCCTTAAAATGGTCGGATATAGATATGTATAAAAAAACCTTAAGAGTAACAAAAACGTATTACAATCCCAACAATAGAACAAAAGATTATCAATTACTGACTCCCAAAACTAAAGGATCGATTAGAACGCTAAAAATGGACGTTGGAGTTATGGAGGTCCTCAAAAAACACAAGGAACACCAGGATGATCTCATTGAAAAAATGAAGAACGAAATATACTCAATTGGATTTTGTTTTTGCTAAGGAAGTTAAGAACCTTGGATACCCTGAATTCTTAAAGACCGTAAATACCCATATGAGACGCCTACTAAAGATTAGTGGTATCGATAAGGAACTTACCCCTCACTCCTTACGACACACGCACACATCTCTATTAATTGAAGCTGGAGTAGGAATTAAAGAAATTCAGCAGCGATTAGGTCATGGTGATATAAACACAACCATGAATATATACGCACATATAACTGAAAACATGGAAGAAAAAGCCTCCCAAAAGTTCAGTGAACTTATGAGAGGCTCATTAGATTTATAGTGTTTTCCCCGCCAGGTATGTCAAAAGTATGTCATTTTGACTCTCAGGGTGAAGCTAAACCCTTGATATCAAGGGCTGTGGGGGCATGATTACATCATGCCGCCCATTCCGCCCATGCCACCCATGTCTGGCATACCGCCGCCACCGCCGTTGTCTTCCTCAGGAAGATCAGCGACTACGGCTTCAGTAGTCAAGAACATAGCGGCTACGGAAGCTGCGTTTTGAAGTGCAGAACGTGTTACTTTCGTAGGGTCTACGATACCTTTTTCAACCATGTTAACCCACTGGCCGGTAGCTGCATCGAATCCTACGCCGACTTCTTCGCCTTTCAGACGCTCGACAATGATGGATCCTTCAAGACCAGCGTTGTGGACGATTTGACGTACAGGCTCTTCAAGAGCACGAAGTACGATGCTTGCGCCAGTTGCTTCGTCGTCAACTAAGCCAAGTCCTTCAACAGAGTTGATGATATTTACTAGAGCTGTACCACCACCGGCAACGATTCCTTCTTCTACAGCTGCTCTTGTAGAGTTCAGGGCGTCTTCGATGCGTAGTTTACGCTCTTTCAATTCTGTTTCTGTAGCTGCGCCGACTTTGATAACAGCTACGCCGCCTGCTAGTTTCGCAAGACGCTCTTGTAGTTTTTCTTTATCGAATTCAGAAGTAGATTCTTCTGCCTGGGCACGGACTTGAGCTACGCGGGAAGCGATTTGCTGTGGATCTCCGTTCCCTTCAACGATTGTTGTATTTTCTTTCGTGATGACCGCTTTGGACGCACGTCCAAGCTGATCAATTGTTGTATTCTTCAGTTCAAGACCCAGATCTTCTGTGATAACTTGGCCACCTGTTAGAGTTGCGATGTCTTCAAGCATAGCTTTACGACGATCACCAAATCCAGGTGCTTTTACGGATACAGCGTTGAATGTACCGCGCAGTTTGTTCACAACAAGTGTAGCAAGTGCTTCACCTTCTACGTCTTCAGAGATCAGTAGCAATGGCTTGGACTGCTGTACCACTTGCTCAAGTACAGGAAGTACTTCCTGGATGTTGTTGATTTTCTTATCAGTAATTAAAATGTAAGGATCTTCAAGAACCGCTTCCATTTTATCCTGGTCTGTAACCATGTATGGAGAAGCATAGCCGCGGTCGAACTGCATACCTTCAACCACTTCTAGTTCTGTGTTGAAACCTTTAGATTCTTCAATAGTAATAACGCCGTCGTTTCCTACGCGCTCCATCGCTTCAGCAATCAGCTGGCCGACTTCGTTATCGGATGCTGAGATGGAAGCAACCTGAGAAATGGACTCACGGCCTTCAATTGGCTTAGAGATCTTGCGTAGTTCTTGAGTAGCGATTTCTGTTGCTTTTTCAATTCCGCGGCGAATGCCTACTGGGTTCGCACCGGATGTTACGTTTTTCAGACCTTCACGGATCATCGCTTGCGCTAGAACCGTTGCAGTTGTTGTACCGTCACCGGCAACATCGTTTGTTTTGGAAGCTACTTCGGACACAAGCTGAGCGCCCATGTTTTCGAAGTGATCCTGAAGTTCGATTTCTTTAGCAATGGTTACACCATCGTTTGTAATTAGTGGGGAACCGAATTTCTTATCTAGAACAACGTTACGTCCTTTTGGTCCCAGTGTTACTTTTACAGCATCTGCTAATGTATCTACTCCGCGAAGCATCGCGCGGCGTGCGTCTTCACTAAACTTAATTTCTTTAGCCATTAAAAATGCCCTCCTTATTAAAATCGTACCGATTCTTCATCTATAAGTATGAGATGGTTGTAATTATTGAATAACAGCTAGTACATCTGATTCGCGCAGAATCAAGTATTCATTGCCTTCATACTTAACTTCAGTACCGGCAAACTTCGAGTAAATCACACGGTCGCCTTGTGCGACTTCAAGAGCAATTTTCTCTCCGTTATCCGTGATGCGGCCTGTACCGACAGCAATGACTTTACCTTCTTGCGGCTTTTCCTTCGCAGAATCCGGAAGTACGATACCGCTCGCAGTAGTCTGTTCTTCTTCGATTAGTTCAATAACAATACGATCACCAAGTGGCTTTAACAATTAGGACACCCTCCTTGATAAGGTTGATTTCAATTTTTGTCGTTTATTAGCACTCGTGATACATGAGTGCTAACACAATTCTTATCATAATCAATTCACTTTCATTTTTCAAGTAGAAAACCTAGAAAATTTTCACATCTTTTTTCGACAAATTATGTACGATAACCCTTTATCCTTAGGGATGGTTTTGAAACTATGATAAAATACATAAAGTATGAATTGTGAGATATTTTAAGGCGTAAGCTTTGTTGAATATCGCATGCATGAACTTTCATCATATATATAGATAAAAGGAGTCGTTCACCTATGCCAAATCGCTATTGGTATATTATTTTAACGTACGTCGCCGCTCAGCTCTCTGCCTTAATTGGTGTACCGATCGTCAAGCTGTTTGGCGTCAGCAATTATGATGCGATTGCGATCTGGTCCGTGCTGAGCTTTTTAGCCGCAACGATCATTATCATCGTTCTGCTTAAACCTGATATGAAAGAAACCGCGATGCGGGAAGATAAGGCAGGACCGGGTGGTATCGTCCTGTGGTCCATCCTCGGGGTCTTCTTAGCCTTACTGGCCCAGGGTACTGCCGCTATTATTGAAAGAGAATTATTCGGGATTGCGCCTGGCTCAGAAAATACGATGGGGCTTATGGAGATTGCCCGTGAATCTCCATTGTTTATTCTGCTCCCTGTATTATTCGCTCCGATTACTGAAGAAATCATTTTCCGGAAGGTGATTTTTGGTTCGATCTATAAGCGGACGAATTTCCTGCTTGCCGTCTTAGTCTCTGCGCTGGTATTCGGTGCCTTTCACTTTGATTTTAAGCACATGCTTGTTTACTTCTCCATGGGAGTCGTATTCGCCTTCCTATATGTGAAAACTAAACGAATTATTACCCCAATCATTGCTCATATGGCCATGAACTCGTTTGTTGTCATTACACAATACTTTGTGGATGAGGAAGATATCCGGCGAATGCAGGAACAATTGGAAACCATCTTTATTGGAGGATTTTTATAATATGAGGACTTCACCACTGCTTATGGCTGTGCTTTACTTCGGTGTGGGAATCGCATTTATGTTTCTCGCTTCCCAGGCCGCAGTGGAAACGATTTGGAACGTTACCACGATTGTCCTATCGGGTGTCGCTACAGTAAATTTCATCGTGGCGATCCGTTTGTATAATCTGCATGTTCGTATGAACAAGTCGAATAATAAATGATGAAGCCTAAGGAGGGAATGGCGTTGGAACCTTTACTTGCTGGCGAACGTGTCAGGCTGACACTGCTCGACGATCATGATATTGATCACATGACGAAATGGTACAATACAACCGATTACGCGAGGCATCTGGATGCCCTTCCTGCAAAGCCGAAACGAGCGGAAGACTTGCGGAAATGGCGGGACGAAGCGCACGAGCACGACAGCCATTTCCTCTTTGCGATTAAGGAAGCTGATCAGTTTATCGGGTTTGTCGAGCTTGACGGCATTCTCTGGACCCAGCAGAATGCCTGGCTGACTATTGGAATCGGTGACCCGGATATGTACGGTAAGGGCTATGGAACAGAGGCCATGGAGCTTTTAATCCAGTTTGCCTTCCACGAGCTTAACTTGCATCGATTGCAGCTTACCGTTTTTGAATACAATACCGCGGCCCGCCGTTTATATGAAAAGCTTGGCTTCGTACACGAAGGTTCACACCGGGAGTTTATTCTCCGTGATGGACGGGCCTACGATATGCTGCTGTACGGACTATTACGAAAAGATTGGAATCAAAAAACGCAGGGATAAGACTTCATTGTCTTATCCCTGCGTTTTTATTAGGCTTCTTTTTCCTGCTGATCTGTACTTTTATCGTCCTGCACCCCTTTTAAGATAAAGGAAAATGGCAGGGCAATCAGCAGCACGATCGCAGATACGAGAAAAGCTTCATTCAGTGTCTGCAAGGTAGCCGCCTGCATATCAATGTCAGGAGCTGCCGACACCTGAGCGCGTCTCACTTCATAATAAATGGAAAAGAACACGATACCTAAGGAAGAAGAAATCTGCCGGATAATGTTGTTCATTGCAGACCCTTGCGCTACGAGCGGCTCCGGAATCGAGTTCATACCGGAAGTCGTCGCTGGCATATTGCTCATTCCCATACCCATGCCTCGGACTGTGTTCAACGCAAGAATCAGCCAGTAAGGCGTACCTAGCTGCAGAAAACTTAATCCAAGTGTCGCAAGTGCCATAATCGTGAGACCCGGTGGCACGACGTACTTGGGTCCTTTTTTATCGAGCAGCCGTCCCCCAAGAGACATGAAGACACCGCTCGCAGCCGCTGCCGGCAGGAAGAGCAGTCCGGTCATGACCGCACTCATTCCATAAACGTTTTGAATGAGTAAAGGCAGCAGGAATATACCTGAAAACAACCCAATGGAAGCTGCACTCGTTACAATGATAGATACCGAATACGTAGGTACTTTGAAAACAGATAAGTTCAGTAACGGATCGTCCTGGCGGTTTTCATAGAATACGAATAAAACAACGGCAACCAGTCCCCCGACAATCAAAGTTATATTTAGAGGATCGAATAGATTTTCGACGGTTCGTCCCCGCCCCAGGGCAAACAGAACCGCGCCAATGCCCGAAGTGATGATTAAGAATCCAACTAAATCGAATTTCTTCTCGGGATGCGTTTCTGTTCGTTCCAGGAATTTAGAAGATAGTATTAATCCTGTTAATCCGAATGGGATGTTAAACGCAAACAGCCAGGGCCATTCAAGGTATTGAATTAAGAAGCCACCGATCGTTGGTCCGATCGCTGGTGCGACCATCGCAGCGATGCCATATACCCCCACAGCCAGACCACGCTCATGTCTAGGGAAGGAATTAAAGATTAACGCCATCGCAATAGGAAGCATTAATCCGCCAGCCATCCCCTGTATGGCACGGGAGATGATAACCATGGCTAATGTTTCTGAAAAAAAGCCGGACAGCGAACCCGCAATAAAAATGGCAAGTCCGGTCACGTACACTTTTTTCTTGCCAAAACGGTCTCCAAAATAACCCGTCAGCGGCATTGTCATTCCCATAGAGACCATGAAAATGGTTAAGATCCACCCAACAGCTACCGCATTGGAGTCGAAGATCTCAATAAACTTCGGAAGGATTGGATTTAACATACTGTTATTAAGAATGACTGTGAATGTACCGAATAGAACTGATACAACTACCAGCCATTTATTTGGCAGTTTACTCATCAGATGCCTCCTCTCTTGATTACTTCGGAACTCGAATTATTTTATAACTATATCACTGATTATCGTGTTTCTCCACGTGTATGCTTACCCTTTTTCACAGGCGTTTCAAAGCTCCTTTTAGATTATTCCACTTCAGAAATTAAAAAAACATTTTCAGCCGGTTGGAAGCGTTTTAAAGAGATAGGGAGAGTTTTTTCTATAAAAAAGGGGGGTATGCAGTAGAAGAACGATTTGAAGGAGGTTAGCGAAAAATGGGACGACTAGATCAAAAAGTAGCCGTGGTAACAGGGGCTGCTACAGGAATCGGCCAGACAACGGTCAAGCTTTTTGCTGAAGAAGGTGCGACGGTAGTCTGTGCGGATGTAAACGAAGATGAAGTTCAAAACACTGTTAATGAAGTGAAAGAAAACGGTGGAAAAGCCGAATTTGTATATGTAGACGTATCAAAAGAAGAAAGCGTAACAAGCTTAGCCAATCACGTAAAAGAAACATACGGATCCATAGATGTCTTATTCAATAATGCCGGGATTGACGAAGAAGGTGGAAAAGTCCACAAATATCCCGTAGAGCTGTTCGACCAAATTATCGCAGTGGATCTGCGTGGTACTTTCTTAACAAGCAAATACTTACTCCCACTCATGCTGGAAAAAGGCAGCGGATCGATTATTAATACGTCATCGATGTCCGGAAGGGCCGCTGATCTGGACCGCTCCGGATATAATGCAGCTAAAGGCGGGATTACGAACTTCACGAAAGCCACGGCCATCGATTATGCACGTGAAGGCATCCGCGTGAACTCTATCGCTCCAGGTACGATTGAAACACCGCTGATCGATGAACTTGCCGGTTCGAAACAACAGGAGCAGGGCCGTGAATTCCGTGAAGCCAATAAGTGGGTCACTCCGATGGGGCGTCTGGGTGATCCTAAAGAAATCGCAAATGTCGCGCTGTTCTTAGCCTCAGACGAGAGCTCGTATATCACCGGGGAGGATATTACAGTAGATGGCGGCATTATGGCTTACACGTGGCCAGGTAAAATGCTGATCGATGATCAATGGAAAAAAACTACCGATTAATTAGATCTGGCTCAGGGTGAAGAACTCTGAGCCTATCTTATTAGTCAGCCAGGCCCCTCTCTCCCACAAAAAAACAGCCCAATCATCATTGGACTGTTCTTCTTCATTATTCTTCTTCCTCATCCAGAGGATAATGTTTTAGAAAATAAACGAGCGCCTGCAGTTCGATAGCGAGGTCGATATGGTGCACACGGACATGGGACGGCACAGTAATCCGCGCCGGAGTAAAGTTCAGAATCGCGCTGACTCCTGCATCCACGAGACGATCCGCAATACCTTGAGCTTCAGAAGCTGGAACGGTAAGAATGGCAACAGCCAGGTCCCCCATCTTCGCTTCCAAATCGTCTATGTGTTCGACACGGACGCCTCCCACTTCGCTTCCTACACGTTCACGACTGGCGTCAAAGGCAATTTCTATTTTCGTATTATTATTTTTTGTGAAATTGTAATTCAAGAATGCGGTCCCCAGATTACCTACTCCGATTAACGCAACCTTCGTGGTTTCATCTTGATCAAGCGTCTTTCGGAAAAATGATAATAAGTACTCTACATTATAGCCATACCCTTTTTTCCCGAGGGCTCCAAAGTAGGAAAAATCGCGGCGGATCGTAGCGGAATCGACTTTCACCGCTTCGCTCAGCTCTTTCGATGAGACGCGCATTTTTCCCTGGCTGTGCAGATTGTTTAAAAAGCGGTAATACAACGGCAATCGCTTTGCTGTAGCTTGAGGGATCTTAGTATGTTCTTCTAAATCCATGACTCTGCCTCCTTTACCGGCTCTCTCGTTGATAATCACCGGTTTTGCCGCCTGTTTTTTCGATTAGATAGGTCGGCCCGATAACCATTCCCTTATCAAGAGCTTTACACATATCATAAACCGTCAATGCTGTAGCGGAAGCAGCAGTTAACGCTTCCATTTCTACGCCTGTACTTCCTTTTGTTTTGACAGCCACTTGAATCTCTAACGTGTAAGAATTGCCTGTTTCCCAGTTGAACGAAACATCGACCCCGCTTAAAGACAGCGGGTGACACATGGGAATCCAGTCCGATGTTTTCTTCGCAGCCATAATGCCTGCCACTTGCGCCACCGCGAGTACGTCGCCTTTGGCCATTTCCTGATTGGTAATTTTATGATAAATTTCTTCGTTGACTTGTACACTTGTGAAGGCCGCTGCCGTACGTACCGTTTCTCCTTTATTAGAGATGTCCACCATACGGGCGCGTCCCTGTTCATTAAAGTGTGTAAACTCTGACATGTTCTTTCCCCTTTTCGAACAAATTCACAAACTAACTGTTAGTTACATTACTCTTATTCTAACAAAAAATCAACGGCTAGACGTTAAAGATTTCACAAACTCAGGGTCATTACCTTGCTAGAAGAATCCCCGATACGATACACTTATCTCATTGAGGTGAAACGACATGATTCTCATGCAATTAAATCAATTAACCAAACGATTTGGAGCGGAATTGATTTTATCTAATATTAAATTGGAAGTACAAATGAATGATCGCATCGCGATTGTCGGCCGAAATGGCACAGGAAAATCAACGTTGCTGAAGATGATGGCCGGTGAAATGAGTTATGATTCCGGGGACATTTTTAAACCAAAGGAAACAACTGTCGGCTACTTGGCTCAGGATACAGGTCTGCAGTCCGAGGAAACAATATGGAACGAAATGGAGAAGGTATTCTCTCATTTGAAGAGTCTGGAGGACGAACTGCGTGCCATGGAAGTTGATATGGCTGACCCAGATCTTATGGATGACCCCGAGCGCTATCAACAGCTCCTGTCCAGCTATGACCGGAAGCAGGAGTATTTTAAAACGGCGGGCGGCTATCAATATGAGACGGAAATTAAATCCGTTCTGAATGGATTGAACTTCCATAATTTTGACTGGAACACACCGATTACGTCACTAAGCGGCGGGCAGAAAACTCGTCTCGCTCTTGGTAAGTTATTATTGACCAGTCCAGATGTTCTAATTCTCGATGAGCCAACCAACCACCTGGACATCGATACTCTCTCGTGGCTGGAAGGATACTTACAAGGCTACAAAGGCGCTGTCGTCATTGTTTCCCACGACCGTTATTTTCTGGACAAGATCGTAAACACCGTTTATGAGATCGCCTTTCAATCTTCTAAGAAGTACCCAGGGAACTACAGTGACTATTTGAAGAAAAAAGAAGCCGATTTTGAGATTGAAATGAAGCACTTTGAAAAGCAGCAAGAAGAAATTAAGCGGATGGAAGATTTCATTCAAAAGAACATCGTCCGTGCGACCACGAGTAAGCGAGCACAAAGCAGGCGGAAGCAGCTTGAGAAGATGGACAAGCTGGATAAGCCTAAAGATGATAATCAATCGGCGAAATTCAGCTTCCAGATTTCTAAAAAAAGCGGTAATGATGTTCTGAAGCTGAGAGACCTTGGTTTCAAGTACAATGAAGAGTCCTACGTATTTGATAATGTCTCTTTCGACTTAAGCCGCGGGGATTCGGTTGCGCTCGTTGGGCCCAATGGTGTTGGTAAAACAACCCTTCTTAAAACAATCCTTGGCGAATTAAAAGCCGCTAAAGGTGATATCAAGCTTGGAACCAATGTCCAAATTGGCTATTACGATCAGGAACAGACCAAGCTTAACCCTAAGAAGAATGTACTGCAGGAGCTCTGGGATGACTATCCTTTTAAAAATGAAAAAGATATTCGTACCGTACTTGGAAACTTCCTGTTCTCAGGTGAAGATGTGCTGAAGCCGGTTTCCGCTTTGAGCGGCGGCGAAAGAGCCCGTCTTTCATTAGCGAAACTGATGATGCTTGAAGCCAATTTCCTTGTACTCGATGAGCCGACCAACCACCTGGATCTAGACAGTAAAGAAGTGCTGGAGGCAGCTCTTATTGATTATCCGGGTACCCTGCTGTTCGTTTCCCACGACCGTTACTTTATTAACAAAATCGCATCAAACGTTGTGGAAATGCTGCCGGAAGAAACTCGTCTGTTCCTCGGTGACTATGATTATTATGTGAATAAAAAGCAGGAAGAGTATGAGCTTCAGCAAATAGAAGAAGCTGAACGGCTGGAAAATGAACCGCAGACTAAAGAGCCGCAGGCAAAAAACAGCTTTCAGGAAGATAAAGCAGTGAAACGGGAAGAGCGCAAGAAAAACCGCCGGATAGCTGAAATTGAAGAAGAAATTGAAGAACTGGAAGCTAAACTTGAAGAAATCGAAGAGTTGTTATGCGACCCTGAAGTCTATCAAGACCATGAACGCTCCCTTGAGCTTACAGAAAGCAGCACACAAACCCAGCAGCGTGTGGAAAAGCTGATGGAAGAATGGGAATCTCTCCACGAATAACTTAACTAAAAGAATAGAAAATGAAAGGCACCTCAGGTCATCCAGAAACTGGATGACCTGAGGTGCCTATTTTTATCCAAATTACCCTTGTATAGGCGTGTATGATTGAATACATTTTATCCACACATTTTTCAACAGTTGTGCACCGTTTTTAATAGTTCTCAACAGGTTTATACACATTATCCACAAATAAACGAAATGTTATCCACATTTTTGGCACCGTTTTCTTTGTCTTTATTAATAGAACCTTTCTAACTTATCAACAGTATAAATATACATTTGTGCATAACTTATCTTATAATTCCCCATAAAAAACTCTCCTTAATGAACTTAAGGAGAGTTTTCAGCTGTACGTTTCCGCTCGCCATATTGCTCTAGATCAAACCCAGGATTGGCATTCAAGTCCCAGCCTGAACGATGTCCCTGATTATAAGCCACGGCTCCTGCGGCAGCAATCATAGCCGCATTGTCCGTACACAAATGCATGGGCGGAATTAACAGCTCCGTTTCAGATTTTTCAAACTTATCAACAAGTGCTTTGCGAAGTCCCTTATTAGCCGCTACTCCTCCAGCCACAATTAGCTGTTTTACACCATACTCTTCTGCGGCTCGGAAAGCCTTTGTGGATAACACGTCCACCACGCTTGCCTGAAAGCTGGCAGCCACATCTTCCGGTCTTAATATTTCTCCTTTTTGTTCAGCATTGTGGAGACGATTGATGACTGCTGATTTCAATCCGCTAAAGCTGAAGTCATAAGACCCTTTTTCAAGCCATGCTCTTGGAAAATCAATCGATTCTTCCCCTTCTGCAGCGAGACGGTCAATTTCTGGTCCGCCGGGATAAGGAAGCTTTAATGTTCTAGCTACCTTATCATAAGCTTCGCCTGCTGCATCGTCACGTGTTTCTCCAATGATCTCAAAGGATCCGTGCTCCCTCATAAGAATCAGCTCGGTATGACCTCCGGAAACGACAAGAGATAGTAAAGGAAACTCGAATTCCTTCTCCAAACGATTGGCGTAAATATGACCAGCAATATGGTGCACCCCGACAAGCGGTTTCTGTTTGGCAAACGCGATGGATTTGGCCGCATTTACCCCTACCAGCAACGCGCCCACTAATCCTGGTCCTTCTGTGACTGTAATAGCATCCATATGGTCTATCGTAAGGTCTGCTTCGCTCAAAGCTTCCTCAAGTGTAATTGTAATCTGCTCAATATGATGGCGAGACGCAATTTCAGGAACTACGCCGCCAAAACGTTTATGGCTTTCAATTTGAGAGGCCACTACGTTTGTAATGAGCTCTCTTTCATTTTTCACAATGGCTACAGCTGTCTCATCACAGCTCGTTTCAATAGCTAAGATATACTGATCTTCACTCATTTTAATCCCACCCACATGACTAGCGCATCTTCTCCATTATCTGTATAATACCTCTTCCGGATGCCCCCTGGGACTAAACCGAATTTCCGGTACATATGCTGCGCAGCCGTATTCGAAACTCTTACTTCCAAAGATAACTGAATCGCTCCATGCTGGATTGCTTCGTCACACGAGTGCTTAAATAACTGTTCCCCAAATTTATTCCCGCGTGCCTCTGGATGGATGGCGATATTAGTAACGTGTGCTTCATCAATAACGAGCCAGAGCCCACAGTAACCCACCACATGAT
This sequence comes from Halobacillus sp. K22, assembly GCF_052246795.1. Classification (NCBI taxonomy): domain Bacteria; kingdom Bacillati; phylum Bacillota; class Bacilli; order Caryophanales; family Bacillaceae; genus Halobacillus; species Halobacillus sp. K22. The sequence goes on along the minus strand of NZ_JBQQCN010000028.1, from coordinate 3,163 downwards.
CATCTTTTTCAATCACATAATAATGCGCGTACGGGTTATCCTCAACTTCCTGCCGAAACGTACCCTCCGTCCAGGGTACAGCAAAGGAAGCACGTTCCACTTCCATTACTTCATCAATATCCTCTAAGGTCATTTTTCGTATAGAAGTCATCTTACTTCTCCTGCTGGGCCAGCCATTTAGCTTCTGCTTCCGGCAGGCGAAGGTAATTAGGTACGAGCTCATGAAGACTCTCAGGTTCTTTTATTTGTGCTGCCAGAGCAATAAGAGAAGGCCTGGCAAAGTTATAAGGGCTTTCCGGGATAACCGCCTGGTCTCCTAACGTGTCTTTGACTATCTCTTCATAGACGTGTACATCCTGACTCAAGAATAAAATTGGCTTATCCAGATGTTGTACTTCTTTTAACCAGTCTTGCATCAAAATATTTGTCTCCGGCTTTACAATTTCCATGTTTTTATTATAAAGACCGGTGTACACACGGCCCCGTCTCGCGTCAAAAAAAGGACATACATAACCGTCAAAAAATACACCTTGTCTGGCTGCGGCTTCAAGGCTTGAAACACCTACAACCGATATATCCAGTGCCCACGCCATCGTCTTAGCCGTTGTTAAACCTATCCTTACTCCTGTATAGGATCCAGGTCCACGAGCTACGGCAATTCTGTCCAGATCCTCCGGTCGAGTATTGGTTTCCTTCATTAGATGATCAATCGCCGGCATTAGACGGATCGAGTGATTCTTTTTAATGTTCGTCGTATATTCACCTACGACCGTGCCGCTTTTTACGACTGCTACTCCCATAACATAATTAGAAGTATCAATTGATAATATATTCATTACGTAATCTCCTTACAAACCTCGTCAAAATGTGCAGAAGCAGCTTTAAGATAAATGGTCCGGCTAGACTCACTATCGTATGAGATGGTTATATCCAGCCGTTCTTCAGGAAGAAATTCCTCAATGAAATGCGCCCATTCTACGACGCATACGCCCTCCCCTTCAAAAAACTCTTCAAAACCTAAATCTTCATCGCTATCTTCAAGACGATAGACATCCATATGATAAAAAGGCAGGCGTCCCATATATTCTTTCATAATAGTAAAAGTTGGACTATTGATGGTACGCTTCACTCCAAGGCCTATCCCCAGACCTTTTGTAAAAGTTGTCTTACCAGCACCTAAGTCTCCTTCTAATGTTAATACATCTCCCGCACGAAGTCGATGACCCAGCTTCTCAGCAAAAGCCATCGTTTCCTCAGGAGAAGAACTTTTCCATTGATGTACGGCCATCTACTCACCCTTTTTCTTTAAATGTGTGTATCCGGATTTCGTTAATACCTTCTTCTTTCCATCTTCATGTAAATATACGCAAGGCTCTTTTCTCTCCATAGTCTGTACCGATCCAATCTTGCTTACCTTTACTCCCGTCTTTTCTGCAATTTGTTGGACTGTCGGCCACCAGGACTTCTCCACGGCTCCAACCAGTTCAAAGTCTTCTCCTCCGGAAAGCATCCATTCTTTATATGTATCTGGAAAGAGTTCTTTCATAGCGGACGTAAAGGGAAGTTTGTCCATATCCAAGTGTACATCAACACAGGAGGCTTCAGCTATTTCATTTGCTTCATTGGCAACACCATCACTAATGTCATTAAGAGCGGTTCTTGGAATCTTATCAAGCGCCAGCGCAAAAGAAACTCGAGGGTCCGGTGTCCGATGTCTTTCAATGAAAAATTCCTCTGAAGCTACTTCTTTAGATAAACCGTTCAACAGAACTTCCAACCCGGCTCTCGAATCTCCAAGGGTCCCGGTTGCAAATACAATATCCCCGGGCTCTGCTTGAGATCTATACCTCGCTTTCTCCTTCTCGACGTAACCAATCACTGTAACCGAAATTGAGAGCTCACTGCCAGACACGGTGTCCCCTCCAATCAGGTCCATCTTATAAAAGGAGGCTAAATCCTGCATACCAGAATAGAGCTCCTTCAATTCCAATTCGCTCCACCCTTCTGGGATCACGATAGAAACTAAATAAAAAGCTGGAGTACTGGCCATCGCAGCTAAATCACTTAAGTTGGCTGCCAGCACGCGGTACCCGATATGATAAGGCTCCATTGTTTTTCTTGAAAAATGAACCCCTTCCACCATCGTATCTACAGCGGTAACCACATCTTTATCTGTCGGTCTAAAAACCGCAGCATCATCACTCACACCTTTAATTAGTGTGGACTGACGGTAATAACTGGGCTGAATTGATTTAATAAATTGCCATTCGTCCATGTTGTGCCTCCTATATAGCATAGCTCCTTCTAACTATTATACCAAGAGAACACCTTTTATAAAAAAATCCATAATAAAAACCTTAGGAATGCTTCCTAAGGTTGGAAAAATAATTTAAAAGTGGCGGTCCGGACGGGACTCGAACCCGCGACCTCCTGCGTGACAGGCAGGCATTCTAACCAACTGAACTACCGGACCAGTAAAAGTAAATATATGTATAAAATTTAAAAAAATCAACTAAAACAGAGTAGTTGAAGAATAAGGCAGTTTCACATAAAATTTGTCTACGTAGTTAGTTGAAATTATTTGGTTGCACTTACAGTGCTACCATTATTGATGAACAAGGATGTAAGTTCGACGTAGTACATCAATATTAATTGGTTGCGGGGGCAGGATTTGAACCTGCGACCTCCGGGTTATGAGCCCGACGAGCTACCAGACTGCTCTACCCCGCGATAGTGTGGGAAGTTATTAAAAATGTTCCCATAAAATTATGCTAATGTGTGAGTCATACTTATATTATTCCCAAGTTAAGGAAAAAGTATTCTCGATAAAAAATTGATACAACGTGGCGGCGTCCTACTCTCACGGGGATCGACCCGACTACCATCGGCGCTGAAGAGCTTAACTTCTGTGTTCGGCATGGAAACAGGTGTGACCTCTTCGCCTTCACCACCACATCATATACAGTTTGAGGTGAACCCTCAAAACTGGATAAGGATCATTCAACCATCGGACGAGCGAACGTCTCTTCCGACTTCTTTTTAAAGGATAGATAAGTCATCGATCCATTAGTATCCGTCAGCTCCACGTGTCACCACGCTTCCACCTCGGACCTATCAACCTCATCGTCTCTGAGGGATCTTACTTACTTGGCGTAAGGGGAAA
>NZ_JBQQCN010000027.1:0-63260 GCF_052246795.1 Halobacillus sp. K22 | reverse complement strand
GAGATGAGATTTCCCCTTACGCCAAGTAAGTAAGATCCCTCAGAGACGATGAGGTTGATAGGTCCGAGGTGGAAGCGTGGTGACACGTGGAGCTGACGGATACTAATGGATCGATGACTTATCTATCCTTTAAAAAAGAAGTCGGAAGAGACGTTCGCTCGTCCGATAGTTGAATGATCCTTATCCAGTTTTGAGGGTTCACCTCAAACTATATATGATGTGGTGGTGAAGGCGAAGAGGTCACACCTGTTCCCATGCCGAACACAGAAGTTAAGCTCTTCAGCGCCGATGGTAGTCGGGTCGATCCCCGTGAGAGTAGGACGCCGCCACGTCAATATAAAACCAGAAGTTTGTGCTTCTGGTTTTTTCTGTATTTAAAAGTTATTGAAGAGGAGGACCGTTTATGGAATGGGGCAGTTTTTTTGACGATGATTTTCTTACATTTACTATAAGAATTGTAATTGCCTTGCTGTTAGCTGGGCTAATTGGGTTCGAAAGGGAATTAAAGAATCATTCCGCAGGATTCAGGACTCATATTTTGGTCGGTGTAGGTGCCTGTTTGATGATGCTGCTTTCCTTATACGGTTTTGAATCCTACCTGGATGAATTTGAAAATGTACGATTTGATCCAGCGCGTATACCTTCCTATGTGATAAATGGTATTGGCTTCTTAGGGGCAGGCACAATTATCGTCAATGGCTTAACTATTAGAGGGCTTACAACTGCAGCTTCGATATGGACAGTAGCAGGTATAGGCTTAGTAGTCGGAGCAGGTATGTATGACGTTGCAATATTAGCCACGATTATCGTGTTATTAAGTTTGGTGCTATTAAATAAAATTGAAAGAGAGAATTTTAATAAGAAGAAACCATATATCTTTCAGCTGAAGGTAAGGCCAAATGTTAAATTGCAAATGATCACTGCAGTATTTGATGAAAAAGATTTGAGAATTAAAGGAATCAATATAAAGAAACAAGAGCAGGATCATAACCATCTGATTATTGAGATAGAAAAAGGTCAAAAATACGATCGTACTCAATTAATCGAACAGCTTTCCCGCAATGAGGAAGTCCTGCAGGTCAATCATAAATTCTAAAGCTATGCCGAAAATTCGGCATAGCTTTTTGTTTTAGCAGAAAAGAATTTAGGGAATCATGAATGTGTATGTGTTCCAAACTTTTTAGTTGCGTAAGTAATAAAATTGAGTATAATAAAATTAAAGTCAAAGATAGTCAAAGTCAAAAGAGGAGGAGGGAAAATGAGGAATATCTCAGACGTGATAGAGGAATATCTAAAAGAAGTGCTGAATAAGAACCAGCAAAACACCATTGAAATTAAACGCAGTGAAATAGCCGATCAGTTTCAATGTGTGCCTTCTCAAATTAATTATGTGATTAAAACGCGATTTACTGTGGAAAAAGGTTATATAGTAGAAAGTAAGCGTGGCGGTGGCGGATATATTCGTATAAGCCGTATTCAGCATCGCAAGGAATCGGATATGATTGAAGAGATTGTGGATATGATCCGACCCCTCGTTTCTCAAACAGCAGCTATGGATGTAATTGAGAGGCTCTTAGAGAGTGGAATTATCACAGACAGGGAAGCAAAGCTCATGGGTAGCATTATTGACCGTGAAGTCCTCACGTTTCCTCTTCCTTTGCGTGATGAAGTCCGTTCTCGAATGATGACGGCTATGCTCTTTACTCTAAAGTATAAAAGCTGAATTGGAAGGGAGAGAGCGTTATGGAATGCCAAGAATGTCACCAAAGGAAAGCTACGGTACATTTAACTCAGGTAATTAATGGTCAAAAAACAGAAGTTCACGTTTGTGAACACTGTGCTAAAGATAAAGGCTATATGAGTTACGGAGAAGAAAATTTTTCTCTAAGCAACCTTTTGTCAGGACTTTTCCATTCTGAAAGTCCATCTACATTTAAAGGAAAACAATCTCATACCCAGCAGCAAAAACCTCAACTGAAGTGCCCTACCTGCGGAATGACTTATCAGGAGTTTGCGCGGATTGGGAAGTTTGGGTGTGGAAATTGTTATGAAACATTTGATGAACGCTTGAACCCTGTTTTGAGAAGGGTTCACAGCGGAAATACTACTCATGACGGTAAAATTCCAAAGCGCGAGGGTGGCCATTTACATTTAAAAAGAGAGCTTGACGAACATAAATCTAATCTTCGACAATTAATTGAGCAGGAAGAATTCGAGGAAGCAGCGAAAGTTAGAGATAAGATCCGAACTTTGGAAAGCCAATTTCATGAGGGGGAGGATGGTGAGCAATAATGTCACTGCAGCAATTTATGAATGAGGCTATTAGTCCTTGGATGAAGCAGGATGGACCTGACAGCGATATTGTATTAAGCAGCCGCATTCGCCTGGCTCGAAATTTTTCCAGTTCTCCATTCCCGATGATCGCTTCTGATGAGACCTTGGAAAAGGTTCTGGATTTCTTTAAAGAAGAATATAAAGGTCAATCCTTTCGAGATTACAAAGGTTTTGAGGTTGTCCAAATGAATGATCTTGAGCCCGTGGAAAAGAGGGTGCTGGTTGAAAAACACCTCATTAGTCCGCATCTGGCAGAGAAACCGAAACATTCGGCTGCTTTGATCTCGGAAAATGAGCAGGTCTCCATTATGATTAACGAGGAAGACCATATACGTTTGCAGTTGTACTTTCCTGGATTTCAATTGGATAAAGCTCTGGAACAGGCCTCCCAGCTGGATGATTGGCTTGAAGAAAAAATCAATTACGCTTTTGACGAAAAGAGAGGTTATCTAACGGCCTGTCCCACCAATGTTGGCACTGGGATGAGAGCTTCGGTCATGATGCATCTCCCTGCCTTATCCATGACACAGCAAATTAATCGTATGACACCGGCAATTAACCAACTAGGTCTTGTCGTTAGAGGAATATACGGTGAAGGAAGCGAGGCTCTTGGAAACATCTATCAGATTTCTAACCAGATTACGCTAGGAAAATCAGAGCAGGACATTGTAGAAGATCTGCATAGTGTTGTAAAACAATTAATTGATCAGGAAAGACGAGCCCGAGAGGCATTAATGAACCGCTCAGGCGTTCAATTAGAGGATCGTATTTTTCGCTCTTACGGTGTTTTAAAGCACAGCCGTATCATAGAGTCTAAAGAGGCGGCCAAATGTTTATCTGATCTGAGGCTTGGGATTGATCTTAATTTAATCGACCATATCCCGCGCACTATCTTAAATGAGCTGATGATTTTAACTCAGCCCGGGTTTTTGCAACAATATGCTAAAGCCTCTTTAAATCCAGACGAGCGCGATGTACGCAGAGCTTCACTAATTCGAGAACGACTTCAATTAGAAAATGAAGAATAAATGTTAGGAGGGAATGTCCATGATGTTTGGGCGTTTTACAGAAAGAGCGCAAAAAGTATTGGCACTAGCACAAGAAGAAGCTGTTCGTTTAGGACACAATAACATCGGCACTGAGCATATTCTGCTTGGTTTAGTAAGTGAGGGAGAAGGAATTGCGGCTAAATCATTAACCGCATTAGGTTTGGAAGCTACAAAAATTCAGCAGGAAGTAGAAAAGCTGATTGGAAAAGGTGAAAAAGTTTCTCAAACCATTCACTATACTCCTCGTGCAAAGAAAGTTATCGAATTATCCATGGATGAAGCACGTAAATTAGGTCATTCATATGTAGGTACAGAACACATTCTTCTCGGCTTAATCCGTGAAGGAGAAGGTGTAGCTGCCCGGGTGCTTAACAACCTCGGCGTAAGTTTAAATAAAGCGCGTCAGCAAGTATTACAGCTCCTCGGCAATAACGAGTCCACCGGCGGTCAAAATCGTCGTGGAGGCGGCTCTGGTGGTCAGGCAGCCAGTGCAAATACACCAACGCTTGACTCACTGGCACGCGACTTAACGACTATTGCTAAAGAAGGCAATATCGATCCTGTTATCGGACGAAGTAAAGAGATTGAACGAGTCATTCAGGTTCTCAGCCGTCGTACCAAAAATAATCCTGTACTTGTAGGGGAACCTGGTGTAGGTAAAACTGCTATTGCAGAAGGTCTTGCCCAGCAGATTATCAACAATGAAATCCCTGAGATTCTTCGTGATAAGCGAGTGATGACTTTGGATATGGGTACCGTTGTTGCGGGCACGAAATATCGTGGTGAATTCGAAGATCGCTTGAAAAAAGTAATGGAAGAGATTCGCCAGGCTGGCAATATCATTCTATTCATCGATGAGCTGCATACCTTAATTGGTGCAGGCGGTGCAGAAGGTGCAATTGATGCTTCTAACATTCTGAAGCCGTCACTGGCTCGTGGAGAACTACAATGCATCGGTGCTACAACTCTTGATGAATACCGTAAGTATATTGAAAAAGATGCAGCACTTGAACGTCGTTTCCAGCCAATCCAAGTAGATGAACCAACCTTAGATGAATCGGTTCAAATTCTTCAAGGTCTGCGTGACCGCTATGAAGCGCACCACAGAGTAACAATTCCTGATGACTCCATTGAGTCTGCCGTGCGTTTTTCCGACCGCTATATAACTGATCGTTTCCTTCCGGACAAAGCGATTGACCTAATTGATGAAGCGGCATCAAAAGTTCGTCTGCGTTCTTATACGGCTCCGCCAAACTTAAAAGAGCTTGAGCAAAAGCTTGAGGAAGTCCGTAAAGAAAAAGATGCAGCTGTTCAGAGTCAGGAGTTTGAAAAAGCAGCTTCTCTTAGAGACAGCGAGCAGCGTTTACGTGATGAACTGGAAGAAACGAAAGATGAATGGAAAGAAAAACAAGGGCAAGAGGATTCAGAAGTTACGGTCGAGGATATTGCTTCTGTCGTATCCACTTGGACCGGAGTGCCAGTATCTAAAATGACGAAAGATGAAAGTGAGCGTCTGCTCCAGCTTGAAGACACGCTTCATAATCGTGTCATTGGCCAGGACGAAGCTGTTAAGTCAATATCTAAAGCTATCCGCCGCGCAAGGGCAGGCCTTAAAGATCCGAAGCGCCCAATTGGTTCCTTCATTTTCCTAGGCCCAACCGGCGTAGGTAAAACCGAACTGGCTCGTGCACTGGCAGAAAGCATGTTTGGTGAAGAGGATGCTATGATCCGTATTGACATGTCTGAGTATATGGAAAAACACAGCACCTCCCGATTGGTAGGTTCACCTCCTGGTTATGTAGGATACGAAGAGGGCGGTCAACTGACTGAAAAAGTCCGTAACAAACCCTACTCTGTTGTTCTCTTAGACGAAGTAGAAAAAGCACACCCTGAAGTATTTAACATTCTGCTTCAAGTGTTGGAAGATGGTCGTTTAACCGATTCTAAAGGACGCGTGGTAGACTTCCGTAACACCGTTCTGATTATGACCTCAAACGTAGGTGCACAGGAGCTGAAAAGTAATAAATACGTTGGCTTCAGCATGGATGACTCGAATCAGAGCTATAAAGACATGAAATCTAAAGTTACGGATGAACTGAAGAAAGCGTTCCGTCCAGAATTCCTAAACCGTATTGATGAAACCATAGTCTTCCATTCACTAGAAAGAAAACACATGAAAGACATTGTAACTTTGATGGCAGAAGAGTTGAGAAAACGTCTGCAGGAGCAGGAAATCAACTTCACCTTATCTGATAAAGCTATTGAGCATATTGCAGAAACAGGATTCGACCCTGAATACGGAGCACGCCCGCTGCGCCGCTCTATTCAGAAAAACGTTGAAGATCTTCTATCTGAAGAGTTGCTAAAAGAGAATATTGCTAAAGGTCAATCCGTGAAAATTGACTTGAATGACAATAATGAATTCGTCGTTTATACGGAACAGGAATCTACAAACTAAATAACTCATAGCTATTAAGTTCTAAATTTAAAAATCGGAAGGCGTTTGCCTTCCGGTTTTTTTCTTATTCCTATATGCTTTTAGTAAGAGGAAATTAATCTAATTGATATGACTGTGAAACTTTTTCACAATCATAATCGTATAAACTAGAAGGGAAGGGGCGAAGAGTCTTGGCAAAAAGAAAGACAAAGTTTGTTTGCCAGGAATGTGGTTACGAAACGGCGAAATGGATGGGCAAATGTCCAGGGTGTCAACAATGGAATACGCTCGTTGAAGAAGTGAGCGCTCCAAGTACAAATTCCCGCCATGTGTTTCAAACTAGTTCCACTTCCTCAAAAACGAAACCAGAAAAAATTAATTCCATAAAATCCGAAAAGGAACCGCGTCTCCCGACGGATATGCCAGAGTTTAACCGTGTACTTGGCGGAGGAATAGTAGCCGGATCCCTGGTTTTAATTGGCGGTGATCCGGGGATAGGTAAATCAACATTATTGCTTCAGGTATCGGCTCAGATTGCCAATAAAGATAAGCCTGTTCTCTATATCTCAGGTGAAGAATCTTCAAGACAGACAAAGTTAAGGGCAGAGCGCTTAAGTATAACCTCAGATGAACTTTATGTTTTATCTGAAACAAATTTACAAGATGTAATCAACCAGATTGAAGCTATAGAGCCAGAGTTTGTCGTGATTGATTCCATTCAGACAATTTTCAAGGAAGATGTTACATCTGCTCCAGGAAGCGTATCACAGGTTAGAGAATGTACAAGTCAATTAATGAGAATAGCAAAAAATAAAGGTATTCCAATTTTTATTGTAGGGCATGTTACTAAGGAAGGTTCGATAGCGGGACCTAGACTTCTCGAACATATGGTAGACGCCGTTTTATATTTTGAAGGGGAAAGACACCACACGTTCCGCATACTCAGAAGTGTGAAAAACCGTTTTGGAAGTACACATGAGATGGGTATTTTCGAAATGAAAGAACAAGGTTTGGTGGAAGTATTAAACCCATCTGAAATTTTCCTTGAGGAAAGGTCTCAAGGAGCGGCAGGTTCCGTTGTGGTTGCTTCTATGGAAGGTACACGCCCTGTACTTGTAGAAATACAATCCCTCATATCTCCTACCGCTTACGGAAATCCAAGGAGAATGGCTACAGGGCTCGATAACAATCGTGTACCACTGCTAATGGCCGTTTTAGAAAAGCGGGCTGGTCTTCTCTTACAAAACCAGGATGCTTATGTGAAAGTAGCGGGTGGAGTTAAACTGGATGAGCCTGCGATAGACTTAGCTGTTGCACTCAGCATTGCTTCAAGCTTTAGAGATCAAGTTTCAAAGGCTGAGGATGTAGTGGTGGGAGAAGTCGGCCTCACAGGAGAAGTGCGCCGCGTCGCCCGCATTGAACAGCGGGTGCAAGAAGCTGCGAAGTTAGGGTTTAAGCGTGTGATTATTCCTAAGAAAAACCTGGATGGATGGAAGCCTTCTTCTTCGATTGAAGTGGTAGGTGTAAGTACGGTACAAGAAGCTATGAAGGTTACATTGGGGGACGCGTAAATGGAATGGCATGATATGAAAGAAAATGGAATAGGAGATATTCTGAAGCTCGTGGCTCCAGGCACGCCGCTCCGTGATGGCATCGATAATGTCCTGCGGGCTAATACAGGAGGGTTAATCGTCCTTGGTTATGATGAGGTCATTCGCGACCTGGTAGATGGCGGATTTAACATTCAATCTGACTTCACACCCGCACACTTATACGAGCTGGCTAAAATGGACGGGGCCCTAATTCTAAATGACGAAGCTACAAAGATCCTGTATGCTAATGCGCAGCTCATGCCCGACCCTGATATTCTTTCTACGGAAACGGGGATGCGCCATCGTACGGCTGAGCGTGTAGCGAAGCAGACAGGCTCCTTAGTTATTGCCATATCACAGAGAAGGAATGTCATCACCTTGTATAAAGGATCTTTGCGGTATTCCTTGAAGGATATTGGCGTGATTTTGACAAAGGCTAATCAAGCGATTCAAACATTGGAAAAATATAAGAATGTGCTGGATCAGTCCATAACCAACCTCGGTGCAATGGAGTTTGAAAATATGGTTTCCTTTTCCGAAGTTATTCAAGTGGTCCACCGGGTGGAAATGGTGCTTCGTACTAAAACTGAGATTCTCAACTATGTAAATGAACTAGGAACAGAAGGCCGTTTAATTCAATTGCAGATGACAGAACTGGTATCGAATATTGAAGAAGAGGCTGCTTTATTGTTGAAAGATTACAGCAAGCGTCCAGATTATGAACCTTACTATATTCTAAGAAAAATGCAGGAAGTAACCAACCCGGAGCTGTTATCGGATGAACAGGTTCTGAAGCTGTTAGGATATTCGCCTAATACGAAGATGTCAGATCCGCTTCACCCTAGAGGTTACAGAATTTTAAGTCGTATTCCCCGCCTCCCGCCATTAATCATTGAGCATTTAGTGGAGAAGTTTGGAACCTTGGACGATATGATTCAGGCTTCTCAAAAAGATCTGGTAGGTGTAGATGGTGTGGGAGAAATAAGAGCGACGAAAATCCGGGATGGATTAGAACGGATACAAGAACAGCTATTTGTAGATCGCCATATATGATTCTATTGACTTATTTACTATGAATATGGTATGATAAATCGTTTTGAAGATTGACTTTTTTTGGAAACTATGCTATTTTATTAAGCATCATTCCTCTTATTACACGGTTATTAGGTGTGAGGTTTGGTCATACTGTGAGTGAGGAGGTGGAGACAAGTGCTTAAACGAATTGTACAGTTATTTATTGTAATAACCGGTGGAACGATCGGTTACCTCTATTTTCCAGAATTGTTTACAGCCATGGGACTCACTTGGCAGAATTGGATGCAAGCAGTTTTAGGAGCCGTACTTGGAGCACTTATACTATTTTTATTAACGTTTTGGATCGTGGATTATATTGTAGACTTTCTTAGGTGGATTGAGGATACCCTGGTGCGGGCGCCTGTTGCTGATCTATTATTCGGCAGCCTTGGATTGATTGTCGGTCTAATTGTTGCTTATCTAATTAATATCCCGGTGCAAGATATTCAAATTCAAGTGGTTAACCAGGTGGTGCCGATTTTCTTAACCTTTTTACTAGGTTACTTTGGTTTTCAGGTGGGATTCAAACGTAAGGACGAGTTCCTGAATATGGTCTCGAGAAAAGAAAAAGCCGATGAAGGAGGTTCTTCATCCTCTTTACATGCTGGGGTGGACAGCTCCCTCATTCCTAAAGAAAAGATCTTAGACACGAGCGTAATCATTGATGGCCGTATTGCAGATATTTGCGAGACCCATTTTCTTGAAGGTACGATTGTGATTCCTCAGTTCGTTTTAGAAGAGCTTCAACATATTGCAGATTCTTCTGATGGATTGAAAAGGAACCGAGGTCGACGCGGTCTTGATATTTTGAACCGTCTTCAAAAAGATCTCCCAGTCAATGTAGAGATTTATGAGGGAGACTTTGAAGATATTCAGGAAGTGGATAGTAAACTGGTTAAACTGGCAAAGGTTATGAACGGGATTGTTGTTACGAATGACTTTAATTTAAATAAAGTATGTGAATTTCAAAATGTTCAAGTATTGAATATTAACGACCTTGCCAATGCAGTAAAACCAGTCGTACTTCCAGGTGAAGAAATGAGCATTCAGGTGATTAAAGATGGTAAGGAACAAAATCAGGGTGTAGCGTATTTAGATGATGGCACGATGATCGTAGTAGAAGAAGGGAAAAGTTATATTGGGAAGACAATTGAAGTTGTCGTTACCAGTGTCCTTCAGACATCTGCCGGTCGAATGATTTTTGCTAAACCGAAATCACTTGAAAAAGCCCTTTAAAAAAGGTATAAACAAATAGAGACTAACAAAAGTGATAACCGGTGAGTTATCGCTTTTGTTATTTACAGAGATATTTACAGAGATATTTATAGTGGCTATTTTATGGTTTAAACCAGTTTAGGATGGATATTATGATAAATTATACGGCAGTGGTGCTTGCAGCAGGGCAGGGCAAGCGGATGCTGGCTGGTAAAAATAAGCAGTTTCTAAGAATAGAAGATCAACCATTAATATTACATACGCTCTCCGTGTTTGCTAAAGACGAATGGTGTGCCGAAATCGTTCTAGTGACTAATTCAAAGGAAAGACAACAGATGGAAGAACTTCTTCAAACGTTTCCTTTAAAGAAAGAAATTCAACTGGTAGACGGTGGAGCAGAGCGCCAGGATAGCGTATTTGCGGGTTTAAAGGCAGTCATTAAAACAAATCTGCCTGTATTTATCCATGACGGAGCGCGTCCATTTGTAAAACAGGAACTTTTGCACGAATTGGCTGAGCGCACGATTGAAAAGCATGCCGCTCTATTAGCAGTTCCTGTAACGGATACGATCAAACAGAAGAGTGATCAATTCCTGAACACACTGGACCGCAAGAGTCTTTGGGCAGCCCAGACACCGCAGAGTTTCACTTTCTCATTAATCTATAAAGCGCATCAAAAAGCACGGGAGAGCGGATACTATGGGACGGATGATGCTTCCTTAGTCGAGAGTCTTGGAGAAGAAGTGGCTATAGTTGAGGGAAGCTATGATAACATTAAATTAACAACGCCAGAAGACTTACATAAAGCCGAGTCTTATATCCAAAACCAGCGTAAAGGAAAGGAAGGGGGGAATCCTATGTTCCGAATTGGTCAAGGTTTTGATGTACACCAGCTGACGGAAGGACGTAAATGCATCATTGGAGGAGTTGAGATTCCTCACGAAAAAGGACTGCTTGGACACTCGGATGCTGATGTTCTTCTTCATACCATAGCAGACGCCTGTCTAGGCGCAATAGGAGAAGGAGATATCGGTAAACACTTCCCTGATACAGACCCTGAATATAAGAATGCCGATTCTGGTATGCTTTTGCAGCAAGTCTGGGAGTTTGTAAAAGCCCAGGGCTATGAACTCGGGAATATCGACTGTACGGTCATTGCACAGGCTCCTAAAATGGCTCCCTTTATTGAGGATATCCGTAAGAATATAGCCTCTTTACTGGCCACGGAGACAGATTTAATTAATGTAAAAGCTACTACCACCGAAAAACTGGGCTTTACTGGCAGGAAAGAAGGAATCGCGGCACAAGCCGTCGTTCTTTTGCAAAAAAATCAACAAGCCTGACAAAAAGATGATAAAATAAAATTGGAAAAAGGAACGGTACGAAAGGAGTACAATTATGTCGAATGAAGTTCGTGTACGTTATGCACCAAGCCCGACCGGCCATCTTCATATTGGGAATGCAAGAACGGCCCTGTTCAACTATTTATTTGCAAGGAATGCGGGAGGCAAGATGGTTATCCGCATTGAAGATACAGACGAAAAGCGAAATGTAGAAGGCGGAGAGCAAAGTCAGCTTAATTATTTGCGCTGGCTTGGAATTGATTGGGATGAAAGCCCGGATAAAGGCGGGGAATATGGTCCCTACCGTCAGATGGAGCGCCTGGAGCTTTATCAAAAATATGTGGATGATCTGCTAGAGCGCGGCCTTGCATACAAATGTTATATGACTGCAGAAGAACTGGAAGCAGAACGAGAAGCACAGATTGCTCGTGGAGAAGCACCAAAGTATTCAGGTGCTCATCGTGATCTGAGCCAGGAGCAGATTGATCAGTTTGAGGCAGAAGGCCGTGAACCGAGTATCCGGCTGCGTGTACCTGAAAACCATACGTACACTTTTAACGATATTGTCCGTGAAAAAATTACGTTCGAATCCAGTGATTTTGGGGACTGGGTTATTGTAAAGAAAAGTGGAACCCCCACATACAACTTTGCTGTTGCTGTAGATGATTACCTTATGGCAATTACTCATGTACTGCGCGGAGAAGAGCATATCTCGAATACACCTAAGCAAATGATGGTATATGAGGCGTTTGGATGGGAGCCGCCTAAATTTGGTCATATGACGCTCATCCTGAATGAAAATCGTAAAAAGCTGAGTAAACGTGATGAACACATTCTGCAGTTCATTGAGCAATATAAAAACTTAGGCTATTTACCTGAATCGTTATTTAATTTTATTACTCTGCTAGGCTGGTCACCGGTCGGCGAAGAGGAAATCTTCACTCAGGATAAACTGATTGAGATATTCGATGCCGAACGTCTTTCTACTTCACCAGCTGTATTCGACCCTGCGAAACTGAAGTGGATGAACAATCAATATATTAAATCAGCGGAGTTTGACCGTGTAGTGGATTTAACCCTGCCTCACTTGATTGAAGCGGGGCGCGTTGCTGAGAATATGAGTGCATCCGATCGAGAGTGGGTTCATGAGTTGATTGCTCTTTACCAGGAACAATTGGATTATGGAGCGCAAATTGTTGAACTTACGGAATTATTCTTCAAACAGGAAATACAATATGATGAGAACGCTATGGAGGTACTGGAAGGCGAGCAAGTGCCGGAAGTACTTGATACGTTCAAGAAGAAGCTGAATGAACTGGAAGAATTCACACCAGAAGCCATTAAAAAACAAGTGAAAGCCGTACAAAAAGAAACCGGTCATAAAGGGAAGAAACTCTTCATGCCGATTCGTGTAGCTACAACTGGCCAAACCCACGGTCCTGAATTGCCAAATGCTATTCACCTGCTGGGGCTGGAAACGGTCAATGTTCGCTTGGATGATGTATTAAATAAACTTCAAGGTTAAACTTTTCACAAATGACTCCTTATGTCATATAGTAGAGATACCAATAAGAAACGTTGATGAGGAGAAGTAGAAGAGGTTTCCCATACACAGAGAAAATCACCCCTGGCTGAAAGTGATTATTTGGGACCGCTTTGAAATGCACCTCTGAGTCTTCCGCCGAAATAAGTAGGCAGAAGCGGTTACCTTCCGTTAGCAAGGCTGAAGAGGGGAATAATTTTTTCCAAAGCAGAGTGGAACCACGCGTAACGCGTCTCTGTGCCATAAGGCACGGAGGCGCGTTTTTTCTTAGCTGGATTTCCATTATTGGTTAACAAAGGAGGAGAGCAAATGGGGCTTTTTAAGATGTTTAAGGAAGATGTGGATGTCGTTTTTGATCAAGATCCTGCTGCTCGTTCTTACGTTGAAGTGATCTTAACGTATTCCGGACTGCACTCTATTTGGGCACACCGGGTTGCCCATGCATTCTATAAAAAGAAGTTTTTCTTTCTAGCCAGAGTGATTTCTCAATTAAGCCGCTTCTTTACTGGTATTGAAATTCACCCTGGGGCGAAAATCGGGCGCCGATTCTTCATTGATCATGGAATGGGAGTGGTCATAGGGGAGACCTGTGAAATAGGAAATAATGTGACCTTATTTCAAGGTGTTACGCTTGGAGGTACAGGCAAGGAAAAAGGGAAGCGGCATCCAACGTTACTCGATAATTCTTTAGTAGCTACAGGAGCGAAAGTTCTGGGATCCATCACAATTGGAGAAAATTCTAAAGTAGGAGCGGGGTCAGTCGTCCTCCACGATGTGCCTCACAACTCAACCGTAGTTGGAATACCAGGGCACGTGGTCGTACAGGACGGGAAAAAAGTTCAGCAGAAAGATCTCGATCATCATAAGATGCCCGATCCTGTTTATGATCGGATCAATCAGTTAGAAAAGGAAATTAAACAATTACAAGAGGAAGTTAAAGAAGCTAAAGGAGTGAACTAGCATGAGTATTCAAATTTACAACACGCTGACACGAAAAAAAGAACCTTTCCAGCCTTTGGAAAAGGATAAAGTGAAAATGTATGTCTGCGGACCGACAGTTTATAACTATATTCATATCGGTAATGCACGTCCTGCTATTGTTTTTGATACGGTACGCAGATATTTTGAATACCGTGGTTACGATGTGCACTACGTCCTAAACTTTACGGATGTGGATGACAAACTTATCAAAGCGGCGAATGAGTTAGGTGAGGAAGTCCCTGACATTGCCAACCGCTTTATAGATGCCTACAAAGAAGATGTAGGAGCGCTTGGCGTGAAAGAAGCAGTGGACCATCCGCGTGTCACCGAAAACATGGATGAGATTATTGATTTTGTCAAAGGGTTGATCGATAAAGGGTACGCCTACGAAGCAAAAGGTGATGTGTATTTCAGAACTCGCTCCTTTGATAATTATGGGAAGCTATCCCATCAGTCTGTTAATGAACTGAGGTCTGGTGCACGCATAGAGGTGGGAGACAAAAAGGAAGACCCGCTGGATTTCACGCTATGGAAGGAAGCTAAGCCAGATGAAATATCATGGGAAAGTCCGTGGGGGAATGGACGTCCAGGGTGGCACATAGAGTGTTCCGCAATGGCTAAAAAATATTTAGGGGAAACCATTGATATCCATGCTGGCGGTCAAGATTTGACTTTTCCTCACCACGAGAATGAAATCGCCCAATCAGAAGCACATAATGACCAGTCATTTGCGCGTTACTGGATGCACAACGGGTATATTAATATTGAAAATGAAAAGATGTCGAAATCTCTTGGAAATTTCATTCTTGCACATGATCTTGTTAAAAAGCATGATCCTCAGGTGATTCGCTTCTTTATGCTTAGTGTCCAGTACCGTCATCCTATTAATTTTAGTGATGAGTTGTTAAAAGGGGCGAAAAGCAGTTTCGACCGGATTCGTAATGCTTATGAGAATCTAAAGCATCGTAAATCTGCCAGCATGAACCTCCAGGATGATTCAGAGCGCTGGATTAAGGAAATAGAAATGCATAAAGAGCAGTTTATTCAGGAAATGGATGATGATTTTAATACGGCCAATGCTATTTCTGTTTTATTTGATCTTACGAAATCAGCTAATTTGTATCTCCAAGAAGAACAGACCCATACGATCGTACTTGAGAATTATGAGGATACATTGAAAGAGCTGATGATGGTTCTTGGTCTGGAAATTGAAACCCAGGCAGAATTGCTGGATGAAGAGATCGATGCATTAATTGAAGAACGAAAGCAGGCAAGAAAAGACCGCAATTTTGAAAGAGCCGATCAGATTCGTGATGAGTTAAAAGACAGAAATATTATATTGGAAGATACATCTCAAGGTACGCGCTGGAAACGAGGCTGATCGAATGAGCTTAAACAATGTAAAACAGATGAAAAGCCTTGCGCTTGCCTACATGGGTGACTCCGTATATGAGTTGTACGTAAGAAAGCATCTTTTAGAAAGTGGAAAAATACAGCCGCAACGGCTGCATAAGGCAGCCGTAAAATTCGTCGCTGCTGTTTCCCAGGCCCGGGCGGTAGGTTACTGGCAGGAAGAAGAGTTATTGACAGAAGAGGAAGAAGCGGTGCTCAGGCGGGGCAGAAATGCCAAGTCCGGCTCCGTACCTAAGAGTACAAGTGTACAAACCTATCGTTATTCGACTGGTTTTGAAGCGGTTCTTGGTTTTCTCTATTTATCTGGAAAAACGGAGCGGTTGAACGAATTAATTGAATTAACCATCCAATTTGTAGAAGAAAGGAGTGGAGAAGGTGAATAATGAGTGGATAATAGGTAAAAACCCAGTGCAGGAAGCGTTGAAATCCGGCAGGCCAATTAATAAAGTCCTGGTGTCCGACCAGCTTCAACATCAAGCCTATAAAAAACTGGAACAGTCAGCTAAGGAAAGTGGAGTTATTGTCCAAAAAGTCCCGAAAAAGAAGATAGATCAGCTCGTTGAGGGAAACCATCAGGGTGTAGCGGCATCGGTGGCAGCATATGAGTACAGTGATCTTGAGGATCTGTTTGCTAAAGCTGAGGAAAAAGGGGAACCGCCTTTTTTTATCATTTGTGATGAAATCGAGGACCCTCATAATCTGGGATCGATTTTAAGGACAGCGGATGCGAGCGGAGCACACGGCGTGATCATACCGAAACGGCGTTCAGTGGCGCTCACCTCTACAGTAGCTAAAACATCTACCGGGGCTATTGAATATATTCCGGTAGCTAGAGTAACCAATCTTGCGAGAACAATCGATGAATTAAAAGAGAGATTCGTGTGGGTGGTTGGAACAGACGCAGAGGGTACAGAAGATTACCGACGGCTGGATGGTAATATGCCGATCGCACTTGTGATTGGGAGCGAGGGCCGAGGGATGAGTCGTTTAACAAAAGATAAATGTGATTGGACGGTAAGTCTTCCCATGGCTGGTAAGGTTACCTCTCTAAATGCATCCGTTGCTGCTTCTTTATTAATGTACGAAGTGTATAGAAAGCGCCGCCCTGTCGGTGATTAACAATGAATGTTCTAATAGTAGATGGGTACAACATGAT
This sequence comes from Halobacillus sp. K22, assembly GCF_052246795.1. Lineage (NCBI taxonomy): Bacteria > Bacillati > Bacillota > Bacilli > Caryophanales > Bacillaceae > Halobacillus > Halobacillus sp. K22. The sequence goes on along the minus strand of NZ_JBQQCN010000027.1, from coordinate 47,123 downwards.
TGGAGCCTGGCCAGAATTAAAAAGATTAAAAGAAGAAGATTTTGGCCAGGCACGAGATCTCCTAATTGAAATGATGGCCGAATACCAGTCCTATACCGGGGACCGGATCATCGTGATCTTTGATGCTTATCATGTCCGGGGTGTCGCCAAAAAACAAAAAAATTACAAAGTGGAAGTTATTTTTACGAAAGAAAATGAAACAGCGGATGAACGGATTGAAAAGCTCGCAGGAGAATTAAATGATGTCCGGACTCAAGTCTACGTGGCTACCTCGGATTATGCTGAACAGCGTACAATTTTTGGACAAGGGGCATTCCGAAAGTCTGCCAGAGAGCTTTATATCGAAGTGAAAAATATTGAAAAACAAATTAAAAAAGATGTCGAAACTCAGAATCAGGTACAGTACCAGCCTAAGATACCAATGAATAAAGAGGTAAGAGAACTGTTTGAAAAGTGGCGTCGAGGAGATAAATAATTCTGACAACTTGTTGACGCTTTTGAAACGCTTACTGTATAATATTGCTATATTGAGGCAGCACGGTCGGGGGGATCCTGAGTGAGCATCATTCACACGGAGAAAGACATCAACGAGTTGGATCTTAGCAAGCTTGATGACGAAGCAATCATCGAACGAATTAATCAGGGAGAGGTCCAATCTCTTGATTATTTAATTAATAAGTATAAGAATTTCGTTCGTGCAAAAGCTCGAACGTATTTTCTTATTGGTGCAGATCGTGAAGATATTGTGCAAGAAGGAATGATCGGTCTCTACAAAGCTATACGAGATTACCAGGAAGGTAAACTATCTTCATTTAAAGCCTTCGCAGAGTTATGTGTCACCCGTCAAATTATTACCGCAATCAAAACCGCCACACGCCAAAAGCACATTCCATTGAATTCCTACGTGTCCTTAGATAAGCCCATTTACGATGAAGAATCAGACCGGACCTTACTTGATGTAATTGCCGGATCAAAAGCAATCGATCCTCAAGAATTAATTGTGAATAAAGAAAAGTTCTGCGATATGGAAGAGAAGATTTCTGAGCTGCTTAGTGATCTCGAGAAAAAAGTTCTTGCTCTTTATTTGGACGGGCAGTCTTATCAAGAGATTTCGGTTGAATTAAATCGCCATGTGAAATCGATTGATAACGCCCTCCAGCGGGTTAAAAGAAAACTTGAAAAGTATCTGGAAGTAAGTGAAATCACACTATAAGACACAGATTGACAGTATGTTTGAAGCATGCTACATTTGTTGAGTGTGTAAACCTCTAATAACGAGGTGAGAACGTATGAGGAAAAAAGTAGTGCTCGCCTGTACAGAATGCCAAAGTCGTAATTATAGTTCATATACAAATCGATCTAATCAATCCGACCGTCTGGAAGTTCGTAAGTTTTGTAAGAAATGTGGCAAACATACCTTACATCGCGAAACGAAATAGAGAAAGAAAGCCGGCAGGCGCAAGTTTGGGGGTATTTGCAGCATGTTTAAATTTTTTAAAAACGTAGCTCGAGAAATGCGCAAAGTGAGCTGGCCTAAGGGACAAGAACTTACGAGGTACACGATTACTGTGTTAAGTACAGTTGTTTTTGTTGCCGTGTTCTTTGCTATTGTGGACCTTGGGATCTCTGAGGTGCTTGAACTTATATCTAAAGAATAGTAGAGTTGATTTTGTGCTATACTTGTAAATAGACTTACAAAAAACCCGTTCAGCGGGTTTTTTCATGTTGGAGAAAAATTTTAAATCGAAAATAAGGGAGGGAAGGGCAAGCATTTGTCCTGAGATAATGGAAAAAAGATGGTATGTTGTTCACACCTATTCAGGTTATGAAAACAAAGTAAGGGCGAACTTAGAGAAACGTGTTGAATCCATGGGTATGGAAGATAAGATCTTTCGCGTTCTTGTCCCTGAAGATGAAGAGACGGAAATTAAAAATGGTAAGAAGAAAATTAACAAGAAGAAAGTATTTCCCGGCTACGTACTAGCTGAAATGGTCATGACTGATGATTCTTGGTACGTGGTTCGAAATACGCCAGGTGTGACCGGTTTCGTTGGTTCTACTGGATCGGGCTCCAAGCCAATCCCTCTCCTGCCCGAAGAAGCAGAAACTGTACTCAAACGTATGGGTATGAACGAACAACCGAAAACTGAAGTTGACTTTGAAGTAAAAGAAAGTGTGAAAGTAACGGATGGACCTTTTGCCAATTTCACTGGAACCATCGAATATATTGACACGGATAAACAGAAAGTAAAAGTTCACGTAAATATGTTTGGTCGGGAAACACCGGTAGAATTAGATTTTTCTCAAGTAGAAAAATTATAAAATATGAACCTCCCCTTGCATTATGCATATAAAGATGCTAGAATTTTTATGTTCTATATGTGCCTCGGGAAAAGAGGCGTTTATGCATATTGCGATGAGTGGGAGGGGTTAAACCCTATTACCACATCACGGACTTTAAGGAGGTGTGTCTCGTGGCTAAAAAAGTTATTAAAGTTGTAAAACTTCAGATCCCTGCAGGGAAAGCAAACCCAGCACCACCGGTAGGACCGGCACTAGGTCAAGCTGGTATTAATATCATGGGTTTCTGTAAGGAGTTCAACGCTCGTACGCAAGATCAAGCGGGTATGATTATTCCGGTTGAAATTACGGTATTTGAAGACCGTTCATTTACATTTGTTACCAAAACTCCACCAGCTGCTGTTCTTCTTAAGAAAGCGGCAGGTATCGAATCCGGTTCTGGTGAGCCGAACCGTAACAAGGTAGCTTCTGTCAATCGCGATCAAGTTCGCGAAATTGCGGAAACAAAAATGCCTGACTTAAACGCTGCTGACGTTGAGGCTGCAATGCGCATGGTTGAAGGTACTGCGCTAAGCATGGGAATTACAGTTGAAGACTAATCCCACAACGTCACTCTGATGGAGTTAAAGGTTGCGAAATAGGAGTTCAACTTCTTTCGCAACCTTTATTCGTGGGAGGTTAATCCGTTAAAACCACAACAAGGAGGAAATTAAAATGGCTAAAAAAAGTAAAAGACAACAAGAACTTCAAAAACTTGTTGATCGTACGAAATCTTATAATGTACAAGAAGCAATCGATCTTGTAAAAGAGACGTCTAAAGCGAACTTTGATGAAACAGTTGAAGCGGCATTCCGTCTAGGCGTTGATCCTAAGAAAGCGGATCAGCAAATTCGCGGAGCTATGGTGCTTCCACACGGTACGGGTAAATCCCAGCGTGTTCTTGTTTTCGCTAAAGGTGATAAAGCGAAAGAAGCAGAGGAAGCTGGTGCTGACTACGTAGGTGAACAAGACCTGATTAATAGAATTAACCAAGGTTGGTTCGATTTTGATGTAGTCGTTGCTACTCCTGACATGATGGCTGAAGTAGGTAAGCTTGGACGTGTACTAGGACCAAAAGGTCTTATGCCAAACCCGAAAACAGGCACTGTAACGTTTGAAGTAGAAAAAGCGGTTAACGAAATCAAAGCTGGTAAGGTTGAATACCGCGTTGATAAAGCTGCTAATATCCATGTTCCAATTGGAAAAGCTTCATTCGATAAGCAAAAGCTTGCAGAAAACTTCGAAGCGATCACAGATGCTCTTGTAAAAGCTAAGCCTCAAGCATCAAAAGGAACTTATATGCGTAATGCTGCTGTTTCATCAACGATGGGTCCTGGAATCAAAGTTGATGTTTCCAATTTCGCTAAATAATATAATTTGGTGTTGACTTAATGTCCCTAATTAAATTATAATTAGGGACGTTGTATAAATGAATACGTTATACCGTAGACAGCAGGTGCAGATGCAAGTCCGCTTAATTTCCTGCCGAGGTGTGTGAATAAGCAGGACAGCGCTAAAAACGCCCTGTTCTCTCATACGTACCTCCATGTCTGCATGGAGGTACTTTTTTGTGAAACCTTCCAGAACGGTATGATGAAAAGTCAATAGGAGGTGGAAAGATGAGCAGTATTATTGAACAGAAACAGCAAATTGTTAATGAATTAGCTGACAAGTTCCGCAATAGTAAATCTGCCGTATTAGTAGATTATCGCGGTCTTGATGTTGCAGAAGTAACAGAACTTCGTTCACAGCTTCGTGAAGCTGGCGTTGATTTCAAAGTGTACAAGAACACGATGACTCGCCGTGCGACAGAAGCAGTAGAACTGAGTGAACTTCACGAAGTCCTTCAAGGACCAACTGCCCTTGCGTTCCATGAGGATGACGCTGTAGCTCCAGCAAAAATTCTTAACAATTTCGCTAAAGATCACGATAACCTTGAAATTAAAGGTGGAGTAGTTGAAGGACAAGTTGCAACTCTTGAGCAAATTCAGGAACTTGCCAACATCCCAAGCTACGAAGGTCTTGTATCTATGTTCCTAAGCGTACTACAAGCCCCTGTCCGAAACTTCGCTTACGCTACGAAAGCTATCGCGGACCAAAAAGAAGAAGAAAGCGCGTAAATCACGCGTTCGACTAAACTATAACTTTTAAAATTAATAAGGAGGAAATTTCTCATGTCTAACGAACAAATTATCGAAGCGATTAAAGAAATGTCTGTTCTTGAGCTTAACGACCTAGTTAAAGCAATTGAAGAAGAATTTGGTGTATCAGCTGCAGCTCCAGTTGCTGCCGGTGGCGCTGCTGCAGGTGCTGAAGCTGAAGAAGAGCAAACTGAATTCGACGTAGTACTAGAATCAGCTGGAAGCTCTAAGATCAAAGTTGTAAAAGCAGTACGTGAAATCACTGGTCTTGGTCTTAAAGACGCAAAAGACCTAGTTGACAACGCTCCTGGCGCAATCAAAGAAGGCGTTTCTAAAGAAGAAGCAGAAGAAATGAAATCTCAGCTTGAAGAAGCTGGCGCAACGATCGAACTTAAGTAATTGTATCTTTAAAGTAAAGCTCGCTGATCATCGGCGGGCTTTCTTTTGCTTACTAGATGAAAAGAGGGTGTTCGGATCATGTCGGAACATTACTATTCTAAGAAAACCGCCGCAAAAAGCGATGAAAAAACCTGGTCTTACACATTGCGTGGCCGTTTATTAACGTTTACTACAGATCACGCCGTTTTTTCAAAAGGTGAAGTGGATTTCGGCTCTCGTTTGCTTATAGACTCGTTTACAGCTCCTTCAGTGGACGGAAACTTCCTTGATCTTGGATGTGGTTACGGACCGATTGGTCTTTCACTTGCGCAAGAGTATCCAGATCGTCAGGTTGTGATGGTAGATGTAAATGAGAGAGCTTTGAATCTTGCGGAAAAGAATGCTGCTAATAATCAGGTTACTAATGTGGAGATTAAAGAGAGTGATCGGCTTCGTCAGTTAGAAGGCCGTCAGTTCGCAGCAATACTGACCAACCCGCCTATACGTGCAGGAAAAAAAGTAGTGCACGCTATGTTCGAAGAGACTAGGGCAGCTCTGCATGAATCTGGGGAGTTATGGGTGGTTATTCAAAAGAAGCAAGGGGCTCCATCAGCAAAACAAAAAATAAAAGATCTATTTGGAAATATTGAAGTGGTTCACAAAGAAAAAGGCTACTATATTTTCAAAGCTCAAAAAGTTTGACTAGGGTATTTTATTATGCTAGTATTGGAAAATGCCAATGTATGCCCGTCCTGTCAAGTCTTTTTTTAGAAAATGTATAAAAAGCTTGGTAGAAGGGTAAAATGGTGAAAATAAATAAGTAAAAGTAAATGAGGTTATCTATATCGAGTCGACCCTTTTTCTTTTTTGTCTAACGTTAGAGAGAAATGAAGAATCACCATTTGCTATAGAGGCGAATGTTTAAATAGTGCTTGTGGCAAGATCAACCGCAAGCCTGTTCGGCATGTCTTGCCGAACGCTTTTTTCGTTATTAAAATGCTTGATTTGAGGGGTGAATCAGTTGACAGGTCAACTAGTTCAGTATGGACGACACCGCCAGCGCAGAAGTTATGCTCGTATCAGTGAAGTTTTAGAGTTACCTAACTTAATTGAAATTCAGACAGCTTCCTACCAATGGTTCCTGGAAGAAGGTTTGAAGGAAATGTTCAAAGACATTTCTCCAATTGAAGATTTTACTGGTAACTTATCATTAGAGTTTGTAGACTACAGCCTTGGCGAACCAAAGTATCCAGTGGATGAGTCAAAAGATCGCGATGTAACATATAATGCACCGCTTCGTGTAAAAGTTCGTCTCTTAAACAATGAGACAGGAGAAGTGAAAGAGCAAGAAGTGTTTATGGGAGATTTCCCTCTGATGACAGATACCGGTACCTTTATCATTAATGGTGCTGAGCGTGTTATCGTTTCGCAGCTTGTTCGTTCTCCGAGTGTATATTACAACAAAAAGATTGATAAAAACGGTAAGAGAGGTTACACAGCTACAGTTATTCCAAACCGTGGTGCGTGGCTTGAGTTCGAAACCGATGCGAAGGATGTAGCACATGTCCGCATTGATCGTACTCGTAAATTACCAATCACCGTGTTGCTGCGTGCTTTAGGATTCGGAACAGACCAGGAGATTATTGATCTTATTGGTGAGAACGAATACTTGAAGAATACGCTTGAGAAAGATAATACAGAGAACAGTGAGAAAGCATTGCTTGAAATCTATGAGCGTCTGCGCCCTGGCGAGCCGCCAACAGTAGAAAATGCTAAGAGTTTGCTTGTTTCTCGTTTCTTTGATCCGAAGCGCTATGATCTAGCACGCGTCGGTCGCTATAAAATGAATAAAAAGCTTCATATAAAAGATCGATTGTTTAATCAAACGCTTGCTGAAACGTTAGTAGACGAAGAGACAGGCGAAGTGCTTGCAGAAAAAGGCGATAAAATTGATCGTCGTCTGCTCAACAAATTGATTCCACATTTCGATGATGAAGAAACTACATTAAGTGAACGATCTCTTGATCCAGTTGAGGGAGTACTTGAAGAGCCGATGCGCGTACAATCGGTGAAGATTGTCGACCCTACAGATCCAGAAGGAGAACGTTCCATTAATGTGATCGGAAATGCAAATATCGACCGTGATGTAAAAAACATTACACCGGCAGATATCATTTCTTCTATCAGTTATTTCTTTAACTTACTGCATAATGTGGGTGGAACAGATGACATTGACCACTTAGGTAATCGTCGTCTCCGTTCCGTAGGAGAGCTCCTGCAGAACCAATTCCGTATTGGACTATCCCGTATGGAGCGAGTAGTACGTGAACGTATGTCTATTCAGGACACTTCATCTATTACTCCACAGCAGTTAATCAATATACGTCCAGTGATTGCTTCGATTAAAGAGTTCTTTGGAAGCTCACAGTTATCTCAGTTCATGGACCAGACTAACCCGCTTGCGGAGCTAACACACAAACGTCGTCTCTCCGCATTAGGACCGGGCGGTTTAACCCGTGAGCGTGCAGGCTTTGAAGTTCGTGACGTACACTACTCCCACTACGGACGTATGTGCCCGATCGAAACTCCAGAGGGTCCGAACATCGGTTTGATTAACTCTTTATCTTCTTATGCGAAGGTAAATGAATTCGGATTTATCGAAACACCTTATCGTCGAGTGGATCCTGATACTAATAAAGTAACTGCTCAATTTGATTATCTTACAGCAGACGAAGAGGATAATTATGTTGTGGCTCAGGCCAACGCAAAACTCGAAGAAGATGGTTCCTTCACGGATCCAGAGGTTATCGCTCGTTTCCGTGGTGAAAACACGGTAGTAAGCCGCGACCGCTTAGATTATATGGACGTATCACCGAAGCAGGTAGTATCAGCGGCAACCGCATGTATTCCATTCTTGGAAAACGATGACTCCAACCGTTCTCTAATGGGTGCAAACATGCAGCGTCAAGCTGTACCATTGCTTCAGCCGGATGCTCCACTTGTAGGTACAGGAATGGAATATGTATCAGGTAAAGACTCAGGTGCAGCCGTCATCTGCCGCCACGAAGGTATCGTTGAACGTGTAGAAGCAAAAGAAGTGTTCGTACGTCGCATATCAGAAGTGGATGGCAAAGAGGTAGAAGGCGATCTTGATCGTTACCGTCTGCAAAAATTCATTCGTTCTAACCAGGGAAGCTGCTATAACCAGCGCCCGATTGTTTCTAAAGGCGATCGTGTAACTAAAGGGGAAATCCTCGCTGACGGACCTTCTATGGATATGGGAGAATTAGCACTTGGACAAAACCCACTGGTTGCATTCATGACATGGGATGGTTACAACTATGAGGATGCCATCATCATGAGTGAGCGTCTTGTAAAAGATGACGTGTACACTTCTATTCATATAGAAGAATATGAATCTGAAGCTCGAGATACGAAACTTGGACCAGAAGAAATTACAAGAGATATTCCTAACGTAGGTGAAGATGCTCTTCGCGACTTAGATGAACGCGGAATTATCCGTGTAGGAGCTGAAGTTAGTGATGGAGACCTTCTTGTAGGTAAAGTTACTCCTAAAGGGGTTACCGAGTTATCTGCTGAAGAACGTCTGCTTCATGCAATCTTCGGTGAGAAAGCCCGCGAAGTCCGTGACACCTCCCTGCGCGTGCCGCACGGTGCAGGCGGAATTGTACTTGATGTTAAAATCTTCAACCGTGAAGATGGAGATGAACTGCCGCCTGGCGTAAACCAGCTGATCCGCGCCTATATCGTTCAGAAGCGTAAGATTTCTGAAGGTGACAAAATGGCAGGACGTCACGGAAACAAAGGTGTTATTTCTAAGATTCTTCCAGAAGAAGATATGCCGTTCTTACCAGATGGAACTCCGGTAGATGTCATGTTAAACCCACTTGGCGTACCATCTCGTATGAATATCGGACAAGTACTTGAGCTGCACTTAGGTATGGCTGCCCGTCTCCTTGGAGAAAGAGTAGCAACTCCGGTATTTGATGGTGCCCGAGAGGAAGATGTCTGGGAGACCCTTGAAGAAGCCGGCATGTCTCGTGATGCGAAGACCATTTTATATGATGGACGTACAGGAGAACCGTTTGATAACCGTGTATCTGTTGGTGTCATGTATATGATCAAACTGGCACACATGGTTGATGACAAATTGCACGCACGTTCCACTGGACCGTACTCTCTCGTAACTCAACAGCCATTGGGCGGTAAAGCTCAATTTGGTGGTCAGCGTTTCGGTGAGATGGAGGTATGGGCACTTGAAGCATATGGTGCTGCTTATACACTTCAGGAAATTCTGACAGTCAAGTCAGATGACGTAGTCGGTCGTGTGAAAACGTATGAAGCGATCGTTAAAGGTGATAATGTTCCAGAACCAGGCGTACCTGAGTCCTTTAAAGTTCTAATTAAAGAGCTTCAAAGTCTAGGTATGGATGTGAAAATTCTATCTGGTGATGAACAAGAAATAGAAATGCGGGATATCGAAGAAGAGCAAACGAAAGAATCCGAGAATTTAAACCTAGACGATTAATAGACGTATTGTTCCAAACACCCGTGTTCTAAGTTTAGGGTAAAACCCGGATACTGAAAGGGAGGTAGGCCCCTTGCTAGATGTAAACAACTTTGAGTATATGAAAATTGGTTTGGCTTCACCTGATAAAATCAGATCTTGGTCTTACGGTGAGGTCAAGAAGCCAGAAACAATCAATTATCGTACGCTAAAACCCGAAAAAGACGGGTTGTTCTGTGAAAGAATCTTCGGTCCGCAAAAAGACTGGGAGTGCCACTGTGGTAAATACAAGCGTGTCCGTTATAAAGGAGTCGTTTGTGACCGTTGTGGTGTAGAAGTAACAAAAGCCAAAGTACGTCGTGAGCGGATGGGGCACTTGGAATTAGCTGCCCCAGTCTCCCACATTTGGTACTTTAAAGGCATTCCAAGCCGTATGGGTCTCGTACTTGATATGTCCCCGCGTGCATTGGAAGAAGTCATTTATTTTGCTGCTTATATTGTAACGGATCCAGGTGAAACAGCTCTTGAGAGAAAACAGCTGCTTTCTGAAAAGGAATATCGTTCCTATCGTGAAAAATTTGGTCAGGGCTTCCAGGCGGCAATGGGCGCTGAAGCTATCCGTAAACTGCTTTTTGATATTGATCTGGAAGGGGAAGTAGAAACCCTGAAAGAGGAATTGAAAACAGCACAGGGACAGCGTAGAACCCGAGCCATTAAACGCCTGGAAGTACTAGAATCTTTCCGTCATTCAGGAAATGATCCTTCATGGATGATCCTGGATGTACTGCCTGTTATTCCACCAGAACTTCGTCCAATGGTTCAATTGGACGGTGGACGTTTTGCAACGTCTGACTTGAACGATTTATATCGTCGAGTGATCAACCGTAACAACCGTCTTAAACGCCTGTTAGATTTAGGGGCACCGACGATTATCGTCCAGAACGAGAAGCGTATGCTTCAAGAAGCTGTAGATGCCCTTATTGATAACGGACGCCGTGGACGTCCAGTTACTGGGCCGGGTAACCGTCCGCTTAAATCCCTTTCTCACATGCTGAAAGGTAAGCAAGGGCGTTTCCGTCAAAACTTGCTCGGTAAACGTGTTGACTATTCCGGTCGTTCGGTTATCGTTGTAGGTCCATCCTTGAAGATGTACCAGTGCGGACTTCCAAAAGAAATGGCGCTTGAACTGTTCAAGCCTTTCGTTATGAAAGAACTCGTTTCCCGCGGACTTGCGCACAACATTAAATCAGCTAAGCGTAAAATTGAACGTGTCCACCATGAAGTGTGGGATGTTCTTGAAGATGTTATTAAAGAACACCCGGTGTTATTAAACCGTGCACCAACACTTCACCGCCTAGGTATCCAAGCATTCGAACCTACGCTGGTAGAAGGCCGTGCCATTCGTCTTCACCCATTGGTATGTACAGCTTATAACGCTGACTTTGATGGTGACCAAATGGCAGTTCACGTACCGTTGTCATCAGAAGCGCAGGCGGAAGCCCGTATTCTAATGCTGGCTGCTCAAAACATTCTTAACCCTAAAGATGGTAAGCCTGTTGTTACACCATCACAGGATATGGTATTAGGTAACTACTACCTGACGCTTGAACGTGAAGGAGCCGTTGGAGAAGGAATGTTCTTCAAGGATCTTAATGAAGCGTTAATGGCCTATCAGAATGGATACGCCCACCTGCATACACGGGTAGCTGTTCAGGCGAGCTCTCTAGGGAATGAAACCTTTACAGAAGAACAGAATCAGCAGCTTCTTCTTACAACAGTTGGTAAGTTGATCTTTAATGAAATGCTGCCTAATTCGTTCCCGTATATGAATGAACCAACCCAAGAAAACCTTGAGGTTAAAACACCGGATCAATACTTTATTCCTAAAGGTACAGATATTCGCCAAGAATTATCAAACCGCGAAGAAGTATCTCCATTCAAGAAAGGGATCCTGGGTGACATTATTGCAGAAGTATTTAAACGCTTCTCTATTAGTGAAACATCCAAGATGCTCGACAGAATGAAAGATCTCGGGTTTGCTTATTCTACTAAAGCAGGTATTACTGTTGGTGTATCTGACGTAGTAGTACTTCCAGAGAAACAAGAAATTCTGGAAGAAGCTCAAGGTAAAGTTGATAAAGTTCTTAAGCAGTTCCGCCGCGGTTTAATTACCGATGAGGAACGTTATGACCGAGTAATTGAAATTTGGTCAGGGGCTAAGGATGATATCCAAAATCGTTTGATGAGTTCCTTAAATCCACGTAACCCTATATTCATGATGAGTGATTCTGGTGCACGTGGTAACGCGTCCAACTTTACTCAGCTTGCTGGTATGCGTGGTCTTATGGCCAACCCGGCTGGACGTATTATTGAACTTCCAATCAAATCAAGTTTCCGTGAAGGTTTAACGGTACTTGAGTACTTTATTTCCACACACGGTGCTCGTAAAGGTCTTGCCGATACAGCACTGAAAACAGCGGACTCTGGTTACCTGACTCGTCGACTTGTCGATGTAGCGCAAGACGTAATCGTCCGTGAAGATGATTGTGGAACAGACCGCGGATTGCCAGTAAGTGCGATTACGGAAGGCTCTGAAGTAATTGAGCCGCTAATCGACCGTCTTATTGGACGTACAGCATTCCAGACTGTGAAGCATCCTGAAACAGGAGACGTATTAGCCACGCGTAATGAAGTTATTTCTGAAGATGGTGCTAAACAGATTGTGGACGCTGGAATTGAGAGCATTGTTATCCGCTCTGCCTTCACTTGTAATACGAAGCACGGCGTATGTAAGAAGTGCTACGGCCGCAACCTGGCAACAGGCGACGAAGTTGAAGTGGGCGAAGCAGTTGGAATCATTGCCGCTCAGTCTATCGGTGAGCCTGGTACACAGCTTACAATGCGTACCTTCCACACTGGCGGTGTTGCCGGAGATGACATCACTCAAGGTCTTCCACGTATCCAGGAGATTGTGGAAGCACGTAACCCTAAAGGTCAAGCAGTGATTACAGAAATTGACGGAACCGTACAGGAAGTTAACGAAGTGAAAGAAAAACAAGAGATCGTGGTGCAAGGGGCAGTAGAAAGCCGCTCTTATACAGCTCCGTATGGCGCTCGTATGAAAGTTACTGTAGGAGATGCTGTTAGCGCAGGAAGTCCTCTTACAGAAGGTTCCATTGATCCAAAAGAACTGTTAAATATCCAGGGACTTGATGGAGTTCAGCAATATCTTCTTAAAGAAGTACAAAAAGTATATCGTATGCAAGGTGTTGAAATCTCTGATAAGCACGTTGAAGTAATGGTACGCCAGATGCTTCGTAAAGTTCGTGTTCTTGACTCTGGAGACACCGATGTACTTCCAGGATCACTTCTTGAGATCCATCAATTTAAAGAAGCGAACCAGAAAGCTCTTGTGGAAGGCGGACAGCCTGCAGTGGGTCGTCCGGTCATTCTTGGTATTACCAAAGCATCGCTTGAAACAGACAGCTTCTTGTCTGCGGCATCCTTCCAGGAAACAACTCGTGTCCTGACTGATGCAGCGATTAAAGGTAAGAGAGATGAACTTCTAGGATTGAAAGAGAACGTTATTATCGGTAAGCTTGTACCAGCTGGTACTGGTATGACACGTTACCGTAAGATTCAAGCTCAGTCTGAAGGAGCTCCGGAACAACAGGCCCAGCCAGAAGAAGTTACTCATTCTTAAAAAGAATAGATAGATGTTAACAAAGGGTAAAATTAATGGAAGCACAAAAAAACTACCCGAAATGCAGTTGACATGCATTTTGGGTAGTGATAATATAATCAAGGTGCTTCCGTTTATCCTTGTTACTTTGGAGGATATGAAGATGTCTTATGAAAAAGTAGCACAGGCTAAATCAGAGATAGTGATTGGAACCAAACAAACACTTAAAGCCATGAAAAATGGTGAAGTGAATGAAGTCATAACGGCTGATGATGCTGATCAGACGATGACAATGAAGGTAGTACGGCTTGCCAGGGAATTAAAAATTCCGCATACTCGAGTTTCTTCTATGAAGGAGCTGGGAAATGCGTGCGGCATTGATGTCGGAGCTGCTACAGTGGCGATAAAGCAATAAAGTTTTGGCGGTAAATCGCGAAAGCTTTGTTTTTTGCCTTTTTATGAACCACCTGGATGTGTGGTATTAAGAAATGTGAAGAAGGGAGGATACAAACATGCCAACTATTAATCAATTGGTACGTAAAGGACGCGAAAGCAAAACTAAACAAACAAATGCTCCAGCCTTGAACAAAGGCTTTAACAGCTATAAAAAACGTATGACAGATCAGTCTTCTCCACAAAAACGTGGTGTTTGCACACGTGTCGGTACGATGACACCTAAGAAACCGAACTCCGCATTGCGTAAATATGCACGTGTTCGTTTGACCAACCAGCTAGAGGTTAACGCCTACATTCCTGGTATCGGCCACAACTTGCAAGAGCACAGTGTAGTTCTAATCCGCGGCGGTAAGGTAAAAGACTTGCCAGGTGTTCGTTACCACGTTGTACGTGGTGCCCTTGACACAGCAAGTGTTGAAGGACGCAGACAAGGTCGTTCTAAATACGGTACGAAGAAACCTAAAAAATAAACGATATGCAAATATCGCTTAACTATTAAAAATATGGAAGGGAGGGGAACATATGCCACGTAAAGGTCCAGTAGCTAAACGTGATGTGTTACCAGATCCGATGTACAACTCTAAGCTTGTCACTCGTTTGATCAACCAGATTATGGTTGACGGTCAACGCGGGAAAGCACAAAAGATTCTTTATAAATCTTTCGAATTAGTTCAAGAGCGCAGCGGGAATGACGCTATGGAAATCTTCGATCAGGCTATGAAAAACGTAATGCCTGTATTGGAAGTACGCGCTCGTCGTGTTGGTGGTTCCAACTACCAAGTACCTGTAGAAGTTCGCCCTGAACGTCGTCAGGCACTAGGATTGCGTTTCATTGTTAACTATGCGCGTCTTCGCGGAGAGAAAACAATGGAAGAGCGTCTTGCTAACGAAATTCTAGATGCAGGTAATAACACTGGTGCAGCAGTTAAGCGCCGTGAAGAAATGCACAAGATGGCGGAAGCTAACAAAGCATTCGCTCACTATCGTTGGTAATCATCAAACAAATAACTTTACAATTGGAAAGGAGAAAGAATCATGCCTAGAGAGTTCTCCTTGGAAAGAACACGTAATATCGGTGTAATGGCTCACATTGATGCTGGTAAGACAACAGCCACCGAGCGTATTCTTTTCTACACAGGACGTATCCACAAAATTGGTGAAACTCACGAAGGAGCTTCCCAAATGGACTGGATGGAGCAGGAACAGGAGCGCGGAATCACAATTACTTCCGCTGCGACCACTGCTCAATGGAGAGATCACCGTATTAACATCATTGACACACCTGGACACGTAGACTTCACAGTTGAGGTTGAACGTTCCCTGCGTGTACTTGATGGTTCTGTAGCTGTACTAGATGCTCAGTCTGGTGTTGAACCGCAGACTGAAACTGTATGGCGCCAAGCGACAACTTACGGTGTACCTCGTATTGTGTTCGTAAACAAAATGGATAAAGTAGGTGCAGATTTCATCTACTCCCTTGGTACTCTACAAGAGCGCTTAGGAGCTAATGCTGCAGCTGTCCAACTTCCAATAGGTGCAGAAGATGAATTCGAAGGAATCATCGACTTGATTACTATGGAAGCTTACTATTACATGGATGACTTGGGTACTCGTGCAGAAGCACGTCCAATTCCAGATGAATACAAAGAGCAAGCTGAAGAGTATCGCGCGAAGCTTATTGAAGCTGTAGCGGAACTTGATGAAGACTTGATGATGCAATACCTTGAAGGGGAAGAAATCACGAATGATCAGCTTAAAGCTGCAGTTCGTACCGCTACTCTAAGCGTTGATTTCTATCCTGTCTTCTGTGGTTCTGCTTTCAAAAACAAAGGTGTTCAGCTACTGATTGATGGAGTTATTGATTATCTTCCATCTCCATTAGATGTGCCTCCAATTGAAGGTCACGTACCACAAACGGAAGAGCCTGTTGTACGTAAAGCTGACGACAACGCGCCATTCTCTGCTTTGGCCTTTAAAGTTGCGACAGACCCTTACGTTGGTAAACTTACATTCTTCCGAGTGTACTCTGGTACGCTTAATGCTGGTTCATACGTGAAGAACTCTACGAAAGATAAGCGTGAGCGTGTCGGTCGTATCCTGCAAATGCACGCTAACTCTCGTGAAGAGATCTCAACAGTTTATGCTGGCGATATTGCTGGTGCTGTTGGACTTAAAGATACAGGTACAGGTGACACTCTATGTGATGAAAAGAGTCTTGTTATTCTTGAATCCATGGAATTCCCTGAGCCGGTTATCTCTGTAGCTATCGAACCGAAATCAAAAGCTGACCAAGATAAAATGGCTATTGCCCTTGGTAAGCTTGCGGAAGAGGATCCGACATTCCAAACTGAAACTAACGTAGAAACTGGCCAAACGATTATCGCAGGTATGGGTGAGCTTCACCTTGACATTATCGTTGACCGTCTGCGTCGTGAGTTTAAAGTTGAAGCGAATATCGGTGCTCCACAGGTTGCATACCGTGAGACTTTCCGTGCTAGTGCCCAAGTTGAAGGTAAGTTCGTACGTCAGTCCGGTGGTCGTGGACAATTCGGTCACGTATGGGTTGAATTCGAACCTAACGATGAAGGTGCTGGATTTGAATTCGTTAACAAAATTGTTGGTGGTGTAGTACCGCGTGAATACATTCCTTCCGTAGAACAAGGGATCAAAGAATCCTTGGAAAACGGTGTATTAGCCGGTTATCCAATGGTCGACATTAAAGCCACTCTTTATGATGGCTCATACCACGATGTTGACTCCAACGAAATGGCCTTTAAGGTTGCCGCATCTATGGCTCTTAAAGAAGCTAAAAACAAATGTAAACCAGTTCTTCTTGAGCCAATGATGAAAGTTGAAGTAGTCATTCCTGAAGAATACATGGGCGATATTATGGGTGACGTAACTTCACGTCGTGGACGTGTTGAAGGTATGGAAACTCGTGGTAACGCACAGGTTGTTAAAGCATTTGTACCACTATCCGAAATGTTTGGTTATGCGACAGCGCTTCGCTCCAACACACAAGGACGTGGAACTTACACGATGCACTTTGACCACTATGAAGAAGTGCCGAAGAGCATCTCAGAAGAAATCATCAAGAAAAATTCTGGTGAGTAATTGATTTTTTTGACGAGTTGAAGTATAACTTGTAATGTAAGCTTAGGAGTGTAGCTTGTACGCTCGCTCCTGAGTTTCATATAAACATTTCAATTCAAATATATCGCTACTTAATTAAA
This sequence comes from Halobacillus sp. K22, assembly GCF_052246795.1. Lineage (NCBI taxonomy): Bacteria > Bacillati > Bacillota > Bacilli > Caryophanales > Bacillaceae > Halobacillus > Halobacillus sp. K22. Next base: position 30,365 of record NZ_JBQQCN010000027.1, on the reverse strand, counting down.
GGAGGAAATATACTATGGGTAAAGAAAAATTTGACCGGTCCAAGTCCCACGTTAACATTGGTACAATTGGACACGTTGACCACGGTAAAACAACACTAACTGCAGCAATCACTACAGTACTTCACAAGCGTTCTGGTTCTGGTTCTGCAATGGCTTATGACATGATCGACGGTGCTCCTGAAGAGCGCGAGCGTGGAATCACAATCTCAACTGCACACGTTGAGTACGAAACTGAAAACCGCCACTATGCACACGTTGACTGCCCAGGTCACGCTGACTATGTTAAAAACATGATCACTGGTGCTGCTCAAATGGACGGCGCGATCCTAGTTGTATCTGCAGCTGACGGTCCAATGCCACAAACTCGTGAGCACATCCTGCTTTCTAAAAACGTAGGTGTACCAGCAATCGTTGTATTCCTTAACAAAGTTGACATGGTAGACGACGAAGAGCTTCTTGAACTAGTAGAAATGGAAGTTCGCGATCTACTATCTGAGTATGACTTTGATGGTGACGAAGCTCCAGTAATCAGCGGTTCTGCTCTTAAAGCACTTGAAGGCGAAGAGCAGTATGAGCAAGCGATCTATGACCTTATGGACGCAGTTGATGAGCACATTCCAACTCCAGACCGTGACACAGACAAACCATTCATGATGCCAGTTGAGGACGTATTCTCAATCACTGGCCGTGGTACAGTTGCAACTGGCCGTGTTGAGCGTGGCCAAGTTAAAGTCGGTGACGAAGTTGAAATCATCGGTATGGCTGAATCAGCTCGCAAAACTACAGTTACTGGTGTGGAAATGTTCCGTAAGCTTCTAGACTATGCTGAAGCTGGCGACAACATCGGTGCACTTCTTCGTGGTGTTAACCGTGAAGACATCAACCGTGGCCAAGTTCTAGCTAAGCCTGGTTCTATCACTCCACACACAAACTTCAAAGCTGAAGTTTATGTACTAGCTAAAGATGAAGGTGGACGTCACACTCCATTCTTCTCTAACTACCGCCCACAGTTCTACTTCCGTACTACGGACGTAACTGGTGTAATCCAACTTCCAGAAGGCGTAGAAATGGTTATGCCTGGCGATAACGTTGAGATGACTGTTGAACTTATTTCCCCGATCGCGATTGAAGACGGAACTCGTTTCTCAATCCGTGAAGGTGGACGTACAGTAGGTTCTGGCGTTGTTAGTGAAATCACTAAATAATCATTGAATATATAAATGAGCAGCAGCTGAAAAGCTGCTGCTCATTTTTTTGTGGGAAAGTGGTTGAAATAAGTAAATTCATTTGTTGTAATGGAAGGTGGAAATTTTGGAGCGAAAATTTAATCTTCATCGAGATTTTCATTTTCCTTTAGTTATGAAGCCACTAAACATTTATAAACCCTTGAATTTGCTCTAAAAGGTTAGTATAATGGTTTAGGTGTTCATATATGAATAAATTATGGATTTATCCTTGCATTGACCGCATTTCTTCTATATAATAAATAATGTTGGTCATAAAAGGCGATGAAGCGAAAGGTTGTTGACACACCCGGCCCCTTTGCCATGGCTAGTGAGTCAAGTTTTTTCGCGGAGAATGTCTATTTCAAAAATGGGCGAAGAAGGAGGGAAAATAATGGCAAAAGAGAAAATTCGTATTCGTTTAAAAGCGTATGATCACAGAGTGTTGGATCAATCTGCTGAGAAGATTGTAGACACGGCGAAGCGTTCTGGAGCTAATGTATCTGGTCCAATTCCGCTTCCGACTGAACGTTCTATCTATACAGTACTTCGTGCAACTCACAAGTACAAAGATGCTCGTGAACAGTTTGAAATGCGCACACACAAACGTCTTATCGACATTGTCAATCCAACACCACAAACCGTTGATTCATTAATGCGTTTGGATCTACCATCTGGTGTGGATATCGAAATCAAATTATAAATTAAACTGAACTATATAGGAGGTGTAACGGATGACGAAAGGAATCTTAGGACGCAAAGTCGGCATGACTCAAATCTTTTCTGAAGACGGAGAGTTAATTCCAGTAACAGTTGTACAAGCTGAGCCGAACGTTGTTCTTCAAAAGAGAACAACAGAAAATGACGGCTATGAAGCCATTCAGCTTGGATTCGCTGATGAAAAATCAAATCGTTTGAAAAAAGCAGCCCAAGGTCATGCTGAAAAAGCAAACACAACACCTAAGCGCTACGTTCGTGAATTCCGTAATGCAAACCTTGATGACTATGAACTTGGTCAAGAGGTTAAGGTGGATATTTTCGAAGCTGGTGATGTAATTGATGTTACAGGAACTTCAAAAGGTAAAGGATTCCAGGGTGCGATCAAGCGCCACAACCAATCTACTGGTCCTATGACTCACGGTTCCCGCTATCACCGCCGTCCAGGTACAATGGGTCCAATTGATCCAAACCACGTACTAAAAGGCAAAAAATTGCCAGGACAAATGGGTAGTGAGACAGTAACACTTCAAAACCTTGAGATAGTAAGAGTTGACGCTGAACGTAACTTGCTTCTTATCAAAGGTAATGTACCAGGTGCGAAAAAATCGTACGTTAAAGTCTCAAGTGCAATCAAGGCTAGCAAATAATTAACGGAAGGGAGGATATGTCATGCCTAAAGTAGCACTATTAAACCAAAGCGGTTCTAATGTTGGAGAAGTTGAACTGAATGACACCGTATTTGGTATTGAACCTAATACTCACGTATTACACGAAACTGTGTTGATGCAGCGCGCGAATCTTCGCCAGGGCACACACAAAGTCAAAGGTCGTTCTGAAGTTAGCGGCGGTGGACGTAAGCCATGGCGCCAAAAAGGTACCGGCCGTGCACGTCAAGGATCCATCCGTGCCCCACAATGGGTCGGCGGTGGAACTGTATTCGGTCCGTCACCACGCAGCTACAGCTACACAATGCCTAAAAAAGTACGTCGCTTAGCTCTACAGTCTGCTTATTCTTCTAAGGTGAAAGAAGAGAACATCATTGTTCTTGAGAGTCTTTCTCTAGACGCTCCAAAAACTAAAGAAGTAGTAAGCCTGCTTAAAGCTCTCGATGTAAATGAGAAGGCATTGATTGTCACAGCGGAGAAAGATGAAAATGTAACTCTTTCTTCTAATAATATCCCTACAGTGAAAAGTTCATCTGTAGAAGAGGTAAGTGTGTTAGATTTACTAACGCATGACAAGCTGATCCTAACGAAGGAAGCAGCTGAAAAAGCAGGGGAGGTGCTCTCATAATGAAAGAACCACGCGATATTATTAAGCGCCCTGTCATAACTGAGCAATCTGCTGACCTTATGGGAGAAAAGAAATATACGTTTGAAGTTAGCCCAGCAGCTAACAAAACTGAAATTAAAAAAGCAGTGGAAGAAATCTTTGGTGTAAGTGTTGATTCTGTTAATACAATGAACATTAAAGGTAAATTCAAACGTATGGGTCGCTATGGCGGCTATCGTTCTGATCGTAAGAAAGCAGTAGTTACTTTGACTGAAGACAGTGAAGAACTAGAATTCTTTGAAGTATAAACTATAAATCTTAATTAAAAAGGAGGGAAAAAAGATGGCGATTAAAAAGTTCCGACCAATTACTAACGGTCGCAGACACATGTCAGTATCTGATTTCGCAGAAATTACCACTGACAAACCTGAACGCTCCCTTGTCACTCCACTTCATAAACGTGGTGGACGTAATAACCAAGGTAAGCTGACAGTTCGTCATCAAGGCGGAGGTCACAAGCGTCAATACCGTATCATCGACTTCAAACGTGATAAAGATGGAATACCTGGACGCGTTGCTACGATTGAATACGATCCAAACCGCTCCGCTAACATTGCGCTAATCAACTACGTTGATGGAGAAAAGCGTTATATCCTGGCTCCAAAAGGAGTTAAGGTAGGCATGGAAATCATTTCTGGTGTAGGTGCAGATATCAAACCTGGTAACTCACTTGCTTTGAAAGATATTCCTGTAGGTACAATCATTCACAACGTAGAACTTAAGCCTGGTCGTGGAGGGCAGCTTGTACGTTCTGCAGGCGCATCCGCTCAAATTCTAGGTCGTGAAGAGAAATACACTCTTGTTCGTTTAACTTCTGGTGAAGTTCGCCTCGTACTAAGCACTTGCCGTGCTACAATCGGTCAAGTCGGTAACCTTGAGCACGAACTAATCAGTGTTGGTAAAGCTGGACGCTCTCGCTGGCAAGGTAAGCGCCCAACTGTACGTGGTTCTGTTATGAACCCTAGTGATCACCCACACGGTGGTGGTGAAGGACGTGCACCAATCGGTATGCCTTCTCCAGTTACTCCATGGGGTAAACCAACTCTTGGGTACAAGACAAGAAAACGCAACAAGCAGTCTGATAAATATATCGTTCGTAGAAGAGGTAAAAAATAACGGGATTGTCGGGCGGGCGATAGTACCCGTCTTTCAATTGCGAAGGGAGGTTTATTCATGGGCCGCAGCCTGAAAAAGGGACCTTTTATAGATGATCATTTGATGAAAAAAGTTGAGAAGTTGAACGAAGACAATAAACACCAAGTGGTGAAGACATGGTCTCGTCGTTCTACAATCTTCCCTAACTTTGTCGGACACACAATTGCCGTTTATGACGGACGTAAACACGTACCAGTTTATGTGACAGAAGATATGGTCGGACATAAGCTAGGTGAATTCGCGCCAACCCGTACGTTTAAGGGACACTCTGGCGATGACAAGAAAACAAAACGCTAAGTAGAGAGGAGGCACTCTAATGCAAGCTAAAGCAGTTGCTAAAACCGTTCGCATCGCTCCTCGTAAAGCCCGATTAGTCATTGATTTGATTCGAGGTAAAGAGGTAGGTGACGCGCTCGCGACACTACGTTTGAAACAGCGCGGCGCATCTCCAGTAGTTGAGAAACTTCTTAACTCTGCGATTGCAAATGCAGAACACAATTATGAAATGGATCCGGAGAATTTATATGTTTCCGAAGCGTTTGTTAATGAAGGTGTAACTCTTAAACGTTTCCGCCCACGTGCAATGGGACGTGCAAGCCAAATTAATAAACGCACCAGCCACATCACAGTGGTCGTATCAGAAAAAAAGGAGGGATAATCAGTGGGTCAAAAAATTAATCCAGTAGGTCTTCGTATCGGCGTCATCCGTGATTGGGAATCCAAATGGTACGCTGGTAAAGACTACGCAGACTTGTTACATGAAGATATTAAGATTCGTGAATTTGTTGAAAAACGTCTAAAAGACGCTGCTATTTCTACTGTTGAAATTGAACGTGCAGCTAACCGCGTAAACATCACCGTACACACGGCTAAACCAGGTATGGTTATCGGTAAAGGCGGCTCTGAAGTTGAAGCTCTTCGTAAAGCTCTCAACAACTTGACCGGCAAACGCGTTCACATTAACATTGTGGAAGTTAAAAAGCCTGATTTGGATGCTACACTAGTAGCTGACAATATCGCTCGTCAGTTAGAAAACCGTGTTTCTTTCCGTCGTGCTCAAAAACAAACACTACAACGCGCTATGCGTGCAGGAGCAAAAGGTATTCGTACCCAAGTATCTGGTCGTCTAGGTGGCGCGGATATCGCTCGTGCAGAATATTACAGTGAAGGAACAGTACCACTACACACACTTCGTGCAGACATCGATTATGGAACTGCAGAAGCTGACACCACTTACGGAAAACTTGGTGTTAAAGTGTGGATCTACCGTGGAGAAGTCCTTCCAACTAAAACAGACAAGTAAGGAAGGGGGAAAAGCATTATGTTAATGCCAAAACGAGTAAAATATCGTAAACAACACCGTACTAGCTTAAAAGGCCGTGCGAAAGGCGGTACTGAAGTAGCATTCGGTGAGTATGGTTTGCAAGCTATCGACCCAGCGTGGATCACAGCCCGTCAAATTGAGGCATCGCGTATTGCGATGACTCGTTATATGAAACGTGGCGGTAAAGTATGGATCAAAATCTTCCCTGACAAGCCTTATACTGCTAAACCCCTAGAAGTTCGTATGGGTTCCGGTAAAGGTGCTCCAGAAGGTTTCGTAGCTGTAGTAAAACCAGGAAAAATCATGTTTGAAATCGCAGGAGTTTCTGAAGAGGTGGCTCGCGAAGCACTTCGCCTTGCATCTCACAAACTTCCGATTCGTACTAAATTTGTAAAACGTGAAGAAATTGGTGGTGAAATCAATGAAGGCTAATGAAATCCGTGAATTAACCACTGCCGAAATTGAACAAAAAGTTAAGTCTCTAAAAGAAGAACTTTTTAACCTGCGCTTTCAGCTGGCAACAGGTCAACTTGAGAACACTGCACGTATTCGTGAAGTTCGCAAGTCCATTGCACGTATGAAAACTGTTGCTCGTGAACGTGAGCTAGGCGTAAATAACTAATAGATGAGAGGAGGTCACCCTCACATGACTGAACGTAACAATCGTAAAGTTTACACTGGCCGTGTCGTATCTGACAAAATGGATAAAACCATCACTGTCGTAGTTGAAACTTACAAATTCCACAAACTTTATGGCAAACGCGTAAAGTATTCTAAAAAATTCAAGACTCATGACGAAAATAACCAGGCTAAAACTGGAGATGTAGTCCGTATTATGGAAACTCGTCCGCTTTCAGCAACGAAACGTTTCCGCCTGCTAGAAGTCGTAGAAGAGTCCGTAATTATCTAATTAAAGTTCGCTCGGAGTTAATCCGAAGGGAGGTTACATGGTATGATTCAACAGGAGTCTCGTTTAAAAGTTGCAGACAACTCTGGTGCTCGTGAAATCCAAACAATTAAAGTTTTGGGTGGATCTGGACGTAAAACAGCAAATATCGGTGACATTATTACCGCAACTGTGAAACAAGCAACACCAGGGGGCGTTGTTAAAAAAGGTGAGGTAGTGAAAGCAGTTATCGTACGTTCAAAAAGCGGTATGCGCCGTAAAGATGGTTCTTACATCCGTTTCGATGAAAACGCAGCAGTAATCGTTCGTGATGATAAAGGCCCGCGCGGTACTCGTATCTTTGGACCGGTAGCTCGTGAACTTCGTGAAGCTAAATTCATGAAGATCGTATCTCTAGCTCCAGAAGTATTATAATGTTTGAACGAAATGCCTTGGTAAGGAGGTGCGCGAAGCATGCACGTAAAAAAAGGTGACAAAGTAATGGTTATTACTGGTAAGGATAAAGGCAAGCAAGGAACTATCCTTGAAGCTTATCCTAAAAAGGAACGTGTTCTTGTTGAAGGTGTTAACGAAGTTAAAAAACACGCTAAACCATCTCAAGAAAACCCACAAGGTGGAATCCTGACACAGGAAGCACCTATCCACGTTTCTAACGTATTGCCGATCGATCCTAAAACTGGCGAACCAACTCGTGTTGGGTACAAAGTTGAGGACGGCAAGAAAGTTCGTATCGCGAAAAAATCTGGTGAAGCACTAGATAAATAATCCGGATAGGAAAGGAGGGCCACACGATGAACGAACTACAAAAGCAATATCAAGAAGAAATTGTTCCATCTTTGATGAACAAGTTTGAATATGAGTCAGTTATGCAGACGCCTAAAGTCGAGAAGATCGTTATCAACATGGGTGTTGGTGATGCTGTTCAGAACGCAAAAGCTCTGGATACAGCAGTAGAAGAATTAACATTAATTTCAGGTCAAAAGCCTGTAATTACGAAAGCTAAGAAATCAATCGCAGGTTTCCGTCTACGTGAAGGTATGCCTATCGGTGCAAAAGTTACCCTTCGCGGAGAGCGTATGTATGAATTCTTCCAAAAGCTTATCTCAGTATCTCTACCACGTGTGCGTGACTTCCGTGGTATTTCTAAAAAAGCTTTTGACGGACGTGGAAACTACACACTTGGCGTTAAAGAACAATTAATTTTCCCAGAAATTAATTACGATAAAGTAAATAAAGTGCGTGGTATGGACATCGTTATCGTTACAACAGCTGATTCTGACGAAGAAGCTCGTGAGCTATTGACTCAATTCGGTATGCCGTTTCAGAAATAACGATCTAACCATAAGGAGGGAAAATAGTGGCTAAAAAATCAATGGTCGCGAAACAGAAGCGTAACCAGAAGTATCAAGTACGTGAGTACACACGCTGTGAACGTTGCGGACGTCCTCACTCTGTACTTCGTAAGTTTAAGCTTTGCCGTATTTGTTTCCGTGAACTTGCATATAAAGGACAAATCCCTGGTGTCAAAAAAGCCAGCTGGTAAACCCGAGACAGGGAAGGAGGTAAATGAGTTATGACAATGACAGATCCAATTGCAGATATGCTTACGCGTATTCGTAACGCTAACATGGTACGTCACGAGAAGCTTGAGCTCCCAGCTTCCAACTTAAAAAAAGAAATTGCTGACATTCTAAAACGTGAAGGTTTTGTACGTGATTATGAATATGTTGAAGATAGCAAACAAGGCGTTCTTCGCATCTTCCTTAAGTACGGACAAAGCAACGAGCGCGTGATCAGCGGTGTTAAACGTATCAGTAAACCAGGACTACGTGTTTACGCAAAAGCTGATGAGCTTCCAAAAGTTCTTAATGGACTTGGTGTAGCCGTAGTATCTACTTCAAAAGGTGTATTAACAGATAAAGAAGCTCGCGAACAAGCCATCGGTGGCGAAGTCCTAGCTTACATCTGGTAGAAAATTCAGATCAGACAGGAGGTGCAAAGATATGTCTCGCGTAGGTTTAAAAACATTAGAAATTCCTGAAGGTGTAGAAATCAATCAGGCTAACAATACGATCACAGTAAAAGGTCCAAAAGGGGAATTGACTCGTACTTTCCACAAGGACATGACAGTGAAGATTGAAGATAATGTTCTTACAGTAGAGCGTCCTAGTGACCATAAAGAACATCGTGCTCTTCACGGTACTACCCGCAGCCTGATCGCTAACATGGTTGAAGGTGTTTCCAAAGGATACGAAAAATCCCTTGAAATTATTGGTGTAGGTTATCGTGCTCAAAAACAGGGAGAAAAAGTCGTTATTAACGCTGGCTATTCCCACCCTGTGGAAGTACCTAACCGTGAAGGTATTGAAATTGAAGTGCCTTCCAACACGAAGTTAACCATTAAAGGTATCGACAAAGAATTAGTTGGCGCTGTTGCGGCTAAAATCCGTGCAATCCGTCCACCAGAACCTTATAAAGGGAAAGGTATTCGTTACCAGGGTGAACGTGTACGCAGTAAAGAAGGTAAAACAGCTAAGTAAGATTCGTAGGTAATGTATAGAAAGGAGTGACCCAGATGATCACAAAGGCAGATAAAAATGTCGTTCGGAAAAAGCGTCATGCACGCGTTCGTAAAAATGTTTTCGGAACAGCTGAACGTCCGCGTTTGAACGTATATCGCTCTAACAAACACATTTATGCTCAATTAATCAATGATGAGAGCCAAGTAACTGTAGCGAGCGCATCTACTATGGAAAATGGCTTTGATCTTGACGTAACAGGTAACGTAGAAGCTGCTCAAAGAGTCGGTGAATTGCTTGCAAAGCGTGCGATCGATAACGGTTATGATATCGTAGTATTTGACCGCGGAGGTTACTTGTACCATGGACGTGTGAAAGCTTTAGCAGAAGCCGCGCGTGAAGCCGGCCTACAATTTTAATCGTTAAAGGAGGGACATGAATGAATACAAAAATTGACCCTAATAAATTAGATCTTGAAGAACGCGTAGTAACAATCAATCGTGTTGCAAAAGTAGTAAAAGGTGGACGTCGCTTCCGTTTTGCTGCATTGGTTGTTGTAGGAGATAAAAATGGTCATGTTGGTTTCGGTACAGGAAAAGCTCAAGAAGTACCTGAAGCTATCAAGAAAGCCATTGATGATGCTAAGAAAAACCTAATTACAGTACCAATTAAAGATACGACTATTCCACACGAGATCACTGGACGTTTCGGTGCAGGAAGCATCTTGATGAAACCAGCTGCTGAAGGTACTGGTGTCATCGCAGGTGGACCTGTCCGTGCGGTACTTGAGCTTGCAGGTGTACAAGACATCCTTTCTAAGTCACTAGGTTCTAACACACCTATTAACATGGTGCGTGCGACACTTACTGGACTTAGCGAGCTTAAGCGCGCAGAAGACGTTGCAAGACTTCGTGGGAAGTCCGTAGAAGAACTGTAGGATAAGGAGGGAAATATAATGGCTAAAAAACAATTAGAAATTACCCTCACGCGCAGTGTTATTAGTAGACCGAAGGATCAACGCTCTACTGTCAAGGCGTTGGGTCTGAATAAGATCCGTCAAACTGTCGTACTTGAAGATAACCCAGCGATCCGAGGTATGGCTAATAAGGTATCTCACCTTGTATCGATTAAAGAAGTTTAACTAGAAAAGAAATAAGGAGGTGCTCGCATGAAACTGCATGAACTAAAAGCGGCAAAAGGTGCTCGTAAAGAACGTAATCGTGTAGGTCGTGGAATGGCTTCTGGAAATGGTAAAACATCTGGTCGCGGTCACAAAGGACAAGGTCAGCGCTCTGGCAGCAAAACTCGTCCTGGCTTCGAAGGTGGACAAATGCCACTATTCCAACGCCTTCCAAAGCGTGGTTTCACTAACGTACACCGTAAGGAATTTGCGATTATCAACCTTGATGCTCTTAACCGTTTTGAAGAGGGAACAGAGGTTACTCCTGAACTATTGCTTGATTCTGGTGCGGTAAGTAACCAAAAATCTGGAATTAAAGTTCTTGGTAAAGGATCTATCGAGAAAAAACTTACAGTGAAAGCTCATAAGTTCTCTGCTTCAGCGAAAGAAGCAATTGAAGCAGCGGGCGGTCAAACTGAGGTGATTTAATGTTCCGTACAATCTCCAATTTTATGCGCGTGGGTGATATTCGACGGAAAATCTTCTTCACTTTAGCTATGCTGATCGTATTCCGGTTAGGGACATTCATCCCTGTACCATTTACAAACAGAGATGCTATTAACTTTATGGATGAACAAAACGCTTTTGGCTTTTTGAACACATTTGGAGGCGGGGCATTACAGAACTTCTCCATTTTTGCGATGGGAATCATGCCTTATATCACAGCCTCAATCATCATGCAATTGTTACAGATGGATGTTGTCCCTAAGTTTGCGGAATGGAAAAAGCAAGGTGAAGTCGGCCGTCGAAAATTAGCTCAGTTTACCCGCTATGGAACGATCGCTCTCGCTTTCATTCAGGCAATTGGAATGTCGATTGGTTTTAATGCTCTGGCAGGCGGTCAGTTGATCGCGGATCCGGGCGTAGCGAAATTCCTGATAATTGCTCTGGTATTAACAGGCGGAACAGCTTTCCTTATGTGGCTTGGTGAACAAATCACATCCCACGGCGTCGGAAATGGTATATCCATTCTGATCTTTGCGGGTATTGTAGCTGCGATTCCTACCGGTGTAAACCAGTTGTATGATCAGTATATCTCCGGTGCAGGAGAGCAACTGTTTATCAATCTTGTGATCATTGCATTAATCGCACTTGTTATAGTAGCCGTTGTAGTTGGAGTTATTTTCATCCAGCAGGCACTGCGTAAAATCCCTATTCAGTATGCCAAGAAACTGGTAAACCGTTCTCCTGTTGGAGGGCATTCAACACACTTGCCAATCAAGGTTAATGCTGCGGGAGTAATTCCAGTGATCTTTGCGATATCCTTTATTATCGCGCCTAGAACAGTAGCTGGATTCTTCGAAAATAGTGAAATAGCATCTGTTATTCAATATATCTTTGATTACCAGAACTGGCCTGGAATGATTATCTACGTGGCTTTGATCATTGCCTTCACTTATTTCTATACATTTGTACAGGTTAACCCTGAACAAATGGCAGAGAACTTGAAGAAGCAAGGCGGGTATATCCCGGGGATACGTCCTGGTGCGAATACAGAAACGTATTTGACGCGAGTGATGTACCGGTTAACGTTTGTAGGATCTATCTTCCTGGCAGCTGTCTCTATCCTGCCGATCATCTTAGGTTCTGTGGCACAACTGCCGCCAACCGTTCAAATTGGCGGAACCAGCTTACTCATCGTTGTTGGGGTTGCTCTGGAAATGATGAAACAGCTGGAAAGTCAGCTTGTGAAACGTCACTATAAAGGTTTTATTAAATAATTACCGAAGAACTAATGAATAATGAGAGCGAGGGGAACAAGTTGAACTTAATTCTGATGGGTCTTCCTGGTGCTGGTAAAGGTACTCAGGCAGAGAAGATAGTCGAAAAATATAACATCCCTCATATCTCAACTGGAGATATGTTCCGTTTAGCTATCAAAGAAGGAACAGCACTAGGTAAGGAAGCTAAATCATATATGGACAAAGGCGAATTGGTTCCAGATGAAGTTACAATCGGAATCGTTCGCGAGCGTCTGAGCAAACCGGATTGTAAAGAAGGCTTTCTTCTGGATGGCTTTCCGCGAACCATTGCTCAAGCTGACGCCCTTGAAAATTTATTAAGCGATATGGATGACACATTAGATCATGTGCTTCATATCGATGTTCCAAAAGACCAACTCATCGAGCGTCTGACTGGACGACGTATCTGCCCGACTTGCGGCGCCACTTATCATGTAGTATTTAATCCTCCAAAAGAGGAAGGGAAATGCGATCATGATGGCTCTGAGTTGATTCAACGAGAAGACGATCAGCCGGAAACTGTACGGAAGCGCCTTGAAGTGAATGTTGAACAACAACAGCCACTTCTAGACTTCTACCGTGATAAAGGATATTTAGTATCTTTTGAAGGGGATAAGGATATCAACGACGTATTCACTGACATTGATGGAGTACTTGGAGACCTATCTAAATGATTAGTTGTAAAACACCACGGGAATTAGATATCATGCGTGAAGCTGGCAGGATAGTCGCCTTAACGCACCAAGAGTTGGAGAGAAATATCCAGCCAGGGATTACGACTGGCGAATTGGATAAGATTGCTGATGATTTCATACGCAGTATGGATGCAATCCCATCTTTTAAAGGTTATAATGGATTCCGTGGTAGTATTTGCACATCGGTCAATGAAGAGCTCGTCCATGGAATACCCGGTGAACGGGTATTGGATGAAGGAGATATTATCAGTATTGATATTGGTGCCAAATACCAAGGTTATCATGGTGACTCGGCCTGGACTTATCCAGTCGGCACTGTAGATGATAAAGCATTGGATTTGCTAAAAGTGACAGAGACATCATTGTTCAAAGGACTTGATGAAGCAAACCCAGGTGAGCGCCTTTCAAATATATCCCATGCCATTCAAAGCTACGTGGAATCGAAAGGGTATTCGATTGTTCGTGAGTATGTTGGACACGGAGTAGGCAAGAAGCTTCATGAGGATCCCCAGATTCCTCATTACGGCCCGCCGAATAAAGGTCCACGTCTCAAGCCGGGAATGGTATTGGCTGTAGAGCCAATGGTTAATGCAGGGACACGTTATGTGAAAACTCTGGCTGATCGTTGGACTGTGGTCACAAAAGATGGTAAAATGTGTGCGCATTTTGAACACACCATCGCGATTACAGAAGAGGGTTACGAAGTATTAACAAAATCCTAAATGAAGGTGATCGTGTTTGAACGAATCTGAGTCGAGTCCACGAATAGGTCAAATTGTTCGTATTGTGCAGGGGCGTGAGGCAGGACAGTATGCGGTAGTTATCGATGTACTGGATGGCCGCTTTGTGCTGCTTGCCGACGGAGAGAAACGTAAGTATGATCGACCAAAGAAAAAGAATTTGCAGCATATTGAGCTTATGGATTTCATCTCTCCGGAAGTCCAGAACAGCCTTCTAGAAACTGGTCGTGTCACAAATGGCAAGCTTCGTTTTGCCGTATCAAAATATGTCAATGAAGCAGTGACTGATTTGAAGAAGGGAGATCAACTCGATGGCGAAAGACGATGTAATTGAAGTTGAGGGGACAATCGTTGAAACCTTACCTAATGCACAATTTAAGGTTGAACTCGAGAACGGTCATACCGTATTAGCGCACGTTTCTGGTAAAATTCGCATGCACTTCATTCGAATTCTACCAGGGGACAAAGTGACGGTTGAGCTATCCCCGTATGATTTAAGTAAAGGACGTATTACGTACCGTTATAAATAAAAACTCCGATCTTAAAGGAGGTATGGATGATGAAGGTAAGGCCTTCTGTAAAACCAATTTGCGAAAAATGCAAAGTCATCAAACGAAAAGGTAAAGTCATGGTAATCTGTGAAAACCCTAAGCATAAACAAAAACAAGGTTAATCTGAAGGAGGTGTACGTAGCACATGGCACGTATAGCAGGTGTAGACGTTCCGCGCGATAAGCGCATCGTCGTTTCATTAACTTATATCTATGGTGTTGGTAAATCACTAGCTGTTGAGATCCTGGCAGAAGCCGGAGTTTCAGAGAACACTCGTGTTCGCGATCTTACAGAAGACGAACTTGCTAAGATTCGTAAAGCAGTGGATAACCACAACGTTGAAGGTGATCTTCGCCGTGAGAACTCTCTAAACATTAAACGTTTGATTGAGATCGGTTCTTACCGTGGAATCCGTCACCGCCGCGGGCTTCCGCTTCGTGGACAAAAGACAAAAAACAACTCTCGTACACGTAAAGGCCCACGTCGTACAGTGGCCAACAAACGTAAATAAACGAAAGATAAAGGAGGTAAGCTAACCTTATGGCACGTAAAGGACACACACGTACTCGTAAACGTAAGGCGAAAAAGAATATAGAGTCGGGAATGGCACACATCCGCTCTACATTCAACAACACAATCGTTACGATCACTGATGTTCAAGGAAACGTCATCAGCTGGAGCAGTGCAGGTTCCCTAGGTTTCAAAGGATCCCGTAAATCTACTCCATTTGCTGCTCAAATGGCTTCAGAAGCTGCAGCGAAAGATGCTATGGACAACGGTATGAAAACATTAGAAGTTACAGTTAAAGGCCCAGGCGCAGGTCGTGAAGCAGCAATCCGTTCACTACAAGCAGCAGGTCTTGATATCACGGCAATCCGTGACGTGACTCCAGTTCCACACAATGGTTGCCGTCCACCAAAACGTCGTCGCGTATAATAGTTCTGAATAGAATTTGTCACCCTGTCTATAATGGGTTATGATAGGTTTTTAAAATCAAGCGCTTGTAGACAGTGAAAAAAGCAGTTGTCTTGTATCGGAACTGCCTACCTGAGGAATTTCGGTTAGACCAAAGTCTAACCGGGGTTTCGACGTTTTGAAGGAGGGTTTAGTGTAAATGATCGAAATTGAAAAGCCAAAAATTGAAACGGTTGAGATCAGCGATGAGTCCACTTTTGGTAAGTTCGTCGTAGAACCGCTTGAGCGTGGGTATGGTACAACTCTAGGTAACTCCTTGCGTCGTATCCTATTATCCTCACTTCCTGGCTCTGCTGTAACATCAGTTCAAATTGAGGGTGTTCTTCACGAATTCTCTACCATTGATGGTGTAGTAGAAGATGTAACTACTGTCATTTTGAATCTAAAGAAACTAGCTTTGAAAGTTTATTCTGACGAAGAAAAGACTTTGGAAATTGATGTACAGGGAGAAGGAAAAGTCACAGCTGCAGATATTACGCATGATAGTGATGTTGAAGTTCTTAACCCGGATCTTCATATCGCAACTTTGGATAGCACCGCTAATCTTCGCATGCGTATTACAGCGGAACGTGGTCGAGGATATCGACCTGCAGAAGGAAACAACCATGAGGACCTGCCAATTGGCGTAATCCCGGTTGATTCAATCTTTACGCCAGTATCCCGTGTAACGTATCAAGTTGAAAATACAAGAATTGGTCAAACTTCAAACTTCGATAAACTTACTTTGGACGTGTGGACAGACGGAAGCATTCGTCCAGAAGAAGCCATTTCTCTTGGAGCTAAGATCTATATGGAGCACCTCAATATCTTTGTCGGCTTAACAGATGAAGCTCAAAAGGCTGAAATCATGGTTGAGAAAGAAGAGGACCAAAAAGAGAAAGTTCTTGAGATGACGATTGAAGAGCTTGATCTTTCCGTTCGTTCATACAACTGCTTGAAGCGTGCTGGTATCAATACAGTACAGGAACTTGCGAATAAATCGGAAGAAGACATGATGAAAGTCCGTAACCTTGGACGCAAGTCACTTGAAGAAGTGAAGTACAAGTTGGATGAACTTGGACTAGGTTTAAGAAAAGAAGATTGATTAATAAAGCATCATAGAGTTAACGGTAAGGGAGGGATTATCAATGGCTAGAAAACTAGGACGTACCACTGATCAACGTTTGGCGCTTCTTCGCAACTTAGCGACCGACTTGATCATTCATGAGCGTTTAGAAACAACAGAAGCTAAAGCAAAAGAGCTTCGCTCTGTAGTAGAAAAAATGATTACTCTAGGTAAACGCGGCGATCTTCATGCCCGTCGTCAAGCTGAGTCATTCCTCTATAAGGCTGACGCTGATGAAGAAGGAGATCAAACAGCTTTACAGAAGCTATTCTCTGACATTGGCCCACGCTATGAGGACCGTCAAGGTGGTTACACTCGCGTGCTTAAGCTAGGCGAGCGTAAAGGTGATGGAGCTAAAATGGCGATCATTGAATTAGTTTAATGATTACCACAGGTATAAAAGGGCAGGAATGAATCTCATCGTGAGGTTGAATCCAGCCCTTTTTTTATTTGTCAAAAATACTATTTTTACTATGGCCTAAAGACCGTAAAAGTATGTTAGGGATTTAAATAAAGATCTATCCGGAAAATTGTCGTATTTCCTGGGAAATAGTCAGATGAGTGGAGGGGAAATGTATGGGGAACACTCAGATCGAGTTTAGAAATGTTTCATTTCGGTACCAGGAAGATATGCCGTGGGTTCTGAAGGATGTAAGTTTTACCATTAACAATAATGAATGGGTTGCGATGATTGGTCATAACGGCTCCGGGAAATCTACCATTGCTAAGTTAATGAATGGTTTGTTATTTCCTCAAGAAGGGGAAATCTTAGTAGACGGTCAACAAGTTACAGGTTCCAGTGTATGGGAGATACGCAGGAAAGTGGGCATGGTTTTTCAGAATCCGGACAACCAGTTTGTGGGTACTACAGTAAGAGACGATGTGGCTTTTGGTATGGAGAACCATGGCATGGCAAGAGACTTAATGTTAGAACGCATTACAGAGAGCCTGGGAGCCGTAGGGATGAAGGGTTATGAGCGTCATGAACCTCATCGGCTCTCCGGAGGGCAGAAGCAAAGAGTGGCGATTGCCAGTGTGCTTGCCGTATCTCCCCAGTATATTATTCTGGATGAAGCAACAGCTATGCTTGATCCCAAAGGTCGAAAAGAAATTATGGAAACCATTCGTGAAGTACAATCCGAGCGAGATCTTTCACTCATTACCATTACTCATGATTTACTAGAAGTCACGCAGGCTGACAGGGTGATTGTAATGAACAAGGGAGAGATTTGGATGGAAGGCTCTCCAAGAGAAGTCTTCACCAAGAAAGAACAATTAATTGAAATTGGCTTAGATACTCCTTTTGTAAGCAAACTAGCAGATGAATTGAAGAATGCTGGTCTGCCTTTAACACGTGAGCCACTGAATCACCAGGAGTTGCTGGAGGAATTATGGACATTGCATTCGACAAGGTAAGTTATACCTATCAACCCAATACCCCTTTTGAACATCGTGCGCTGGATGAAGTGTCCTTTAAGCTCAACTCTGGTGCTTACGTAGCAGTGATCGGCCATACAGGTTCTGGGAAATCCACCCTTATTCAACACCTGAATGGATTGCTTCAACCCACTAGTGGTGAAGTAAAAGTTGGTGAATACCATCTTAAGGCAAATGAGAAAAACAAACAGCTTAGAAAACTCCGCGAACAGGTAGGAGTGGTTTTTCAGTATCCAGAGCATCAGTTATTCGAGGAAACAGTAGCAAAGGATATTGCATTTGGACCCCAGAACTTTGGGGTCTCGGAAGAAGAAATCAAACGAAGAACGCGTGAAGCAGCAGAAGCAACTCAGCTTCACGAAGAGTTGCTCGAACGATCTCCTTTTGATCTAAGCGGGGGGCAAATGCGCCGGGTAGCTATATCAGGAGTTCTTGCCATGGACCCGCGAGTACTTGTACTTGATGAGCCTACGGCAGGTTTGGATCCTAATGGACAGAAGGAAATCATGCGTATGTTCTATCGGCTGCATAAAGAAAAACAGCTGACAACGATTCTCGTTACTCACAGCATGGAAGATGCGCTTGCTTACGCAGATCATATTGTGATTCTTAATCAGGGTAAAGTATATATGGAAGGTGCTCCATTGGATATATTCAAGCAGCAAAAAGCCCTTGAGGATGTGCAGCTGGACGTGCCGGAGGTTATACAGTTTGTAACAAAAGTCAGGGAGCAGCTGGGAGTAGAGTTAGAATACACAGGACAGAGCATAACAGAATTAGCAAAGGAATTAACCCGTATAGTGAAAGGAGACCGGGTGTATGAGTAATTCAATGATTATCGGTCAGTATATTCCGGGTGATTCATTTGTTCACCGTCTGGATCCTCGGTCTAAAATTGCGATTATCTTCTTCTTTGTAATCATTGTGTTTTTTGCTAATTCTGTTATGAGCTACGGGCTTCTTGCTTTGTTTGCTGTTGGCAGTGCTGCCATTTCCCGCATTCCTCTGAGTTATATTATGAAAGGTCTTAAACCTGTATGGTTTTTAGTTATCTTCACTTTTCTATTACATCTTATAGTAACCAAACAGGGAGAAGTATTAGTTAGTATTTTAGGGTGGGATATTTATGAAGAGGGCGTCATTCAAGGCGCAGCTATTTCGCTTCGCTTCTTTCTACTAATCATGGTGACCTCGCTTTTAACATTTACGACCACACCCATTGAAATTACTGATGCCATAGAAGAGCTGTTAGGTCCTTTGAAAAAAGTTAACTTTCCCGTACATGAACTAGCCCTGATGATGTCCATTTCTTTAAGGTTTATTCCTACTCTCATGCAGGAGACGGAAAAAATATCAAAAGCTCAGGCCTCTCGTGGAGTAGATTTCCGCACAGGGTCATTTAAGGACCGTGTGAAGGCGGTAATCCCTCTTTTGGTACCTTTGTTTGTCAGTGCTTTTAAAAGAGCTGAGGAGCTGGCTATGGCCATGGAAGCACGAGGCTATCAAGGCGGTGAAGGCCGTACAAAATTAAGAGAACTGCATTTAGGTAAATTAGATGTCTATTTATATATCATGTTTATTTTATTAGTAATCGGTCTTTTTTTAACCAGAAGTTAAATGGAGGAAAACGTTTTGGAGCGAATACGATGTATCATTCAGTATGACGGTACAAAATATGCGGGTTATCAGATACAGGCCAATGGAAGGACCGTACAGGAGGAGCTGGAAAAAGTTCTTACTAAAATGCATAAGGGGCGGAAGATAAGAGTGACAGCTTCTGGTCGGACGGACTCAGGAGTTCACGCTGTAGGACAAGTCATTCACTTCGATACGGAGCTGAAGATACCGATGGATAACTGGAAACGTGCCCTCGCTACTATGCTTCCCGCAGACATAACGGTCACACAAGCTGAGCCTGTTAGCAGCGATTTTCACGCCCAATACGATACCACTGGAAAAGAGTATCGCTATTTCATTTGGAATTCTAAAGAACCCAATATTTTCAAGCGACACTATTATTATCATATAAAGAAAGAACTGGATATTACGGCTATGAGAGAAGCATGCCGTTATATAGAGGGAGAGCATGACTTTACTTCTTTTTGTTCACTAAAGTCAGATGTGAAAGGCAGCAAAGTACGCACCATTCGTCAGGCCTTTGTGGAACAGAAGGGTGAAGAACTTATCTTTCAATTCAAAGGCTCAGGTTTCTTATATAATATGGTGAGGATTATTGTAGGTACATTGCTTGAAGTGGGGCATCACGAGAGAGAACCAGCAGATATTCTATCTATCATTGAAGAACAGAACCGTGAATTCGCAGGGAAGACTGCTCCTCCACATGGTCTCTTTTTATGGAAGGTCGATTATGAATAAAGGTTGATAGATATTTTTTTAATAATAACAACGATTCCTGGTGTGTATTCTCTTGACATTAGTAATAAGAGTGTTATATTATATTCTATGGCATTTTATTTCTATACCACGATTAGCCCCGGAAACTAATCGTATTTGAGATAAATAAACGAAGCTTAGTAAAATTAACAATTCAGGAGGGAAACCGACATGCGCACAACTTTCATGGCAAATGAAAACAACGTGGAACGTAAATGGTATGTTGTGGATGCTGCAGGGCAGACACTTGGCCGTTTATCAAGCGAAGTTGCTGCGATCCTTCGCGGTAAAAATAAACCAACGTACACTCCCCATGTTGACACAGGTGATCACGTAATCATCATCAACGCTGGAGAGATTCAACTGACTGGTAACAAAATCAATGACAAGATCTACTATCGTCATTCAAATCACCCAGGTGGTTTGAAGGCCCGTACGGCTAACGAAATGCGTACGAAATACCCAGAGCAAATGCTAGAACTTGCTGTTAAAGGTATGCTGCCAAAAGGAAGCCTTGGACGTAAGATGGGCAAAAAACTTCATGTTTATGCAGGTAACGAACACAAGCATGAAGCACAACAACCAGAAGTTTACGAACTTCGCGGATAATAAAAGGAGGTAATCAAGAGTGGCACAAGTACAATACTCCGGTACTGGACGTCGTAAGAAATCAACTGCTCGTGTACGTCTTGTTCCAGGAACTGGTCGTGTAGTAGTCAACAAACGTGATGCTGAAGACTTCTTTCCATATGAAACTCTTCGCATGATTCTGAAACAGCCTCTAGCTGTTACAGAAACAGAAGGTAACTATGATGTTTATGTAAATGTAGACGGTGGAGGATTCACTGGTCAAGCTGGTGCTATCCGTCACGGTATCGCTCGTGCTTTGTTAGAAGCAGATCCAGAATACCGTACACCACTTAAACGCGCAGGACTGCTAACGCGTGACGCACGTATGAAAGAGCGTAAGAAATACGGTCTTAAAGGTGCTCGTCGTGCTCCACAGTTCTCCAAACGTTAAGATATCAACAACTCAAAGACTCTCAACCATTTTGGTTGAGAGTCTTTTTTATATCTTTTTAGCAACTAAATTCAATGGAAAAAATATTATTGTCTAGTGTTGAGAGGGGTTCAACTTTTTGTTATATGGAGAGAGAAAAGCGTCATGAAGTGCTTTTCTCTCGTTCCTTTTTATTCTGTTACCTGCGGTGGTTCGTTGGGTACGATATTACCTTGTAATACAAAATCCTCTGGTCCCATGCTGAAGTCTTCACCAGATGCAGTAAATCCTACTGGAGCTACAGGTGAGATAATGTCTGTTTCTTCTCCCCAGGGCTGTTCAAAAACAAGCCGATTGATAAGCACTTGGATCTGCCCTGGCTCTGGAGATGTTTCACCGCCAGAATTATAATCCACATACACAGCAAGCCAACCTGGGTGAGGGTTAGTTATATCATTATCTTCAATAAGAATTGAATCTACCCCTGGAAATTCAAATGGTAAGAAGACGATGGAGTTGCCTCCCCGATCCTGGTGATCCATTTCGTTTTCTCTAACCAGAATAGAGACATCTTCATACTTTCTCGTGTCGAATAAGGCAAGTTGAGTATGTCGTTCCACTCTATTTCTTTCGAGCCTCAATGTGCCTTCAAATCGATCTTCTTCACGAGCTCTCGCGAACGAAACTGTGCCTTGGCTTAGCGCACCACCACGAAAAGCATTATCTTTAATGGTCGTTTCTCCTAAGGCCCCTTTAACCGCTATAGATTCTTCATCTCCTGTATGAATGATAGTATTTCCTTCAAAGGTAAGGTTCTCTGCCTTTACACGGGCGGTTCGTTTTCCACCTTCTAGAATGGAATCACGGATAGCTATCCCTTTGTAATATTCGCCTGGTGCTCGTTGAGGGATTTCTAGCAAGGTTTCCTCCTCCTTGGCATTTTCGTCTGTTGTTCTGGAGAGAGAAAGCCTTTCTACAGTAATATTATTAGCGCGTAGTCTTAAGGCAGCAGCGTCAGGGATGGTATCAGGGAAGGTTATTCTGGTCTGTTCCGCAGAGCTTCCACGGAGCGTTAAAGATTTATCAATGAGGAGTGAAGTATCCTGAGGATAAGTTCCTGGCGAAATGAGTAATGTGTCGCCCGAATTTGCATCTTCAAATGCGACATCAATTAAATCATAAAAGGTGCCTTGGTCCACATTAAAGATACGTCCTGTAATCAAAGGTCTGCCAATCGCTAGCGTAGTATGAATTCTGTCCTGAATCCAATCGTAAACTTTTGCTGCACGCATACATAGGTTTTCCTCTAGCTGTACACCTATAAGTGGATTGGAAGCGAGCAGTGGGTAACTCGTTTCGCTCTCTGATGTTCCGCGGCCGAACACTGCCGGGCATTGCGGTGGAAGCACAGGAGGGGGGCAGAAATTGTCGATTTGCTGCGCTCTGGGATTACAGAAGACAGCATCCATGCTTAACGTAACCGTAGTGATGGACTTTACTTCTACACACACATCAATAACAACATTAATTTCTGAAGTTGTAACCGTACAAATCTGGCACGAGTATTCAATAACCTGACAGTCGATGGCTGTTCCTTGAGGAGCGCATAAGTAATAACTTTCGCAAATACTAAATTCAGCGGACTCCGTAGTTCCATCTTCAAAAGTAACCATCGCGGTTCCGGTGACCCGTAGATTGACGCGTTGGAGTGTAACGGTACTACCGTTTGGAAGGGTAAAGTCTCTTTCTTGACGACCGTCTCGCTGGAGGAGCTCCGTACAACTTAAATTAGTAACTATGCATGATATGTTGTTCTCCGCTTGTTGGAGTTGAGTTACTTTAAGTTTCATATCGAACCTCCTTTCCTAATAGATGTATCTGTTTTCAGATATTGTATTTATATGCGATGCATTAAGGGTGGGAAAAATATAAACAAAATAGGCAGAATCCTTCTCAATTTTGGTAAAGGATTTGGTAGGGTAAGCGATCTAAAGGTACCTGACTTTGAAAGAGTAAAAGCAGATAAGGCTTCTGGCCAAATGCTTCATCTGCTATTGGTCGTTTATTCAATATTCTTCTGATAAAGGTTAGGTGGTAATTACAATATTATCGACCAATTCAAAGGCATTAATATTCATTTGAGGCGGAGCAGGAGTTCGGAAACCTACAGGCGCCACATTAGAGGCAATATCAAAAACTCTCCCCCAGGGTGGTGGATAGAACCTCATTGTATTTCGAAACACCTGAATTTGATTCGTGGCGGCAGGTGAATTTCCCAAGCTGTAATCGACATAAACGGCTAGTCTTCCGGTATTGAGGTTAGTAATATCATTTTCTTGAATGAGAATGGTGTCGACCCCCGGAAAGTTCTGGGGCAGAAAGATAATTGAGCTTCCAACGCGATCCTCATGATCAATTGTGTTCCTTTCAACAAAAATTGAAACATCCATCATCGTTCCAGTGTCGAACAATACGAATTGAGAATGTCTTGCCATCACGTTATTTTCTATTCTAAAAGTTCCCCTTAATACGTCGACAGGAGTGTCTGGTTCAAAATACAGGGCGGCAAGGCTGGTTGCATTTCCTTGAAAGGTATTTCCTGTAATTTGTGTTTCCCCAAAAGTACCACGTATTTCTACAGAGCGCTCCGTGTTACCAGTATGAATAATTGTATTGTTTAAGAGAGTAAGGTTAGATGCATTAATAATAAGAGTTCGTTGCCCGCCCTCAAATCTGGAATTTTGAATTGTTATGCCATCATAATAGTCCTCTACACCTTCTGCAGGAATCCGAAGTAACGTCTCATCCGCTGCGCCAGTAAGCTCTCGCATAAAGGAAAGACCTTCCAGGGTTATATTATCTGCTTCAAGACTAACAGCGGTGGCTCCTGTAAAGGCAGCAGAGAAAGTAATCTCTGTTTCGTCTGCTGAGAAACCTCTAATTGTTAAAGATTTATCAATAATTAGCTCAGCATCCTGAGGATAGGCACCTGGAGTCACTAGCAGGGTTTGATTGTCTTCAGCTGCTTCCACTGCCTCTGCAATAAAGTCATAATAAACTCCTGTATTGACATTAAGGATGCGACCCGTGGGAATAGTACAAGATAATCCTGTGGGGAGTGGAACCGCATCTTGTGGGCAAGGGAGACAGGTTTCTGTAGTTCTTTCCAGCTCTATGCTACACGTCTGATTTGAACAAAGAAGTGTTTCGGCACAAGGTTCTTCGCATGGAAAACAGATTAAGTCGCCTTCAGTAAGACCCAAGCATTCCCCGGCAATGTCATTCACTGTGTAAACGCATGACGGGATTGCACAGTAGAATCCCACTGGAAGCGTCACGGCATCAAGAGGACAAGGCACACAATCTTCAGACCTCCTTGTTAATGTCAACGAACAGGTATCATTTGTGCATTGGAGGGTCTCTTCACAGGGCTCATCGCAAGGAAAACAAATAACATCCCCTGTCACGATATCCCCACATTCACCAACTACTTCACTAACTATATAGACACAGAAAAGAGGGGGAGGTATATTAATCGTCACCGTAGTATTCACGCGATTTTGGATCCAGTCATATACGCTATCTGCACGAATACACAGGTTTTCCTCTTGCTGTGGGGCTACTTCCAATGAGTTCGAATAGATAATCGGGCATTTCTGTTCAGGTGATGCTCCAGCATTTCCAAATATAGAAGGGCATTGGGGCGGATGCACTGGATTAGGGCAAGTGCGTTCTATTTGTTGTTCTCGCGGATTACAAAAAGCGGCTTCAAGACCTAACGTGACATTGGCTGTAGATTTTACATCTACACACAAGTCGATGATGACCTCAATGTCTGTGCCTGATTCACTAGTTGTAACGGTGCAAACCTGACATGAGCTATCAGTAACCTGGCAGTTGATTTCTGTCCCTGAAGGGGCGCATAAGTAATAACTCTCACAAATGCTGAAGTCCATTGGGTCCGTAGTGACATCATTAAGAGATACTGTCACGGTTCCCATGATTCTTATATTTACACGTTGAAGGGTGACCGCTGAACCGTCAGGGAGTATGAATACTTTTTCTGAACGACTACCTTGCTGTGGGATCTCGGTACAGGTTAGATTATCAATCATGCATGTTGGCTCGTTTTGGGCTTGCTGCTGTTGACTGATAGAAATTGTTTTTTGGGTTGCTTTAAATTTCATATAGAACCTCCTTTTCCAAATTTTCATCTGCATTCAGATATAGCATTTATATGCGATCGATCCATACTCGGGGAAGGTTTCCTGTAAATTAGGCAGAATGCTAGTTTTGGTAAACCAATTAAAAATATTCGAACTTACACTAAAGAACCCTAACCATGACTTTTTGACATAGATAGGGTTCTTTATAATGAAAGCAGTAGTTAGCCGATTTTATTATTATCTTCTATTCCATTATTGACTGCGCGTTTGTCTGCTTTTTAGTGCTTTAAACGAATAAGCTTCCATTAAAGTCATAATAACGGAGAATGAAGAGGTACAAGATTAAGGTGTTTACGAAGGAAGAAAATGAAAGGTGGTATATCCCACTCATCTGTTCATATTCTCCAGTCCTGTCCCATATAGTGAATTAGGGAGTGTAAGGAGTGTGGAATGATGTTCCGTCAAATGAAGACACCTTTATGGTTAGTGGGAATAATAATACTTGTCTGTCTTGTATCTTATCCCCTGCAAGAAGCAAAAGACGCCTGGACCCTGTGGTCATCTCCTCTATCTGGAAAGGTTATTGTCCTTGATCCAGGACATGGAGGGCCGGATGGTGGAGCAGAAGGAAAAGATGGGACACAGGAAAAAGAGATCACGCTTCGTATGAGTGAATACTTGCGAGATTATCTGCAAGAAGCAGGAGCACTCGTGTATTTAACAAGAAACGAAGATAAGGACCTCGCATCTGAAAATGCCGGGAGTTTATCCAGGCGGAAATCAGAAGATATTCGTAACCGGGTTCAGTACATCAAAGAAAAAGAAGCGGATTTTTATTTAAGCATTCACTTAAATGCGATTCCATCTCCTAAATGGAGAGGAGCTCAGACTTTCTTTAATTCAAGCACCCCTGAGAGTGAACACCTGGCTAAATTTATTCAATCCGAAATTAGTACCAATCTTGAAAATACAAACAGGCAGGCCATGGATTTGACATCCATTTATATTCTGAAACATGTAGAGGTCCCAGGAGCACTTGTAGAAGCGGGCTTTCTCTCAAACGGAGAAGAAAGGGAACTGCTGAAGTCGGAGGAGTATCAAAGGAAAATGGCTGCCTCCATTTACCAGGGAGTACTGCGCTATGTGACAGAAAGAGAATATCCTTCTGAAAATTGATTGTAAGCATATTACTTAGAAAGCGTTCCAGATATGTTATACTTGCATTATTGAACATTTCTAAGGATGGTGAACGGCTTTGTTAACACAAGAAAAAGTACTCGAAATCCTTCATCCAATCGAAGATCCGTTTTTACATAAAACGTTAGAAGAAACCGGTGGGATTGAGGATATATCAATAAAAGAAGAAAAAAACCACGTCAGTGTAAAAGTTTTAATTGCTAAGACAAATACAGCTGAACAAATGGAACTTCAACAGACAATAGTAAACGCACTGAAAAGCGGCGGCGCAGCTACTGTAGGGCTTCGTTTTGATCAACTTCCAGAAGATGTAATTAATAAATTTCAGCCGGAAGCGGAAAGTCAGCAGGAAGAATCTTTACTTGATGGCGGCTCCAATACAAAATTCCTTACCGTTGCCAGTGGTAAAGGCGGTGTTGGTAAATCAACAGTTACCGTCAACTTGGCAGTAGCACTTACACGTTTGGGTAAAAAGGTAGGAATTATTGACGCTGATATCTATGGCTTTAGTGTACCGGATATGATGGGTGTGGAAGAACGCCCGGTTGTACGTGGAGAAAAGATCATTCCTGTTGAGCGGTTCGGGGTAAAAGTTGTATCCATGGGCTTCTTTGTAGAAGATAATTCTCCAATCATTTGGCGAGGTCCTATGCTTGGCAAGATGCTGACAAGCTTCTTTAAAGAAGTAGAGTGGGGCGACCTTGACTATCTACTTCTTGATTTACCTCCTGGAACAGGAGATGTAGCTTTAGATGTTCATTCTATGCTGCCTTCGTCTAAGGAAATTATTGTGACAACTCCTCACCCGACTGCGGCCTTTGTAGCGGCACGAGCTGGTCAGATGGCTTTGAAGACGGAGCATGAAATCTTAGGAGTTATCGAAAACATGGCTTACTTTGAAAGTAAGGAAACCGGAAACAAAGAATTTGTCTTTGGACGCGGAGGAGGAACGAAGCTTGCTGAAACACTGCAAACCGGTGTGCTAGGACATATTCCTTTGCAACAGCCGTATGAAGACGAAGATGTCTTCGCTCCTTCCGTTTATCAATCTGATCACCCAATCGGTTTAAGCTACCGTAATATTGCAGCAAAAATTATCGATAAGTACTAATGAAAAATCACGCGTATCCCTTTACTATAAGGGAAACGCGTGATTTTTACTGGGAAGATTCGCCGCCTTGTTCCTGACCGCCGTTGCCGGATTGTTCTTCACTTCCACCTTGTTGACCTTCTCCCCCGGAAGAGGAAGAACCTTCTCCGGTTTTCATTTTTTCTGCAGCTTTTAACAGCGTATCGCTAATCTTGGCTTGAACCACAGGACTATTTAATGTCTCCTGGATTGTTTTCTCAAGATGCTCACGGAACTTCTGCCCCTGCATAACCGTAACCATTTGCTCCATCATTTCGGGATTTTTGTATATCTCAATTAAGAGCTTTTGGTACTCAGGGTCTTTCATTAAACCTTTCATAAGATCCTTTTCTTGTTCTTCCAAGGTTTTGCTGAAACCCTGTACGAATGTAGGATCGGCAAACAGCTTACTCCAGAACTCTTTTCCTTTATCAGAAACTAAGGTTTCACTGACCGATTGGGCCACCACTTCAGATTCAAGAGTCATGGATTGCTGCATTTTTTCATCAGAGAGAACTTCCGTGAGGGCTTTTTTGCCTTCATCGGTTTTCAGTATATCTACAATCATTTTTTTCGTTGTATCATAATCCGCCTGTTGGCTTGCTCCTGAGCTGCCGTTACAAGCTGCCAGGAAAACAAGAATGATGACGGGACATAATAAGCGAATTTTGGACATAATAGGATGTCCCCTTTCTTTCGTTCTCCTTGCTATTACTATTCGCGTTTCGACAAAATTTATACGGCAGGAGGAAAAAAGCTGTACTTCATGATAAAATACGAAGGAAAATCTTTTTTGCATTTAGGGGGAACATGCGTGAATAGTCGTAAATGGGTGAGGTTATTTTTAACAACGCTGCTGCTTGGCGGAGTTTTAACCCTCGTAACCAGTTTTATATTTAAACAGGATTCTTATGCCGAAGTTCTTCAACCCTTTCAATTATTTGAATTAGTGGGTTTATTATTATTCTTTTCCGGTCTTGGGTTTATATTCAGCGTCATTAGCCAGATGGGTTTTTTTGCTTATCTAACGGTTAATCAGTTTGGGAAAGGATTATTCAGATCTTTCTGGCCTGCATTGCAATTATTTTTAATTGCCTTTACATTGTTCGATCTCGTTTACTTCCGTTATCAAGCGTCTGAAGAAGGTTCAATTGGAGGGTTTTTATTAACTGCCTTGGGAATTTTAGTTATCTCCTTAGTGGTGGCCACTGTAAAAGCAAAAGAGACGAAGCGGCATGCTTTTATTCCGGCCTTATTTTTTATGGTGGTTGTTACCACAGTGGAGTGGGTACCTGCTTTGAGAGCACAGGGAAGTGACTATATATGGATGATGATTATTCCTCTTATTGCTTGTAATGCTTATCAGCTTCTGCTTCTACATCGTCTAAATAATAACCAGGGAACCTCTGCTTAACGTAACCAGCCACTGTGTCTCCACAGTGGCTTTTTTTAATCAATTTGAGTAGTCTCAGATTCTCCCCCGCTGACCAGTTCTGATATGCTGACAAATTTTAATCCTTTTTGTTTCAGACCAGGCAGAATAACTTCCAAAGCTTTAGGAGTCTGCTTAACAGAATCTGAAGCGTGTAATAATATAATATCTCCTTTTTTGCCTTCATTTAATACTTGATCAATAATGGCGTTTGTTCCAGGGTTTTCCCAGTCTCTAGGATTCAGACTCCATTGCACGGCCTGCATGCCTTCGTTTTCAATCAGCTTCAGCACTTCTTTATCCATATGTCCATGAGGAGGACGGATCCATTTGATTTCCTCAAATCCTAATTTTTCAAATGTTTCCTGAGCTTTACTTAAGTCCGATCGTACTTGTTCAGGTTTTAATTCTAAATAGCTCTCATATTCATAACCCATCATCCCAATTTCATGTTTTCCTTCTTGGATAGCTGTCACAATATCTGGATGGCGTTCTGCCCATTCTCCGCTGACAAAAAAAGTCGCCTGGGTCTGGTGTGATTCCAACTGTTCTAAGATCTCATAAACTTTGTCGCTTCCCCAGCTAATATTAAAAGTCAAAGCAACTAACGATGAATCCTTGCTTCCCTGGGTTAGTGCACGAGGCTCATCATTATTAGAGAACACAGGAATCTGGCTCCACTGACCTAACCAGAGAAACAAAGCGCAAAAGAGGGCGAGCGTTACTACAATTCCATATCGCTTTAAACGTTCCATTTTCCATGTATAAAAGCTCAAGGTTTCTGCAACTCCTTCCTTCCAATATGTTCTATACATATGAAATATAGGACAACCTATGCTAAAAACAATGAATTTGGGGTAAAAATATAAAAGGTTGGTTATCAGGGAGGTTCTGGCTATGCACGGAATAATAATCAATGATCAAGAACAACGTGAAATGGAATACCTTTTAAAAAGAGAGATGGAAGAAATCACATTTGATTTAGGAGACCATCGAATAGATATAGGGATTAAAAAAGCGATGGAAGAGCGATACGACGTTTTGTTTCAAATATTTCGGAGGTTTGGTTCTCGGGAAGAATGTCTGCGATACATGCCCAAAAAGAAAAAAGAAAACTAAAAGCATTAAAGTTCAGGGCTTATCCTGAGCTTTTTTCTTTTTAAATCCCCCGTATATATAGGAAACCTAAAAAAAGATAAAAAAATTGCTTAAAAGTATTGCATTCTAATTTTAATCCATGGTATATTATTAATCGTTGTCGGGAAAGGCGAGCAAATGAAATGCGAGCCGAAGACAGCAAACAAAAATTAATTTCAAAAAGTTGTTGACTTAAATGAGTCACAATGATATGATTATTAAGTCGCTGTTTTGAAGCGGCAAACGAAATCTTTTGATCTTTGAAAACTGAACGAACCAACCAGTACGTCAAGATATTCTTTCAT
>NZ_JBQQCN010000026.1:0-63631 GCF_052246795.1 Halobacillus sp. K22 | reverse complement strand
GAGGTAAAGAATCTCGCTGTTCGAACGTGGGATTGCCCAGACTGCGGCTGCCACCACGACCGCGACCTAAATGCGAGCTCCAATATATTGAAGGAGATTCAAAGAATCCTTCCAACCGTCGGTGCGACGGGGCTAGCCTAATCATTTGAACGAACCGTTAGGTTCGTGCTCTTAGGAATCCCCCAACTTCAAGGAGTTTCAGCGAGTAAGTGGGGGTAGTTCAAAAAAGAATGTTCTACCAGCACCTGAGCTTCCTGACGCTGCTTATTCTCCTTGTGAACTTTATATATCCTGTTTATTTCGAAGTTGAGCCTGACACGAATCGCTACAGCAGCGGCGATTTTAAAGACCTTCATTACGTGGTTTTAGCCGTTCAATACATCGCTATGTGTGTGATAGTGGTGAAAAATCGTAACCAAGTTCCTTCATCCGTTGCGATGATCTTCCTCGCATTTTTCGCCTTGCCGATTGTCGGGATGATTGTTCAGCTGTTTGATTCCCGGTTGTATTTTTCCTGGACTTCGATTGCGCTGGTGGTACTTGTTGCTTATACATTTCTTGAATCAACGACCACGGAGCAGGATTTCCTGACGAAGCTGTATAACCGGCAGAGCTACGAAACATACCTGGAGCACCTGATTGAAAAGAAGTGTTCATTCGGAATTATTTTGATTGATTTGAATGATTTTAAACAAATCAATGATCAATATGGCCACCATAAAGGAGATCAGGTGCTGATCGATTTTGGAAAGGTTCTTAGAAAATGCTCCCCCAACCAGACAATGGCTGCCAGGCTGGGCGGGGATGAGTTCATTGTCATTATAGAAAAAGAGAAGGGTATCGATGATTATCTGGCCAGTATTCATCTTTTACTTAAGAACAGTGTAGATCCTTTATTGAAAACGTTGCGATTCAGCTATGGCTATCAGGCTTATCAAGAGGGGATGTCGATGGATGAGCTGTACATGTCGGTTGATAAGAAAATGTATAACGATAAGCGTACGAAGCGGTCGATGTAGTGGAATAATAAGCATGTAATTGGCCTGATTTCCGGGGAAGGAACATAATTTCAAATTTTAAATCCAGCAGACCTAAGGGGTTCATAGCGGAAGATAAAGAGATATGACATCCAATAGGATGATCCAAAAGCCGAGAAAAATCCAGCCCAAAAACTTTTCTTTTTCCAATATAAAGTTAAAAAGCATGAGGAAAAGAATAGAATGGATAAATTTGAGGAATACCCTAATACCGTGTATTCCTTTAATAAGAGATATACCCTACCATAGAATTGCTAAAAGAATACCAATTCCTTTAACGATATAAATTTTTTCAAGCAAACTCCCCATAAAGCAGCTGATTGAAGATTTTGGAGGGAAGCAGAGACCCACTTTAGGATGGTCAGGACAGGCACTTTTTGACGCTTTGATAGTCGCTCTTCCAATTGAAATATGGACCGATGAGCCTGGAGGAATGTCGTCGACTTGTATAGCTACCCATGTAGAACCTTTATTAATGGCTTCCCCAGGCGCTTTGTCCTGTGAGGTAAATTATGATAAAAGCATCTCGTCTTTAGGAGGATTGAAGAAGGTGCCGAATTCGTTCTGAACCATGTGCAGGGTCACGCCGGTCCACATGGATACATAGCCTAATTTATTGCCTTTATATCTAGTTTTAGGTACTATGGATGGACAATTAATTATGTATGCAATGGAGGAAGGAAAATAATGAGCAAGGAATTTATGCCGTCAACGATTAGCGAAACCGATGATTCTGACTCGAGTAGTGACAGTCCATCTACTCAGAAGCCACACCATTGTATCCAGCCAATCTACTTCATTAAGGTGGTAGATGGCTTATGTTAATAGCCACGCTGACTTTGCTGCTTGGCATCATCGTGATTCTCGCTATCATAGCTGCAAACGGTTATTTTGTCGCCCAGGAGTTTGCGTACATGTCTGTCGACCGTTCCCGATTACGTGCACTGGCCGATCAAGGCAATAGCGCAGCCGAACGTGCATTGGCGGTCACTAAGCGGACATCATTTATGCTTTCTGGGGCTCAACTGGGTATAACGGTTACAGGCCTACTCATTGGGTACGTTGCCGAGCCTCTTGTGGGAAGGAGTTTAGGTGTGCTGCTCGATGGGGTCGGTGTGCCTGCCGCGGTCAGCATCTCGGTCGGTACTGTGCTGGCTTTGAGTGTGTCGACGGTTGTACAGATGGTCTTTGGTGAGTTGTATCCTAAGAACCTCGCCATTTCCAATCCCGAACCATTGGCTCTCAGACTTGCCCATTCAACAAATATTTACCTTGCGATTTTTGGATGGCTGATTAAGGTTTTTGATCAGGCAGCCAATAAATTTCTGAGGATGCTAAAAATCGAGCCCGTCCATGACATCGATAGTAGTGCCACGGCTCGTGACCTTGAGCACATTGTGGCTGACTCCCGTGAGAGCGGTGATTTGCCCAAAAATCTGTCCATCGTACTAGATCGAATCCTGGACTTTCCGCAGCGAGACGTCGAGCACGCTATGACACCGCGTTCTCACGCGGATACTGTGGAGCCGGACATTTCCATCAGTGAGGTGCGATCCTTGATGGCTAAGGAACATACCCGTTATCCAGTCATTAATTCCGATGACGAACCGATTGGTGTTGTGCATCTTGTCGATGTACTGGCCTCATCTTCGGCTGACGATGAACCTGTCACTTCGATTATGAGACCTCCGCTGGTAGTCCCCACCGTCATGTCGCTGCCGGATGCACGAATGCGTATGAGCGATTCAAAAAATGACCTCGCTTGTGTGATTGATGAGTATGGCGGCTTTACTGGAATATTGACATTGGAAGACTTGGCTGAAGAAGTGATTGGTGAGATTTCAGATGAGCACGACAGCGAATTACCTGCAGTTGTTGAACCTGAAGGAGAGGACTCATGGCAAATAAGTGGAGATGTTCACGTCGACGAGGCCGAACGCGAAATCGGTTATTATCTGCCGCGAGGTGATTATGAAACGGTAGCTGGAATGCTTATTGCCCATTGTGGTAATCTTCCAGCTGTCAATGAAACAATCACGGTCGAACTTCCGGAGGACCCGGCTGATCTCGTTCATGAGGACCCCGTCCGCCGTTACTTAGTAGCACAGATAATTGAGGTAGACAGATGGGTTCCCACCTTGATCCACCTGACAATAGATGAATCGAATGTTGGTCATGAATCGACTCAGGAACAGGTAAGGAGGGGAAATGATGACTAACCCCTTGATAATAATAGTAGTGACAATAGCCATTATTGCACTGAGCGCGTTCTTCGTTATCGTAGAATTTGCGCTCCTCGGAGCCCGGCGCCATCGACTCGAAGAGGCAGCGGTCACCAGCCGTGGCGCCCGAGCTGCATTGCGATCAGTGAATGAACTTACAGTCTTGCTAGCAGGGGCCCAGCTGGGAATTACGGTATGTACGTTCGCCCTCGGTGCGGTGACTAAACCAGCGGTCGATGATTGGTTTTCACCGGTATTCGCTGAGGTGGGGTTTCCATACTGGCTGGCCGATGGAACTTCTTTCTTTTTATCCTTGCTGCTTGTGACGTTCCTGCATCTAGTCGTTGGCGAAATGGCACCGAAATCGTGGGCGATCGCGCACCCTGAGGCCTCGGCCATCATGGTCGGCTTGCCTTCCCGCATATTCATTCGGTTATTCCGACCCTTGCTGTTATGGGTTAATAATATAGCCAATCGTCTCGTGAAGGCTTCGGGCGTGGAACCAGTTGATTCTGCTGCGATTGGTGGGCAGGATGCTGCGACCATCCGACATCTCGTGGAATACTCGGCTAACGTCGGTGCGCTGGACGCCTCCATAAGGAGACCTATTTCAGGCGCTCTTGATTTGGAGACCTTAAAGGTCGCTGACTTGCTTTCGAAAGAAATATCTCCAACAGCGGTGGATTCCGGTGCCACAGCACTTGATGTCCAGAAAGCCACAGAACGTACCGGTCACAAACGTGTCCTCGTTATGACAGAGGATGGAAGCCCTCCGGGAGTCCTTCATGTTCGTGATACTCTACTTGAGCCGGCAGACCGGCTAGCAAGGGAACTTGCCCGCCCTTCGTTCGTCCTGCAGCCGAGTACACTCTTACATGAAGCTCTTACAAACATGCGACGGTCCAGTGAGCAGCTGGCTGTGGTTATGGATGGTTCTAAGTTCCTCGGCGTCATCACGATGAATGATGTCTTTCACAATGTGCTCCCTCGTATGAAGGAGCAATAAATGGGAGGCTTCCTCTCGAATGGATCTCCAGCTCGATCAGAAAGAAAATCATTTAGCCAAAAGCAATGGATTCGGACATATACACGTCCTATCTATATTCATTAAATGAAGAAGAGAAAAGAAGCTGATCTTCCCCCTTGAGATCAGCTTCTTTTCCATTTGAGTAAAGATACTGGAATTTAATATTGGGTAAGAAAGCTAAGTCGGACGGTCGAACCTATGTTTTTTTTATCCTGTTCTTCTTATTAAAATAGAGTTACTATAGTGGAGGAATAAAAATAGAAGTGCTCCATCTGGCATTTTTAGAAAGAAGGATTCACGTTGTTCAAAGACAAAGCAATTATCATACCTATACAAATTGCCATGTTATATTTGATTTATTTAGCCGGTGTAGGAATCCAGAACCTGTTTAATCTGTTCATTCCCGGCAGTGTGATCGGCCTCTTGATCTTGTTTACATTACTGTCTTTAAAACTGGTGCCGGAGTGGATTTTGCAACAAGGAGTCTCATTCATGGTCAGGCACCTGCCCTTCTTTTTCATACCAGCGACGGTAGGGATCATCAGCTATGCGTATGTATTTCAAGGCAAAGGCATGCTGCTGATTGTCATTGGTCTCTTCAGTACGGCACTTGTTATGGCGCTGGCTGGTCGGGTAACCCAGTGGATGGTGAAAAGGAGGGAGGAAGCATGAATCCTGCGCTTGTGGCTTTATTTATGATCGGGTTCACAATTGCTGCTTATATCGGCTCTCTCAACCTTTACCGGAAACACCGCCGCATCTACACGACCCCCGTCATTGTGGCGACCGTTGTGATCATCGTGTTTCTACTGCTTTTTCATATTCCTTATGATACCTACATGACGGGCGGGAAGTGGATTGATCGTCTCTTAGGCCCGGCGGTTGTGGCGCTCGCTTACCCGCTCTATCAGCATAGGGATATTTTGAAAAAGATGCTCGTTCCTATCATGACAGGGACAACGGTCGGAGCGGTGATCGGTATTAGCTCTGGACTCCTGCTTAGTAAATGGGCGGGATTCAGCAGCCAGATCATCCATTCAATCGTGCCTAAATCGGTCACAACACCTGTTGCGATGTCGATTTCCGAATCCACTGGAGGTGTCATGCCGCTCACAGCCGTATTTGTGATGATCGCCGGTATCGGCGGCATGTTGATTCACCCGGTCGTGATGCGTTACAGCGGTCTGACCCATAGAATCGGCCGAGGCGTCGGGATGGGCAGTGCTTCCCATGCGATCGGAACGGCGGCTTCGATGGAGCGGGATACGCTGGAAGGATCGATTAGTACGGTGGCAATGATTTTGAGTGCGGTGATTGTATCGATTATCGCGCCGGGCCTCACGCTGTTGCTGTTGTAAAATAAAAAGAAAGCTCTGATCCAACTACGGGTCAGAGCTTTTTTATAGATATAGAAGATTAATCATAGATGACGGCTTTTCCTTGTTCACGTAACGTTTCTATATGGGTAAGCATCTGATTGATTTCTTCATCAGAATGTCTTTCCCATGAACCTAGTTCCGCTATAATTTTCAAAGGTGATTTAGATCTGTACGAACGTGTGGGGTTTCCGGGGAATCTTTTGTCCGTTACGTTCGGGTCATTTTCAAAGTCACCTAATGGTTTTACAATGTAGATTCTTTCTTGTGATTGAGACTTTGCTAATTCGGCGCCCCACTTGGCAGCTTCCAAGGTAGCGGTAAAATAAATATAGTTCGATTTTTTGGCCTGATAGTTTGAGAGATATTGAGGTTTTAACAGGTCACTAACATTCAGTTCAGCTTTTGTACCGTGAAAGAAAGGACCATGATCTAAGACATCTTTTTTGTCATTCATATGGATACACCTCTCAGGTTATTAGACTTGTCTATAACAGTATAGAGCAGGGTTCATAGAAAGAGTAGTCTATAATTTAGTACCAGCTCGCGGTATAATGGAAGTAGAGAGAGGGATGCCAGCCGTTCTCAATTAAAGGGTATTTATTACCATAAAAAGGGAACTCAAAAATATTGAGTTCCCTTTTGTGATAGATTGAATTCGTTTTATAAAATTCCAACCGGTGATAGTAGGGTGTAGATAATAATCATCGCGATGGTTGCGGCAATTCCAACTGGATATAACAGCTTCCACGGCGTCATATCTACTTTTGATTGTTCTTCCAGATAGAAGTCTTCGTTTCTTGGATAAAGCTTTCCGATAATTAACATAAGCGTTGCACATACAACGAACAATATACCCAGGATATGAAGGAAATGTAACCCGGTATCCCACACTAACTGCGTGGTTGCGTATGTGGAGATAAATACAAACAAGGATATTTTCGCTGCAATGGCTGGCACCCGTTTGGTCAGATAACCCACGATCATAATCGTGAAGATGGGTACGTTATAAAAGCCATTGACCATCTGCAGGTATTGGAAAAACCCTTGGGGTACTAAATCGATTAATGGCGCAATACTGATCGCGAATAAAGCAATGACCGTACCAACGTACTTACCTTTACGAACCACTTCTTTATCGGACGCTTGTGGTTTGAAATAGGGCTTGTATATATTTAAAGCAATCAAGGTAACGGATGAGTTTAACGCTGAGTTGAATGAAGATAGGATAGCTCCAAATAACACTGCAGCGAAAAAGCCTACTAAAGGTGTCGGCAGAATCTCATTCACCAGTCTTGGATAAGCATTAGTTGGTTCCATATCAGGACCGAACATATTGAAAGCGATGATTCCTGGTAAAATAAGAAAAACGGGTCCCAGCAGTTTTAAAAATGCCGCAATCAGGACTCCTTTTTGTCCTTCTTTCAAGCTTTTAGCTGAAATAGCCCGCTGCATAATATGCTGGGCCGTACCCCAGTAAAACAGGTTCACAAGCAGCATCCCGGTAAACATGGTACTGAATGGGACGGGGCTGTCAGAATCGCCGATGGAGTTCATCTTCTCTGGAGAATTTTCCAGAATCGTAGAGAAGCCGGCACCAATGGAACCATCACCGAGGACAAACAGCCCAATGACCGGGATCATTAATCCGCCGAATAAGAGCCCGATTCCATTAATCGAATCGGAGACGGCAACCGCTTTCAAACCTCCGAAAATGGCGTAAATAGAGCCGACAATCCCTATAGCTAATACGGTCACATATAAAGAGGGGATTCTGCCTATGCCAAGCGCTTCCGGGATGTTGAATAATCCGTTCATGGCAACGGCTCCGGAGTATAGAATCGGTGGTAACAGATTTAATATATAACCAAATAAGAACAAAATCGTTACAATTTGCTTGGTACCAAAATCATAGCGGTCTTCCAGGAAGTCCGGGATCGTTGTAATGCCGCCTTTTAAGTATCTTGGTAAAAGGAAAAAGGCCACGACGACTAATGCAATAGCAGCACCTACTTCCCAGCCCATTACCGCAATGGTGTCGGAATACCCTTGAGCGTTCAGCCCAATTAGTTGTTCCGTTGACAGGTTGGTTAACATGAGAGAACCTGCAATCGTCCATGCCCCCAGGCTTCTACCTCCTAAGAAATAGCCATCCTGCGAATTCAAATCTTCTTTTCTAGTAATAAAATAGGAAATCAGAGCAACTAAACCTGTGAAAAATAAAAACGATAGGATCGTAAATGGATTCATATTTTCCTCTCCTTTTATTGGGGTGTAAATTTTCCTTTTATGTACGCGAGCACTGAATTTCCTATACCACGTATGTAACGCTGCCTCGGTACATGGGGTTGTTCGTGTTTCTACTGCAAACTTTCTAGACCATTTTTGTTCTATAAGTACCCTTTCGTTTTACTCTAAACTCAGATATACTGAATGCGTTTGCAAAGAAGTTTATAAATTTATTTAATTAACTACATGCAAAAGTAACATATGAAGCAATTATTTAAAAGGTTTTATCAAAATTTTTGGATATTTCCCAAAATATTGTTGCTAGCTTTGTTAAATTACTTTACTTTTAATATATGATACAGGTCCTTAAACGGAAGACCTGGAGCGGTTATTTCAATGAATAATAAAGGAAGGTGTAGAGGGCATGATTCTAGTAAATGAAAATAAAAAACAATTTCACCTACAAAACGATCAAGTAAGTTATATTATCCATATATTAAAGAATGACCACGTAGGACATCTCTATTTCGGTAAGCGCATAAGCCATTCAGAGGATTTTTCTTATCTGTACAACGAGGGAGAGAGAGCTGCCACCTCTTATGTTTATGAAGGGGATCTAAATTTTTCATTAGATTTAGTTCAACAGGAATATCCTGTTTATGGCACGACGGATTATCGTTATCCTGCCCTGCATATCGAACAGGAAAATGGCAGCCGCGTTAGTAATTTCACCTATCAATCACACCAAATCTATCAAGGGAAGCCTGAACTAACAGGACTTCCTCAAACCTATACAGAGGATGAAAGTGAAGCAGAAACGCTGGAAATCTTATTGTATGATTCTCTACTTCAAGCAGAGCTAGTGTTATGTTATACGATTTTTAAGGACTATGGGGTGATTACCAGGTCTTCCAGGATAATAAACAAAGGCCCGCAATTCTTTCAGCTTGATCGTGCCTTAAGTGCTTCCATTGATTTCTTTGATTCCAATTATGATATGGTCCAGTTATCTGGAAGCTGGTCGCGGGAGAGGCATGTGAAAGAACGTGCCTTAGAAAGTGGGGTCCAATCCATTGGGAGTACGCGAGGAACGAGCTCCAGCCAGCAAAACCCTTTTTATGCATTGAAAAGGAAGCATACCACGGAAGATCAGGGGGAAGTGTATGGCTTTAGCCTCGTTTATAGTGGGAATTTCTTAGCACAAGTCGAAGTGGACCACTATGATATGGCTCGTGCCTCCATCGGCATCCAGCCTTTTGATTTCAGCTGGAAACTAGAGCAAGGGGAAAGTTTTCAAACACCTGAGGCTGTCCTCGTGTATTCAGATGAAGGGTTGAATGGCATGAGTCAGACCTATCATCAGTTATATCGCAACCGTCTGGTAAGAGGCGAATGGCGTGATCAAACCAGGCCTGTATTAATCAACAACTGGGAAGCCACGTATTTTGATTTTGATGAAGAAAAGATTCTCCAAATAGCTTCGGAAGCGAAAGACTTAGGGGTAGAACTATTTGTTCTGGATGATGGCTGGTTTGGAAATCGTAATGATGATACAACGTCCCTTGGCGATTGGTTTATCGATGAGAGTAAACTTCCCAATGGGATTAAAGACTTGTCGGAAAAAGTTACAGCACTTGGGTTAGATTTTGGGCTTTGGTTTGAGCCGGAAATGGTTTCTAAAGTTAGTGAACTCTACAAAGCTCACCCTGATTGGTTAATTTCTGTGCCTGGGAGAGGAATGTCTCACGGTAGAAATCAATATGTGCTGGATTTTTCGCGGCAGGAGGTCGTAGATTACATCTACAACCAGATGGCAGCTATCTTACGTGAGGCGCAAATTACTTACGTGAAATGGGATATGAATCGTTATATGACCGAAATAGGTTCCGGGGTGCTTTCTTCTGAACGTCAGAAAGAAGTTCCGCACCGCTATATTCTAGGAGTCTACGATTTATATGAAAGGTTGACATCAGAGTTTCCTCACATTTTATTTGAATCCTGTGCCAGCGGTGGAGCCAGGTTCGACCCAGGGATGCTTTATTACGCTCCGCAAACATGGACAAGTGATGATACAGATGCGATTGAACGGTTAAAAATTCAATATGGAACCTCTATGGTTTATCCATTAAGTTCTATGGGAGCTCACGTTTCTGAAGTGCCCAACCATCAAGTTCGAAGGGTTACCTCTTTGAAAACCCGGGCCGAAGTTGCCTTTTTCGGGATGTTTGGCTATGAGTTAGACCCTACGAAAATGAGTGAGGCAGAAAAGGAAGAAGTGCGCGCTCAAGTGGAATTTTATAAACACTATCGTTCTCTCATACAAACAGGGAATTTCTATCGCTTACTTACTCCATTTGAGGGAGACCAGAACCAAACAGCGTGGATGGTGGTGGCTGAGGATCAATCCACTGCTTTAATAGGGTATTACCAAATTCTTGCTAGAGCTAACGATGGATTTAAGCGCCTGCAGCTCAAGGGGCTGGAACCAGATGCAAAATATAACATACAGGAGAGCCATTCTTATGAAGATTATCGAGTGGAGCCGGGAGCTATGGAGCGATTTGGTGATGAGATCATGTATGCCGGTCTTAACCTTGGCCCGGGATACTCGGGAACCCAGGCGGGTGGAATTGAAGAAACCGGAGATTTCACTTCTAAATTGTGGGTGTTAAAGAAAGTTTAAATGAGTTATTTAAAAGGGGGAGTGCTTTCTAACGATGAGTACTCTCCCTTTATTTTTACGTTATTCATTCGACTAGGAGGAATAAATGAAAACAGAAAAAGAAAAGATGATTGACGGAGAGTTGTATGATCCAGGTGATCAAGAATTAGTGAGTGACAGAACTCGCTCAAGAATTTTGGTGCGTTCCTTCAATGAGACACGTGAAGATGAAGAAGACAAGCGCATGTCTTTATTGAAAGAGTTATTTGGTTCAACGGGGGAACGGATTTATATAGAATCTAGTTTTCGTTGTGACTATGGGTATAACATCCATGTCGGTGAAAACTTTTATGCTAACTTTGACTGCACCATTTTAGATGGAGGTCCAGTGACGATTGGAGCGAATTGCATGATGGCTCCAGGGGTTCACATTTATACCAATACTCATCCAGTAAATGCGGAAGAGCGGATCTCCGAGATTGAATACACAAAACCAGTTACGATAGGGGATAATGTGTGGATTGGCGGACGAGCCGTCATTAATCCGGGAGTGTCCGTTGGAGATAACTCTGTTATCGCGTCTGGTGCTGTGGTTATTAAAGATGTTCCGGCTGGAGTCGTCGTTGGAGGAAATCCGGCGCAAGTCATTAAGGAGCTGGAGCAATAATGTAAAGGTTTGGATATCGGAGTCTTAAAATAGCCGGGGTTCAATAAAAACCTTCCAGAGGCGATCACTTTAATTAAGTGACCGCCCTTTTTTAATCCTCATACAAAAAAAGGTTGCAAAACGACACCAGTGTCAGTATAATAAAAATTACCAAAACGACACTGGTGTCTTTTTAGGGAGAGGGGCTATTACATGAAACGTTTATTGAAAAACAAAGGGTACATCACCTTGATGTCCGCCCAGGCCATTTCCAGCATCGGCGACTGGCTAAGCATTGTCGCGATTATTACTCTGGTCGGCTTGAAGTGGGAAGCTTCCCCGCTTGAAGTTTCGTTCGTATTTTTATGCTTAGCGGTGCCTATGGCGTTGTTTGGCCCCGTAGCGGGGATTGTGGCTGACCGTTTCAACCGGAAAACGCTTATGATCGTTTCTGATGTCGTCCGGGCGGGTTTGATTCTCCTTTTAACCGTCGCTTCCTCGCTCTGGATGGTGTATGCCACGCTCTTAGCGGTCGGAATTTTTTCCTCGCTGTTCATTCCAGCGAAAAACGGGAAGCTGAAGGAAATAGTGGCAGAGGAAGATATGAAAGGGGCGATGTCGATCACCTCGATGATCGATTCGTCGACCAAAATTCTCGGTCCGCTTGTGAGTGGCTTGCTTGTCACCGTATTCGGTGCCCAGCAGGTGTTCATGATCGACTCAGCCACCTTCGCAGTTTCGGCAGTGATCCTGCTATTCATTCCGAACGCCGTCCCTCATGAACTTTCGAAAACGGAAGGTGCGCAGGAGTCCTTCAAGAAGGAATTCGTTTTAGGATTTTCTTTTATCAAATCAAGCCGCTTCATGTTGGTCGGTTTGACACTTGTGGGACTCAGCCTGTTGATTCTGCAGATGGCCGATTCACAACTGATCGTCCTGATCAGAGAGCTGACCTATGCCTCTCCTGATTTATTCGGGTACCTTGTGACAGGATCGGGTCTCGGCATGTTCACGGCTGGCTTTTTACTAGCGAAAAAAACGGACTACAATCCTTATCCGCTAATGCTCCTCGGGGTTTGTGGAATTGGCGCGAGCTTTGGCATGATGGGATTACTCACCCATTACGATTTCGGATATTCAATCCTCTGGGCGCCAGGACTGGGGTTCACCGGCGGTTTCTCAGCAAGCCTGATTTTCGTCCCTTTCCAGGCAACCGTTCAAGTCAGCTCACCTGTCCATATGACGGGCCGCGTGTTCGGCGTTCTCAACAGCGTGATGACCACTGCGACCATCATTGGTCCGCTGCTTGGAGGATGGATCGCGACGATCATCGGCGTGGTGCCGACGTTTACGATTACGGCGAGTCTTCTCGTCCTGGTATCACTGATTGGATTTTTAACAAAACGAAAAGTAGAGCGAGGGAATGCAGATGTCTCCACGAGTAAGCAAAGAACACCTGAAGCAACGACGAGCTGACATTATGGAGGCCGCAACCAGCGTCTTCATCGAGCATGGCTATGAACATACGACGATGAAGCACGTTATGGATGCCGCCAAGGTCAGCCGGGGCGGTCTTTATCAATACTTTTCCAACAAAGAGGATCTGTTCGAAGCGATACTTGAAGACGGACTTAGTCAGGAAGCGGAAGAGACTGATTTTTGTCTTGAAGAAGTAGAATCTCAGCACTGGACACTGCTCATGAAGCTGATGTTCGGTGAAGATGGAAGTCCGGATGCGAATATGGACCCCCTTGCCCCGAGCAAGCTCGAATTCTTTATCACCGGCCGCAATGATGAACGCCGTCGTGCCTATGGGGAAAAGCGATACGAAATGGGCGTGAGCATATACGAAGAAGTCATTAAAGCCGGTCAGGAAGCCGGAGAGTTCAGCGACCGCTATGACAGCGAGTTGTTAGCGAGATCGATCATTACATTTGTGGATGGTCTGGCTCTTGACCATGCGATTCTCCCTGAGGAAAAGGTGAAAGTGAAGGAGCAGTCGGTGTTGTTTGTCGACTATTTAAAGATGGCGCTTGATGTATCCTCCTCTTAACGAGGGGGATTTTTATTTTAGCTTGTTGATCATGCTGGTCATGGACCTTTTGCATAGGGAGAACGTAATAAAGGATTTTCAACCAGTAAAGGCGAACCTTACAAGTACTAATAAATATCCAGGAGGGATTTTATGCATTTAGGTGCTTTTTCTATCAGTTTAAGCGTGAAAGACATTCATAAATCGAAAGCCTTTTATGAAAAATTAGGGTTTGAAGTAGCCGGAGGCGACATTACTCAGAATTGGCTCATGATGAAAAATGAAAACAGTGTGATTGGTCTATTTCAGGGAATGTTTGAGGACAACATCATAACCTTCAATCCTGGCTGGAATCAAAATTCAGACGACGTGAATCCGTTCACAGATGTGCGGGAAATCCAGAAGCAGCTGAAGGAACAAGGAGTTAACCTGGTGTCTGAAGCCGATGAAACGACTGAGGGACCGGAAAACATTACTATGGTGGACCCTGATGGGAATCCGATCCTGATCGATCAGCACAGATAGGTTGGTAGGTGCAAAGGGCATACGTGTGGAACGCAATGGGTGTGGGGGAATAGAAGCATGGATAAAAGCTTGCCTGTAATGGTTTGTCTCCACGGGATGACGGGGGACTCCAGGAGTTTTTGGGAACTTAAAAATCAGTTAATGGAAGATTTCGACCTTATTCTATTAGATCTGCCGGGGCATGGAGATACGGAGCCATTACCTTCAGAGGAAGATTACCATTTCACATCACTCTCTAAACGCATTTTCGAAGACATCCATACGCGGACACATGAGAATTTCTATATTTTGGGCCATTCCTGGGGAGCTGACCTTGCCTTACACATTGCCAAAGAGTTCCCGGATAGAATCAAAGGTCTGGTTTTAATCGATGGCGGGTATGTATTTCCAGAAATGGTGGAAGGTTTGACTAAAGAAAAAGCCCTTTCAGATTGGGCCAATTATATAGATTCAAGCAAATATCATTCCTGGGGTGAAATCGTTAACGTTTACGAGGCGTACACGACAAGACCGTGGGATAAAAACCTGGATTCGATCATCTTAACAAATTTTAAGAAAGTGGATGATCACTACGTTTTGAAAGCAGACCGTCAGAGTCTTTTGGCCATCATTAAAGCATTCTATTTAGAACCATGCTCCATTACCTATCCACACATTGAATGTCCGGTTTTATTGTTCCA
The DNA here is from genome assembly GCF_052246795.1 of Halobacillus sp. K22. Lineage (NCBI taxonomy): Bacteria > Bacillati > Bacillota > Bacilli > Caryophanales > Bacillaceae > Halobacillus > Halobacillus sp. K22. The sequence goes on along the minus strand of NZ_JBQQCN010000026.1, from coordinate 49,195 downwards.
TGCAACACTACCTCCTACTGATCTCCCAAGACAAAAAGGACTCGAAAAAATGAAGAACGAGTTACAAAAGGTCACCGTTACAGGGATAGAAAATACCAGACATAATCTTCATTGGGATCGGCCGGAGAGAGTAGCAGCTGAAATCAGGGACTGGAAAAAACGTAGGAAATGATTTAATTTATGATTTTCAGGAACAAAAACACGTCCTGAGACGTAATTTTTAAATCCTTATAGGCCCACGTGGTGGACAGGAACTGCTTCTAAACAAATCTATAGGTGGATTTCGTACTTAGCCTCAGCTGAAAGACCCTTTCTTCCACCATCTACCTAATTAACAAGCGGTTTAAATTGCTCCATAAAGTTCATCAGCAAAGAAGAAGACGTCAAAATTTAAATGTCCGGATGGCTTTATTTGAATTTCATTAAATGATCCCTTCGAAAACTGCTCCTCTTCCATGATCAAAGAGGAATTAAAACAGAATAAAGCCTAGAACGATCAAGTACATAACAACGGCTGTCGAAGAGGGAAGAATATAGGTAAAAGTGTTCCGAGTATGATCTCTTTTCACTATGATCATCACCAACGCGGTTAGTATAAAACCCACGATGGACATGTACATTAAATCGCTACTTGTGTCCTGCCAGATATCCCCTCTAAAATAAAACACATCTCCAATGGCAATTACTAAAATATTGAAAACGTTACTTCCAAGGATTGTGCCTATAGCCATATTGACATTGGCTAGCTTCAAGGCAGTATAGACACCCATCGCGTCTGGGATAGATGTAGCAAAAGCAACTAGGATGCTTCCTATCGTTGAAGCGCTGATGAATGTATTTTGTGCAATCGCATCTCCAGATAGAGAAAGAGAGCTTCCGAAAACAAGTATTACAAGGGCGTATAAGATGAATCTTTTTACGGTCTGACGAATAGAAGTACTGGCTGTGGGTGGCTCGTCCTTTTGTTCTGAATCATTCTCTGTTTGAATTTTAGAAATAAGCCACATCCCGCCTCCATAAATAAGGGCGATGAGGAAACTTGTAAGGCCAATATTCAACACGGAAAATGAAGCGTTCACCGCTAAGCTGACAGCAGTGACTACACTTAGTAGTAATGCTATGACTCCCGTATAGACATGACTATGGGCGACCCGAAGGAACAGGCGTTGTTTTCGGAAATAAAGATCTAAAACGAATAAAACAAAGATGTTGAATAACACACTGCCAAGTCCGTTACCTACGGCAATATCAGCGCTGCCGATTAGACTGGCTGAGATGGTAGCTGTTAATTCGGGTAATGACGTGGCTACAGCTAGGAGAATGGTTCCTGTTAGAACCCCTCCGAGCTTGGTTTGTTTACTTATTGTATCAGCATGCTTTGATAATTTAACGGCGGAAAAAGCTGAGATAACAGCTGAGAGAACAAAAATACCTATATATATCCAAGTCATGTTGGTTTATGAACTCCTTATGTTACTTAGTTAAAATCTTTCAATAATTAATGAATTATATAATCCTTACCTTTAATTCAATCACATTGAAAAACTTACCCATTTCTTTTCTTTCTAACACATTTTCAGGGCAGGTCTTAGGACCGCAAATTAATGTTAACAAAATATACTCCAATGGGGAGCAGCTAACAATGATGTCGACAAAGCGTGACCAATTTAAATTGAACGCAGGCTAAACTGGCAACTTGATGTTGCTAGTGAGATCTTTGTGATTGGGGGTAAAAGTTAGATAGGAGGAGCTAACAGACCTTTACCTACAAAGATGACTAAAGGTCTGTTATTCTATAATGATCTCGATGACGACTCATGTTTATTTAATTTTTTTGACGGGTAAGTTTTGTCTATGTTACAGAACTTTTACAAGGATCGTAAAGGGAGAAGGACATCTAATGAAGCAAACGAGACAAATCATTTTCGTATTACTACTCAGTGTTACGTTTTATCTAACGTTCTTTAGTGAGCAGCCCTCTCTGATCAGGACAGGGGCCGCCGCTGTTTATTTAATAATCGTACTGTCGGTCTGTTATGTATTGATTCTGGAAAACCGTTCCCCTTACAAAACACTTGTCTGGATGTATGCGATCTTATTTTTCCCGGTAGTTGGGTACATTTTCTTTATTTACTCAGGTCAATTACAGGTCAGAGGGCATTTATTTGATAGTAAAAAGAAGGATAATCAAAGGTATTTAGAGCCCGTGATCGATAAAGACACCTCTAATAACTGGAAACAGTTAAACAGGGAGGAGCAGTTTATTTCCAGCAGGATTGAAGAAGAAGCTGGTTTCCCGATTAATTTTTCTTCCGAAGTGTCGGTGTTGAAAGATGGGAATGAGACGTTTCCTGCTATCAAAGAACGTCTAAGGGAAGCTAAAGAATTTATTCATATGGAGTATTATACGTTTCGTGACGACCAGATCGGTCAGGAAATTATTGATATTTTGAAGGAAAAAGCGGAACTTGGCGTTGAGGTTAAAGTAATTTATGATGCGGCAGGAAGTATTGGGATGTCGGGAAACGCGAAGCGCAGCATGAAAAAATCCGGCATCGAAATGGCTTGTTTTCACCCTATAAAAAGCGGGTTTTTCACCCAGAAAATTAATTTTCGCAATCACCGGAAGATTTTTGTGATCGATGGCGACACAGCGTTTGTCGGCGGCTTGAATATTGGTGACGAATATCTGGGCCGGGATCCTAAAATAGGTTTCTGGCGCGATACGCATTTGAAGGTGGGAGGCGAAGCGATACGAAGCCTCCACACCATTTTTTTAATTGACTGGTCCTATTTGAAAGATGAGGCGTTAGACTTGGATAAATACACGTCTCTTCAGAGCAAAGTGGAGAGCTCTGGAGGCGTACAGATATTGGGCAGTGGTCCGGATGCCAATCGAGGGATGATTAGCGAGCTTTATTTCAATATGATTGCTAATGCCAGGGAATCTGTGTGGATTGCCACACCTTATTTCGTGCCCGATAAGGACATTCGAACGGCCCTTTCTTTGGCGGCGAAAAAAGGGGTCGACGTTAAACTAATGGTCCCCGAGATCAGTGATGGTTATTTACCGAAATACGCCACCCGGTCTTATTTTGGCAAGTTCCTTGATAAAGGAATAGAGGTTTATCAGTATGAGAAAGGGTTTATGCACCAGAAAATCATGATTGTAGATGGTCAGTCTGCTTCGATCGGCACGGCTAACGTCGATTTTAGAAGCCTAAACTTAAATTTCGAAGTGAATGCCTTCTTGTTTCGGACTCCAAGTGTCATAAGCCTGATTGAAAACTACAAGAAGGACCTCGAGCACAGCCATAAGGTTGATGCAGATGCCTTCCGTAATAGAGGGATCTTGGTTCGAACCAAGGAATCTTTTGCCCGTTTATTTTCCCCTGCTTTATAATAGTGGAGACCATGACCAAAATGACAAACCATTGATAAAAAAAGGAGCTTCCATGTAAGTGGAAGCTCCTTTTTAAGTACTGATTTTGGAGAGGTTATTCAATCAGGAACGTCGTTTGACTCGTACTCGCTACCTTTCCGAAGATAACAGAGTTGCTCTGTTCCGCTTGAGCTCTAGAATCAAAGGCAAGCGATCAAAACCAATTGCCTTACCATTCGTTATGTAAAAGTTTGATCGAAGAGCGGAGAGATCCGTTGAAACCAAAAGAAGAGGGATTTTTTAAAATCTATCTATCAACCAAATCTCCCTTTATAGGCAAGGATCTTTTTCATTGCTTCTTTATGGAACTTGGCCATCTTTGAATTCTCCAACGTTTCTTCTGAAAAATGAGTAATGCCGCGCTTGAATTTTTCAATTCGTTTGGAATCGTTAGCCATGGGGCTTGATCTCCCTTCTCCCTTGTTTTTACTCATTCTATTCAAAGGACAGGAAATCTATACAAAAAAACAGGGTGCTCTTGAACAGCAACCTGTTTGTACTCTATCGATTTAGATACGACATTACTTTTTTATTCAGTCTTTCAAGTTCTTTGGTCGTTTTACTTTTGGAATGCTCCGATAACGTGGTCACTTGTCCTTCCCTGGAGAAGCGGGCATGGCGATTATTAGCATCTTTCCCTTTGCCTCTTATTTTTGTTTTCTGAGGAAGTTTGATATTCATAGTAAGCCCTCCTTTTACAAGTGTTCTTACACTTATTATAACACATAGCTAACGATGCAGGTGATACAGAGTGGTTAGATTAACGATGTGAAGAGCGTCTATTTCTAATACTTCCCCGTGTTCACTCTTCAAAACTATTAAATATTGCTCTTCCCTGTTGATCACGGGAACAATCATACCTTCTCCCTCCATTAGAGACACCACTTCATATTGGAGAAGGAAATCTGCATATTCCTCCTTATACCTTCCCATCTCAAAATTATGAGTGGCTTCAATGGTGTCCAACTGTCTTAAAATAGCTTCATATACAGGTTGGACTTCTTCATATTCATATATTTCTTCTTCACTCATACCTTCCCACCCAGGATTGTACTCAGGTGGAACCACATTCAAGGGAGACACTTGAACAGATATTCCATACAGGTCTGTGTACTCTTGTAAGTACTTTTCTATATCTTTCGCGCGACTTAGCATCGGAAAGTAATCTTCTGTAAAATAGTTATGCGCATCTTGAATCATGGCAGACATGGTTTCAACACGTCGGTAATTTGCTTTTCGCACCTTTTCATATGTCAGAATAATAGTTTGCAAATCGTTCGTGTGTTCAAACTCTGCTTTCCATAGCTTCATAATGCTTGGAGTTAGTAATAACGCTAAATCCATAAATATTATGACAGCCGTAAGTGTTAATATGAACGACCAATTAGACAGGTCTGTCTCCCCCATTAACACTCCTGCAGCGAGTCCACTCACAAAAAGAGTGTACAAAGCCTTTCTAATTTTCGGTAAAGAAAACCAATACTTTTGCTGATCCCATAAGAAAAACAGATAGTTTCCTATAGCAAAAATCAATAACACCCCTACAAAAAAATTAAAAGCCAAGTAATCATTTCCCTCCCAGTTTAAAGATTTGCAGATTCTCCTTTGTTAAATAGCATCTCCGCCTCCTGATGTATTGAAAGTGATACTAGCAAACATGCTCTTCCATTTTACCATTCCAGAAATTGGTCCTCTATGTAAAAGAAACCATTCATAAGAATGGGAGAGTTGTATAAGCAACAGGGCTCTAGGATCTCCGTTCTTTTAATGCTTCTGATAGGATTTCATAACCAGCGGTCCATCACCTTCTCATTAGAATTTGTTACTTATTGGGTGTAAACTATCTTTGGAAGGTTTTTTACTATTCATAGATATCTGTCATTCATCAAAACTGAATATTTAAAAAGGAAGCACCGAATAAGAAACATCGACTTACCCACTGTCTTGAACCGAACAGGAAAAAATAAGGTAATCAACATTGAAAACACGCGGTATCGGAAATACAGGAATTCAAGTGTCTGAGGTTGGTTTTAAAGCGTGGCAATCAGGTAATGAGAAAGAACAGAGCGTTTGGGGCTTCGGTAGATACGGGAAAAGATAGACTGGTGAGACCCCGGAAGTCGAATACTGAGTTATCCGCCAAGAGTCCCTTAACGGATAACTAAACCTTTTTTTACCAGTTATGAATCGTGTATAATTGTTAACGGAGCATGACTTTTTCACTGTTAAAGCGTTATCATATAATTAGTTAGTCAATGAACATTGGAGAGGTGCGACAAAATAATGCCCGCAGCTTCTCTGCAAAACTCAGGAATAAGGATGGTTAACAATGACCAACAGAGAAACGAGTAAGGATATTATCCTGATCGGCGCTGGCATCATGAGCGCCACATTAGGATCACTTCTGAAAGAATTAGCACCCGATTGGAATATTAAAGTGTTTGAAAAGCTCGATAAGACAGGTGGAGAAAGCTCGAACGTATGGAATAATGCCGGGACAGGCCATGCGGCACTTTGTGAACTCAATTACACGAAAGAACAAAGCGATGGATCGATTGATATCAGCAAGGCGATTAAAATTAATGAACAGTTTCAGATTACGAAGCAGTATTGGTCCTATCTACTTAACAAAGGCTACATCAATAACCCGGAAGAATTTGTGCGCTCGCTGCCTCATATGAGCCTCGTGCACGGGGAAGACAACATTAACTTTTTGAAAAAGCGTTATGAAACGATGACCGATCATCCACTATTTAAAGGAATGGAATACTCCGAGGATCCTGAAAAGCTGAAGGAATGGATTCCACTGATTATGAAAAACCGCACCCTGGATGAGCCGGTTGCGGCGACAAGAATGGAAACAGGGACCGATGTGAACTTCGGAACCTTAACCCAGAAGTTGTTTGATCACTTGGAAAGCCAGGATGTACAACTGTACTATAATCAGCGCGTGGACGACGTGAAACGTGCGGATGATGGGTCCTGGATGGTCAAAGTCCAGCATATGGACAGTGATCAAACGGCGCTTCATTCCGCTGATTTCGTATTTGTCGGCGGCGGTGGCGGCAGTCTGCATCTGCTGCAGAAATCCGGTGTGCCTGAAGGAAAAGGCTTTGGTGGTTTTCCAGTAAGTGGACAGTTTATGGTCTGTAACAATCCGGAAGTGGCCAAACAGCATGAAGCTAAAGTCTATGGCAAGGCTGCAGCTGGCGCTCCGCCGATGTCGGTACCACACTTGGATACGAGGTATATCGATAACGAGCAGTCGCTGTTGTTCGGTCCGTTTGCCGGCTTCTCTCCGAAGTTCTTGAAAGCTGGTTCGCTCGCTGATTTATTCACTTCGATTAAAGTGAGTAATATCTTGACCATGCTTGCGGCAGGTGTGAAGGAAATATCCCTGACGAAATACTTAATTGGTCAGGTTATGCAGACAAAAGAACAACGGATGGAAGCGCTGCGCGAATTTATCCCGGATGCGAAAAGCGAAGACTGGGATCTCGTGGTTGCCGGGCAGCGTGTGCAGGTCATTAAGGATACAGAAGAAGGCGGCAAAGGAACACTGCAGTTCGGTACAGAGCTTGTAAATAGTGCCGATGGATCGATCGCGGCTCTGCTTGGTGCTTCGCCGGGTGCCTCTACGGCTGTGCATGTCATGATCGACGTGCTGGATCGATGCTTCCCGCAATATATGAACCAATGGGAGCCGAAGCTTACCGAAATGGTTCCTTCTTACGGAAAGTCGCTGAGTGAGCATCAGGATCTTCTTGACGAGATTCACAGCTCTACCGCGAGAAATCTTGGATTGAAGGAAAAAGAACCGGTTCATCAGTAATTCACAGCAAAAGCAATAATAGGGAAATAAAAAGGATGATCTCTGCTTCAGGCAGGGGTCATCCTTTTTTATGATGTTACTTAGGTATTAAATGCTTATACGTTTTTCTTAAACCACTCAAAGACTTTAAACGTTCCAGTGACTCTTCCTCTAATGCCAGCCCCACGCCCATGACCATCGCTTCCAGGACAGCGACGGGGGCAACCATCGTATGGAATTCCCACATTTCCCCGCGGTGTGTGTACAGCGCATAGTCCACATACTCATGCATGTTCGATACCAATTGATCGGTAATTAAAATGATTTTCATTCCCAGGGAATTGGCATGTTCAAATAAGGCCTGTGTTTCGGAAAGCATATCGACGAATTGAAAAACGATCAGGGTAGAAGCTGAGGACATGTGCAGCATCGATTCATAGACTTCAAACCCGCTTTTAGCGATCCGTTCCATGCGAATACCAAATCTTTTCAGACGAAATTCCAGTAAATCCCCGAGTCCCTCCGAAGAGGCGGGGGCGTAAATATAGACGTCTGAAGCCGTACATATGGTCTGGATCGCTTTTTGCATATGATCTTTGTTCAGATGGTTGCCGGTCTGAACCAGATTTTTAAAATGTTGTTCAATGAGTCGATTTAAGATGTGATCTTCATCAAGCTGCTCGGCGAAGTTCTTAAATTTATTCTCCGGGGTCACTTCGATCCGGCCCTTCATCACCTGCTTAAAATCCTTAAAATTAGTATAGCCGATTAACGGCCAGAACCTTGATACCGTTGGGACGCTGACGCCCGATTTATCGGCTATTTCCTTTTCCGTATGATAAACAATAGAAGTTCCCTGTTTTTCCACCACATCGGCAATTCTTCTCTGCTTCGGAGTTAAATGAACTCCTTCCAATGAAAATAATGACTCCATATCCACCCCTCCCACGTGAAGTATAACCCGATTTCTTTTTCGTTTGAAAAAAAACTTTCATTCTTATAAAAATGTTTACTTTATTTACAAAGCTTAAAGAAAAATTGGGGTTTAACTTAATGTTTCTTCTTTACCATAAGCATTAGAAAACATTAGGGAGGTACTATTTATGAACCAATTAAACCGTCAGCAGTATTCACAGTCTCAGAAGATGATGATATTTATTTTATCGATGTCTTTGTTCGGACTAGCTAATTTATTTACAGAACTATTACCTGAATTTGTAATAGGTCCTGTAGAACTTTCCGTTTCGTATCTTGCTTTTATTCCATTGTCATTAGTTATGCTGTTTCATCCTTTGTACGCAGCGGTTGGAGCTTCTGTTGGGGAAATTATTTTTGGTGATTTACTGTTAGGTGATTTTGGAGGAATAGGAGAATTAGAAGGATTTATAGAATTTACGCTTGCGATGTACATTGCTGGTTTGCTGGTAACTAACCTTAAGAGTAAGAAACAAATTGGTATTGCTGCAATTGTCGGAATTGGCATTGATCAAATGTTAAGTACGATCGTCGATGTTGGTAAGGTCTGGTTTGGAATTGAAGAAGTAGAAGCTGTGCCTGGACTGCCAGAATCGATTCTAGCCATTGAAGGGGTCAGCTTCCTGACAGAAATGGTTATCTCCGGAGTTATTTTTGGTCTGATTCCTACCCTGTACTTAATTCCAAGATTGTATGGAAAAATTGAACCTCTGCTCGGGATTAAGCCGCGCGAAGGCCGTGTCAAAGCCTCTATGACGGGATGGCTGTCGGTAAGGTTTGTCATCCTAGCGATTTTCCTGACCTTCGTAGGAATGGTTGCCGAATTCATGGCAACGATGGATATCAACTTTGCTGTATGGGAGCCTGAGTTCTTAGAACAGTTTGGTGAAGGGTATATTTGGCTGCCGATTTCTGCCGCTGCCATCATCTTCATTGTCGCTGTGTCAATCGCGGTAAAAATGATGGGATCTTCAAGCCAGTCTAAGGCAGGGAAGTCAGCATGAAGGAACCAATCATTACCATAGATCAAGTATCTTTTAAATATCCTGGAGGCTCCGAGTGGGTCCTCCAGGATTCCTCTCTTAGTGTGAATAAGGGGGAATTCTTAGCAATTATCGGCGGCAATGGAAGCGGCAAGTCCACGTTGTGCAAAACCATCAACGGACTGATTCCACATTACTATACCGGTGATTTCGAAGGTTCAGTACTAGTTGACGGGATTAATATGTATGATTCTGCCGTCTCCGTTTTGAGTCATAAAGTAGGTTACGTGTATCAGGATTTCGAAAACCAATTAATGCGTCCGACGGTGTTTGAGGATGTTGCTTTTGCCCCGCTAAACTTCGGGAAACCTGATTTTAAAGAAAAAGCCGCGTGGGCTTTAGATGTGCTGGGACTGACAGATATTAAAGACAAAAGTATTTGGCAGCTTAGCGGCGGTCAGAAGCATTTAACGGCGATTGCGGGCGTTCTAGCCTTAAATCCGGAGATTCTTATTATAGATGAGCCCGTTGCGCAGTTGGACCCCCATCACGCCAAAGAAATCTACGAAAAATTAAAATACCTTCAGCAAGAGCATGGCAAGACGATTATCGTTATTGAACATCATACCGAATTTATTGCTGATTTCTGTACAGACGTCGCGCTGCTCGATCAGGGAGGCGTATTATGGAAACACGATGTGAAAACGGGCCTTCAACGAATTGATGATCTTCTGGTCCGCCAGATTTTCCCGCCTCAGGTAACCCAGGCAGCTGTCGGAGCCAGGAATCCGGAAAGAAACGATCTGCCTATTACCATCAATGAAGCGGTGAATTACTTTGGGGATTACAAGAGGAAAGATGCTGCGAGAGGGAAGAGGATGCCTTCATTTGATGAGGATACAGAGGAAATTGTAAGTCTTGAGCATGTGAGCCACTATGCCAAGTCTTTGAAAAACCAGAAGATTACCATATTAGATGATATTGATCTATCGATTAAGGAAAAAGAGCGGATTGCTTTAGTCGGCACGAACGGAGCTGGCAAGTCAACGCTCATGAAATGTCTGGCTGGGATTATCAAACCTTCGGAAGGTTCAGGACAGATTGGACCGTATGAGCTTGAGAAGACATCGCTTGAGAAACTATCACAGGTCGTAGCGTACGTGTTTCAAAATCCGGAAGAGATGTTTATCGAGGATAGCATATCGAAAGACTTATCCTTCTTTGCCGATTCAAGAGAACTGAAAATGAATGACTTTCTCCAGCAGCTAGTGACTTCTTTCCGTCTGGAAGAGGTTATTGAGAAAGACGGCCGTTTACTCAGCGGCGGTCAGCAAAGGAGGTCCTCGCTAGCGATCGGACTTGCCATTCAGCCTTCGCTGCTTATGTTAGACGAACCGACCGCAAGCCTTGATGTGAAAAGCCGTCAGGAGATGGTCAGAACCCTGCATCAAGTCAGCGAACAAGTGAAAAGCGTGTTAATTGCTACCCACGATATGCAATTAGTCGCCGAGTGGGCCAGCCGAGTGATTGTTATGGATAAAGGAAAAATTATGTTTGACGGAGCTCCCGTGGACTTATTTGCACAAAAACAGATTTGTGACCGGGCGGGATTAATTCCTCCGCAAATTGTACAGCTTTCCAATCAGTTGAAATTAGATCCTGTAGCTTTATCCATCTCAGATTTTATGAACCATATAGAAAGGGAGGAGAGCTATGGAGTTCGTTAGCCGTTTGAAGAAAACATACAATTTAGAATGGATCAAACTGGAGCTTTTGAAAACAGCTTTCGGTAAGAAAGATTCCTATATGGGAAAAAAAGATCCACGATTAATCATGATCTGGTATTTTATTGTCAGTCTGCTGCCCTGGTTTACGTTTAACCAGACAATTCTTGTCGGTCTACTTGTCTATACGACGGTTATTTCGTTAGTTTCGCGCGTCAGTCCACTGATCATAGGCTTGTTAACTATAGGGGTCATCAGTGAATTATTTTACATTATTGTCTTAGTGTTATTGTTCGGAGGGGAATGGGCGGCATTTTCCTCACTAATTACCTTCACGATGAAAATAACGATTATGTCGATTGCAAGTATTGCTGCCTTTGCCAGCATGGACCCGGAGAAGCTGAGTGATGCGTTACTAAGCTTCGGTGTACCAGCTCAGTTCAGCTTTGCCGTATCTTATGGGTACCGCATGCTGCCTATTTTATTAGATGAGTACCAGCAGATTATCCTTTCGTTCCGCTTAAGAGGGAAAGCGCCTGTGAACGGCGGCTTCCTGAAGTGGAGAACCGTCTATTATTATTCTAAAATCGTTGTCAAAGCATTCTATCCGATGATGCTGAACACCGCGAAGAAAACTCGTACGACGGTAGAAGCTTTAGAGGTCAAAGGGTTTTCGTATTCCCTTCATAACAAAGAAGCCAAGAAACAAAAACTTTCGCACCTGAAACTGAAAACACAGGATTATAGATTTTCTCTGCTGTCCATCGCTATCTTACTCGTCATCTATGCAGCCGGAAACTATTATCCATTATAAATAGAAAAGAAAGAGGGATCTGATCATGAATATTGATTTCCACACACACGCCAATTTATCCAAAAAAATCGCCGTATCTACGGAAGAATTTAAAGAAAAAATGGAATCAGCCCATGAAAATGGACTTGATGCTGTGGCCATTACCGAGCATTTTAACGCCGAGAATTTCCTATCCTTTTATGAAGAAATGGAAGAGGTCTTTCCTTATCAAGGGGACCATTACCAGGTAGGTGAGTTAAAGGTTTTCCCTGGAATTGAGATTGATGTAAAAGAAACGGGCCACTTTTTAGTGGTGGGAGATCGTGACAGCATTAAGGAAATCAGAAAACGATTAATCGGTCACGAAGAGGAAGATCAGTTTATAAACGCGAAGGATTTAGTAGAATTCCTGGCTGACTATGATGTTCTTAAAATTGCGGCCCACCCTTATCGAGAATCTACACCGTGGGTGCACCACGATGAGGAGATCCTGCGTCAGTTTGATGCCTTTGATATTAATGGCAAGGATTTATTCAAGTACGGCAAGACGATGAAACAGCGAGTAGAAAATCTAGGCAGACAGTATGACACGCCAGTAGTAGGCGGCAGTGACACGCACCACTACCTGCAGTATGGATCGATCTACAATCGCTTCCCGGATTGTGATACCATTTCCGAGTTAAAAGATGCTCTTGTCAATCAGAACTATGAAACCGAAGTCTCTCCGTGTCTGGATACGAAAGTGCATTCAGCTAAAGTTGTGAAGAAAATGCTCAAAAAACAATCATCTTAGGAAAGTAAAAGTTATGGGAGATTTTTTAAAAGAGGATTATTAAGGAATAGGGCCGGATTGGTGGAGACTCAGGTTCGAGATAAATTGGGTCCGTTACTTAAAAGGTATAGGGTTGGTGGGGAAATAACTCGTCTTGTTCCATCACCCAGACACTCGAGACATAAGCCGTTCATCAACGGACGGTAATACCACCATCCTTTTGATGCTCGGCTTATGCTGTTCGTGTCTTTCGGGGTGATTGCACATTTAAACACTTTCCTATGGGGGAACGGTGAGCTTCCTCGCTCGTTTCACTCCCTGCGGGATCTCACCTAGTCCCTTCTCCCATGGGAGTCTCGCCATTTCCCCACCAACCCAGCCAAGGGAGAATAACGGACCCTTCCAGAAGAGAGAATCCTCGCCTTCTTAACTGGCCTTAAATGCTTCTATGACAGGCTATTTTTAAATCTTTATAGCATGAAAATAGCCTCATATTCACATGCTCTTTTTGCTCATCAAGAAGATTTCTTAAGTGGTTTCGAGTTTCAGATTTGGCAAGGTCCGGAGGGGGACGATGCAGACTCCTGTGGGATGAACATGATCGGTAAGATCCCGGAAAGCTTTAGCTTGAGGAGGCTCAGCATAGTAGAGGAGGTTCGACTAAGAACGCCACGTCGTGTGGCAACGTCGAACGACCCTGCGTCGTGCAGGGCCGGAAAGCGAAATCGTCCCCCGCAGGACCTAATTCTCTCAAAAGTCTCGAAATTGAGTCTTACAGTATCGGGAGCTTTAGTGTAAATCAACATGGAAGTTTAATAGAGCTATGTAATCAAAAAGCTGACCCCAGCTTCATGCAGGGGGTCAGCTTTTTCTAATTATTATTCAAAAGACTTCGCGCCTAAATAATGGTCCTGCCAGTAGTCATTCGTCAGGTCGGCGTATTCAATGCCGTCACTTCCGGCGTGAACAATCTTGTTATCTCCTACATAAATGCCGCTGTGAGAAGCGCCATCTACGTCATAAGTGCCTTCAAAGAAGACGAGATCCCCAACTTCGGGTGAATCAACGAATTCGCCGTTATTACTCCAATTCGCACGGTGCGTACGGGATAGGTCGATTCCGGCTTGCTCATAAGCATATTGAATGAAGCCGCTGCTGTCGAACCCGTCTGGTGTCGTACCGCCCCAGACGTAAGGGACGCCAATAAGATCTTTGGCAACCTCAGCTACTTCGCTGGATTCGGCATCCACTTCTCCAGAAGCTGATACTTCTTCTTCAGGGGCTTCTTCCGCTTCCTCTTCTACTTCATCTCCATCGTCATCTGACTCTTCGGTGGATGATAGAGCGGCCATTGTATTCGGTCCTGCTAATCCATCGACCTTGAGACCTTGATCAGCTTGAAACTCTTCCACGGCATCTTCCGTGATCGGGCCGAAAAGGCCGTCCAGGCTATATGTATAATAACCAAGCGATTGAAGTTCGGATTGCAGTGCCTCTACACTTTCGCCTTGATCTCCTCTATGGAGGAAGGAAATTTCTGAGGATTCACTTTCCTCTATTTGGTCTGGGTTCGCCTGCGCAAACACACCTTGAGTTGCCATAGGTGAGAGGACAATGGTCGCGGCCACGGTGGACGAAACCACATATTTTCGTACGGATGATTTAGATTTATACATTCAAACTCCTCCTTGTTGTAAATTCCTGTGGACGTTGGACAATTGAAGTTTGAAAGATGGTTCGTTTTTTATCGAGATTATGTATGGCATTTCACTTTGTTCTGATTTCTTTATGGATGCTGCGTATCTTTCAAACTAATCCTTAGTCTAACAGAGGAGTTCCTTCAGGAGGTTTCAAGCAGATTAAGCTAAGATGATAATAATTTTACAAAAATCTACAAAAAATTACAGAAGCGGTTTAAACACCGCTCCTGCAGCTTTAATAGAGATTTCCCTTGTCATCCGCATAAACGGATTGAATGATCGTACGCCGGAAAGGGTCCTTTTCATAGATTCCGTGAATATTCATCGTCATATTATACATTCCTTCGCCATGCTCAGGGAGAAGGAAGGTTGCTTCATTCGTTTGAGGAGCTGGCATATTTCCTAACTGGAGCTTGCCGTTTTTATAATAATTGATCGTGACTTCGGTTTGAAATTCCAGGTTGTGAGCGTTGATTTTGATCTTTCGGTCCTCACTGGAAAGAGCCGTGCTGAGTAAATCATTGAGCGGGCTCGTAAAGGTGGCCGTCAATAAGTAATGCTCTTGCTGGGGAGAGCTTGCTTCTAATGTCCACGCTCCTGGTTCAGGGTTTTCAACGGTCATCGTATGATGATGAGCTCCTTCGAAAAAAGTGGTTTCATCTTGAGTGGTTGTGAAATCCTCATGTGTGACGCCGCTCGGATCGGTGAGGCTTAAATGGGTGAAAGCCAGAGCCGTTGACCAGTTGAGGACCAGTTCCTGAACCCCTTGTTCCACATAGATGGTTTCTTTCTTTGTACCGATAAATTCTCCACCGCTTGTATAATTGCTGGCAGCGGGCTCCTGCACAACATGAGCTGTGCTCGCGGCCTTGTGATTTTCAAATGACGCCACCTGTTCCTGTAAGTAAGGGGCAAACACGTTGAACGTGGACGAGCCTTCTTTAATGGTCGTGTGGTTCCAGTCGCCGACCTGGATCTCGTTCGCATATTCGAGCTGAGAACTTGTTACCGTAACGGCTCCATCATTACTGCCGTACGATCGTAAGTATAATCCACCCCAGTATAAAGAGCTGCCGAAGCGGCCCCATTTCGTCCCGGCCAATGTGTAAATCGGAGTTTGATACACATTGGGCTGATTGTCCGTTTCAGAGCGGAAGTGGTTCATGCTGCCCGTCTGCAGGGAGTAGGTGGCTTCATTTTTACTTCCCAGTATATCAGCCAGCCAGCTGCCCCAGCGGCTATATGCTAAATCAGCTAATTCGGAGCCGTAATAAGGAGTGGCAAGGGTGATCATTCGTTCGATATAGGGATCTGCGCCATAGTGAACCAGAGCAGTCTGCGTATCCAGGCCGCCTTTACTATGGGCGACCACCACGAGTTTTTCTCCAAAATGCTGGTAAATTTCCTGCAATTTTTGAGCGAGAAGTGCTCCATTTTCCCACATATTCCGGTCCGGATATACATCGATAAAGGCGGTTTCGTAGCCGTTCTCGTAAGCGGTCGCGTACATATCATTGTCCTCATACCAGGTGTCAGCGGATCGATTAAATCCATGAATGAACAGGATCGGGCGTTTGGGGTCAGAGACGGGAGCGGGGGTTTCCCCGAGATACCACTCGCCGGGAGTGCCGGTAGCTTTATTTTTAAAAGTCCCTGTATAACGAAGGGGGAATCGCTTTTTCATATTGATCTCCTCTTTCATGAAAGTTTAGTGGTTTCATGAAGTATATCTAAGAAGGTTGCTACTTCTAGTATCGGGTGTGGAGGGGGAGAAGTGCAAGGAATTCCGGCCGTCATTTTCCACATAAAAAAGCGCCTGTCCGTCCGGGACAAACGCTGCGCACTAATAATGGATAAGTTGAATCGTGTAGGTGCCTCGATCGGTTACGAGGGAGAAATGATTATCGCCAAACTGGTACTGGCTAGAGTCCTCCAAAGGAATCTCATAGTACGTTGACGGGAGCGGCTGGACACTCACGGCATCCGTTTCCGTTCTGCCTGTGCCGTGCAGATGTAAAGCATGCATAGGCTCATAATCATCCATCCGTCTTGTATCTTTCGAATAATCAATGTGGTCTAAGTTCATATATACGGTATCCTGGTCACGGAGTTCATGCTTCGTAATTCGGATGGTCTTCCCGCTCCATTGCTGCAGGAGTTCGTTGAATTCTTCAATTGATAAGTTGCGCTCGTCCATGATGATCCCTCCTGCTTTTATAATCTCCAAGCTTTCAGGGAATCATGCGTGACTTGCACCGCGCAACGATTTTTTCGTTAAGTCTTCCGCTGCCATCAAGTATAATGATATGTACATACATATACCATCATTAAATGGGGGAGATGACCGTGAAAAAAGTGTGGATGCTGATAGCTGCCGGCCTGCTTGTTCTGTTAACTGCCTGCGTGCAGGGAGACGTAGCTGTAAAAATTAATAAAGACGGCAGCGGGGAAAGTACGATTACCCTCGGAATTGAAGAGGAGTCCTACAACCGGTTCGGTCAGCGTGCAGAGACTATGCTAAGCTCCGTGAATGATGAATTGGAAGCTCAGGGTTACACCGTTGAATCCTACACGGAAGACGGATACAGGGGGTTCAGAGCCACGCAGTCGTTTGAAGATGTTCAGGATATGCAGGTGATCCCTTCAATGGGAGCTGTTAGTGAGACGGGATCAGGAGCTGCCGTGAGTAATGTACCGCTCGATGTGTCGATGGAGGATGGATTTTTTACGAAAACGTACCGTGTAGAAGGGGAATTGGATCTTGAAAATTCCGGGTTGTTAGGCGGGATGCAGCAGCTCGTCTCGAATCAGCTGGATCTTACCTTTACCCTGGATTTGCCTATTTCGCCTAAGGATCATAATGCCGATGAAGTCAATGGCAATGTATTAACGTGGAATATCCAAACTGCCGGAACCACAGAACTCATGGTGGAAGCTGCGATTCCGAACGTTCGAAATATTATTTTGACCGCCGTTGGGGTTCTTCTGGTAGGTGTAGTAATATTCTTTGTGATTCGTAAGCGGAAGCGAACATCGTAAGTATCCCAGACGCCTCCGCCGGGAGGTTTTTCTGGGTCGCTTTTTAAAAAAATCCTCTGCATTGCTGCGACGTGTTCAGTAAGCTGCAGGCACGGCTCTTTATTCGCGCTCAAGTCCTCTTTCAAACGCAGCCAAATGGTTCACCGATGCATCCCTAAGCTGCGTAAACACCACTCTTATATCAGCAGGAAGTTCATAAGTTAAAAATTTATTATACATCGCTATATTATCAATTTCTCCTCGAACACCAGCCCCGTAGGCTCTTTTAATATTTTCAGGAGTGACTATGAATAGCTGGGAAATGTCTTCAGGTAATGGCACCTGATAACGTGCAAAAAGTGTGTTTAAAGCAGCGATGTGACGCATTTCGGCTTCTTTGATTCGTGCAAATGTACGTACATATCCAAACGTGTTTAAGATATCCTGGTACCTTGCCTGGGCGAGATATTCGTCCTGCATGGCATAGGTAAGCATCTCAGGAACCGTTAATGTGGCAGCATTCATCGCCCCCTGTGCTCCGAATTCCTCGATATTCTGTCTCTCATCTTCTGATGGTCCAGCACCCTTCATTTGAAAAGATAAAAACCATACCGCGTGATTCTGCTCATCAGCAGCTGCGCGCCGGAATATTTCTTTTACAGAGGGGTCCTGAGCGTGGTCTGCTATGTCTAAATAAAAATCAACCGTCTCCTGTTCATCATTGAAGGCAAAGGCAATGCCTTTTTTAAAAGAATCGGGGCATTGCTCTGTGATTTGCGGTGTAGGCTGGCCGCCCCCGGTTAACTGCGTATAGAGCCTGCGGAACTCGGTATAGTGCCGCTGTTCATCGTTGCGTATTTCCTCAATCCGTTTTTTAGTCGGTTTGTCCGGTGCAAGCTGGGCCAGCTTCTTATAGCAGGCGAGCGCGCTGTATTCACCGTTGATCGCTTTTTCAAGATCCTGGATTAATTTTTTTTGTGAACGCATAAGGGCGTGGTGGTACGAAGGGTAAGGATAGTAATTCATAAATAATGGTCCTCCCGGTAATTAAAGGTCCATCTATCTTATGCTTTTTTCTGGGTAAAGCGTGCAGGATTGTTAGTAAAACGAAAAAAGCAGCTTCCGTGTTTGGAAGCTGCTTTTCTGTTTAGTTCTCAGAAGAAACCATGTCAATAAAGTGAGAGAGAATGCGAGCGGTCAAGCCCCAGATCACTTTATCCTCATACTTGTAAAAATACTCCTCAAATTGGCGGGTCTGCCAGTTGTAATCCTTGCCACCTTCGATCAATTCAAAAGGGAAATTTTCCTTCGGTTTTGCCTCAAACCCCACGTGATGAATTTCAGGTTCAGTTTCCATTAAATAGGATAAGGGAACCGTAAATACATCACCGACTTCATCTGGGTTCGGATCCACGGCACTGTAAGGCTGATTGACGTAACCCGCATAAGGATAAACAATCATCCCAAACGGGGATACCATGTAATCCAGAGGATGAACGTGAAGCAGATCCCGTTCAGGTATGCCCAATTCTTCCCTTGTTTCCCTTAGGGCTGCCGCTTTTGAGTCGGGATCCTGCAGATCAATCCTGCCGCCGGGGAAACAAATTTCGCCCGGCTGTCTTCTCATTTTTTGAGAACGAACTTCAAACAGGACGTGTGTTTCATTGTTTTTCTCGATAAGCGGAAGCAGGATAGCGAATTTCACGAAATCTTTACTTCCAAGGATGGACGGGGTGTGCTTGCTTACTTTTTGGAGAAGGATTTCCGGATCCATAACTTCACCTCAAACTTTCTCTATCCTTACTATAACAAATGAACAACCTTCCGTAAGTCGGACATGCTTACATTATATTCAAAAGGAGTGGGTACATGTGAATGATAAGATCGAAGTCATCCAGGGGGATATTACCAAAATGGAGGTCGACGCGGTCGTGAATGCCGCAAACAAAAAGCTCGCAGGTGGTGGCGGTGTCGATGGTGCGATTCACCGGGCCGGCGGTCCAGCGATTATGGAAGAGAGTAAGAAGTTTGACGGATGCGAAACAGGTGAATCGGTGGTTACGACAGCGGGGAACATGCCTTCTGAAAAAGTGATTCATACCGTTGGACCGGTTTGGAACGGCGGTCATAAGAATGAGGCTGATCGGCTGGCAGACTGCTATCGTAATTCCCTTAAGCGTGCTTCAGAACACGGCCTACGAACCGTGGCATTCCCGAATATCAGTACCGGCATTTATGGATTCCCTAAGGATGAAGCTGCCGATATTGCGATTCGCACCGTTCAGGACTATTTACAGGACCACGAAGAAATCGAACACGTCTATTTCGTCTGCTTCGACGAAGAAAACAAACAACTGTACGAGGACCGACTGAGCAAATGATAGGAAAAGTCCCCTAACTAAAATATTCCACCTCAGGTCATCCAGATTCTGGATGACCTGAGGTGGAAATAAATGGTCTGATTTCCTTAGAGGGCTTCTTTGATGACGCGTTTGTAGTAAAGGACGGAAAGAAGGCCGAATATGGAGTACAGACCTGTATAAACGCCCATTACAATGAACATTGGAGTCCATAGTTCGGTTCCAAAGAAAAACCATCCTGATTGAACGGCAAAGTAGCTATGCAGAAGTCCAACCAACAGTGGAATGCCAAAGTTGAAAACCTGTTTGCCCTGGATGCCTCGCAGTAAATCCATATTAGTATAGCCAAGCTTCCTTAGAATCGTATAATTCGGACGCTCTTCTTCGCCTTCATCCATTTGTTTAAAGTAAAGAATGCAGCCTGAGGTAATGAGGAACGTGAGTCCTAAGAAACCTACGATGAACATCGTCAGTCCCATATTCTGTTTCAGATTTTTGGTGCTCGCATAATCGGACGTAGTCCCTACCTTACTGCTAAGGTCCAGACTCTGAAACACTTCATCTGCTTTTTTTATCTGCTCTTCAGACTCCAGATTAATACCAATATATTGGGAATGCTCTCCCTGTATCTTCGGATCTAGATCTTGAGACAGGCGGTTATAGACTTTTTCATCTACCACCGCAGTCGGCAGACCCCCTCCAGAAAAGTAACCAGAAAGGACGCTCTGTTTCGAAACCCCTAAAAAGTTTAAAGTAAAGGATTCTTCTTTTCCATTAAACACTAACTCACCGCTGTCATCCAATTGCATCATTTTCTGCAGAGCATCGTAAAAGCCAGTAAAAATCGTCTGGTTTTCACCCACGTCTATGCCTTCAACTTCCGTATCTTTTACTACGGCGAGCGTCATTTCACTAGCATCAAAAGCGAGGCCCTCCATATCAGCTCCAACAATATCCTCCACATTAACAGCAACCCTTAGAACTTCAAGCTTTTCTTTCGTGTAAGGAATCCCGTCGAGCTCTTCGGTAAACTCTTCCGCCTGCGCTTCTGTAACAAACGAGAAATCATCTGGAGTGCCATTTCCTGCTGAGTTTTCGGCAGAAAAGTAAGAAATATAGCTTAAGGACAAGAGTCCAATCGCAAGAGCGGAGACTGTGGTAATAATCGTCAGCAGCATCGCATTGGATTTCATACGGAACATGACCGACGACAGAGACAGCACTTCATTAATATTCATATAGCCCTGCTTGTTCCTGCGAATGATATTAGCGATGAAACGGACCGACCCTTTATAAAAGAAGTACGTGCCAATGATGACCGAAGCCAAAATAAAAACCATCGAGCCAAATAAGCTATTCATGGAGGTAATATTTCCAGAAAAAAGCTGGGAAGAAACATAATAGCCCGTGGCAATGAGTCCTAGCCCAAGAACCCCCATAATAATTTCGAATACGGAGATTCGGCCCACTCTGCTTTCCGTTTTGGAAGAGGTTCGGAACAGTGAAAGAATCGTCTGCCGCTGAATGAACAGGTAGTTCATCCCCATAATGAGCACATAGATACCGCCAAAAACACCCAGCGTCTGTACCATAGCTTTGAGCGAAAACCGCAGGCTGGCCGCCGTTTCTACATCCGTGATTTGGAACAGGATCATTAAAATCAGTTTCGAGACGGCAAAACCAAAAAAGATGCCCACGATCAATGAACCAAAATAAATGATTAAGTTTTCTGCGCTAAGAATGCGGAAAATCCGGTTTTTCGTCAGGCCAATCAGCTGGAACATCCCAATTTCTTTACTTCTCCGTTTAATAAAAATGTTATTCGCATAAATGAGGAAAACCGCGACAATACCGATTAATAATACGGATGCTGCACGGACAGCCGCGCCTCCTTTAAGTGTCCCCTTCGTACTATCCATAGCTGGATCATATTGCAAGGTGACGAAAGCAAAATAAAGAGCCACACTGAAAATCAGCGCGAATACATATAAGTAGTAATTTTTCAGGTTCTTTTTCAGATTGCGGAGAATGATCTGGTTAATGTTCATACTGCACCCCGCCGAGAACCCCTTGAGTTTTCATGATGTCTTTCAGAAAGGCGTTTCTCGTTTGGTCGCCTTTATTTAACTGAGTATAAATCTGGCCGTCTTTTATAAAAATGACGCGGCTAGAGTAGCTTGCGGCTACAGGATCGTGAGTTACCATCGCAATCGTTGAGGACCTTTTCTCATTCAATTCGCTCAGTTTATTCAAAAGGTCAGAAGCTGACTTCGAATCAAGCGCTCCGGTTGGCTCATCGGCGAAGATGATGCTCGGTTCGTGGATGAAAGCACGAGCCGCAGAGGTACGCTGCTTCTGCCCTCCGGAAATCTCGTTCGGATATTTATGCTGAACGTCTTCAATCCCGAGCTCTTTCGCTACCGCATCAAATTTCTTGTTCGCTTCTTTTTTGGAAACCTTAGCAATCGATAAGGGCAATAGAATGTTTTCCTTCACCGTAAGGGTATCGAGTAAGTTATATTCTTGAAAGATAAACCCGAGGTGATGCTTTCTGAATTCCGCCAGCTGTTTGTCTTTTCGGCCGGTAATTTCTTCTCCACTGATGGTGATGGTTCCGTGGCTGACACGGTCAATGGAAGAGAGGACGTTGAGCAAGGTCGTTTTGCCGGAGCCAGATGCGCCCATAATGCTGACAAACTCTCCTTTTTCAATGCTCATGTCGATTCCCATGAGGACGTGCTGCTTGGTAAATTTGTTGCCGTAGCTTTTATGAATTTTGTGCCCTTCTAGAATATTCATCTCGCTTCCCCCTTTATTGGTTAATTCCATTGTATAAATCTTCTTTTCATTTTTCCTTTTATTTATCTAACAATAGGGCGAAAGAAAGTGACATTTTTGTCACACCAGTCTATAATCTATGGTGCTTCAGGAGAGTCTAAAAAGCAAAAAAGCTTGTAAAAGAAGTTGGTCTTTTTACAAGCTTGATCACTCTGTACCTTATTCTTGTATTATTCAAAAAATTAGATGCCTCTGATATCCACAAAATCATTCCGTTTAGGAAATGTCAGCGTAAACGTCGTTCCCTGTCCAAGCGTAGAGTCGACCTCTATGTTGATGTGCAGGGAATCCGCAGCTTTTCGAGTTAAATACAGCCCCATCCCAGTGGCAGCATGATCATGGTGAGCCATCGTTGACGTGAACCCTTTATCAAAAATCCGCGGCAGATCTCTTGAATCAATCCCGCGTCCTGTATCGTTGACGGAAAGCTTCGTTTGTCCGTTCTCTTTAAAGCTTCGCACTGAAATGTCAGATGCTTCGCTGTATTTAACCGCATTACTTAGAAGCTGGCGGAGCATAAAAGCGAGCCACTTACTGTCGGATAATACGGACTCCACTTCCAAGTCGATATCAAAGCCAATTCCTTTTTGGATACACCAGGATTGCAGCGTTTTTAATTCAGAGAATACCAGGGGCTCCAGCTTGATTTCTTCCATGTACAAATCATTTTCGATAAAAGGCATCCGTTTTCTATGAAGCTGCTGATCCAGCAGTAAGTGAATTCTCAACCATTCGTAGGTGAGCTGGGAGCGTGTTTTTTGATCGCTGATTCGATCAAAGATTAAATGCATCGACGTCAGCGGAGTCTTGACTTCATGAATCCAGGCGAGCATGTCGTCTTTTTCCTGCTCTAACATCGATTGGTTGTGGGCCGATTCCTTTTTAAATCGTTCCATTTGTTCAATCATATTGGTCTCGATAATTTTTTCGAAGGGGCTTTCTCCGTCCGGCAGGGTGGTCAAATCCAAATCTGGCACTCTATGTTCCATCTCTTTAAAGAATTTGGTTTCCTTTTGATACCGGATAAATAAAAAAATCAGAAATACGAGAGACGATAAAAACGTGTAGTAGTACATGGAGCTTAGAGGTACGTTCTTATCTACATAGGCTATTAAGAGAGCGAGAAGCTGCAGAGTGAGAAAGAAAATAATCCAGCTGATTTTTTCTTTGAGAAACTTGCGAATCATGATTCTGCCTTTTCGACGGCCGTATAGCCTTGCCCGACTTTTGTTTGGATTGAATCGCCAAGGCCGATGTCAGCTAGTTTTTTTCGTAAACGATTCACGTTGACCGTAAGCGTGTTATCACTGACAAAGCGCTCATCTTCCCATAAGCTTTTAATTAAATCCTCGCGGCTGACAATTTTATTTTTTCGTTCGACGAGCAGCTTCAGGATCAACATTTCGTTTTTGGTAAGTTCAATGATTTGCGCGTCATATTGAACCCGGTTGCGCTCGTAATCAATGGTCGCGCCCAGCCACGTTTTCAGAGCAGGAGGCTCCGTATTGTAATTATAAACACGTCGGAGGACGGCCTGAATTTTTGCAATTAAGACTTCAAAATGAAAAGGCTTCTGTACAAAATCATCGGCGCCAAGGTTCATAGACATGACCATATCTGTCGGATGGTCACGGGAAGATAAAAAGATAATCGGGACGTTGGAATGTTCCCGGATCATGCGGCACCAGTGGAATCCGTCGTATTTGGGCAGCTGGATATCAATAATCACGAGATGCGGCGTGGTGGCGGTGAATGCTTCCATCACTTTATTAAAATCAGTAATCCCATGGACCTGGTAGGACCACTGGGCTAAACGTTCTTTCATTTCGGAGAATAGGGTCGAATCGTCTTCGACTAATAGGATTTTAAACACGAAGGGTCACCACTCTTTTCCATTTTTCTGACTAAGGAAAGTATAGCAAAAATTTGGGGAGTTGCTATAGAGATGGAATAGGATTTTGACGAGAAGTTTGTTCTGCTAAAATCAGCCAGTCATTGTCATAATCAACATGAAAAGTAGCATCGTTCCCGTTGCGCACATAAACAGAAATCCGTTGATTTTCCGATCTTCTTCAAAATATAGTCTATACCCTTGTGTAAACGCAAAGATCATACTACCTGTAGACCAGTAACCCACTAGAGAGCCAAAGTCGCCGTTTACTATATCAATAATAAATAAGATAGTAGAGAGGGTCATAATAATTTGCCCTAAGTTCTTCATGAACCTGTTCACTATATAACCTCTCCTTGTATTTTTAAGCTAAAATAATAAAGCTGAAGATCTTTGCTTTGAAACGTTCTTTGTTTATATAAAAATACCATAATATAACAATAATTAAAAAAGAGATCTCCATACAATTCTCTCTATAAAAATTGCGATTGGCTCTGTTAGCTTACACATTCACTAACTTTAATTGAAATTTTCTAAAAATAGAGACCTCACTCTTTAAAAGTACCTTCGTTACACGTACAATGAATACTAATATCTAATCCTTTGTTCATTTAAAGAATAGATGTAAACAAAGACACGAAAAGGAGATTTGTCCTATGACTCATTCATTAACTACTGTAGAAAGTCGCATTAAAAAGCAAAAACCAGATAGCGGCCAAATCCCTTTTGGCAGAACATTCACGGACCATATGTTTGTGATGGATTATGAAGAAAGCAAAGGGTGGCATGAGCCGAGAATCGTACCTTATGAACCTTTGACTCTTG
This sequence comes from Halobacillus sp. K22, assembly GCF_052246795.1. Taxonomy (NCBI): domain Bacteria; kingdom Bacillati; phylum Bacillota; class Bacilli; order Caryophanales; family Bacillaceae; genus Halobacillus; species Halobacillus sp. K22. The sequence continues at coordinate 24,063 of NZ_JBQQCN010000026.1, read as the reverse complement.
ATCCGGCTGCCATGATTTTTCATTACGGTCAAACTGTGTTTGAGGGCTTGAAAGCGTATCGTACCGATGATGGCCGTGTACTGCTATTCAGACCGGAAAAAAACTTTGAGCGTTTGAATCTTTCCAGCGAACGTTTGAGCATTCCGCCGATTGATGAAGATGCAGTCATGGATTACTTGAAGAAGCTGATCCACTTGGAGAGAGAATGGGTGCCGGAATTTGAGGGGACGTCCTTATACATCCGTCCGTTCATCATTGCAACGGAACCAAGTCTTGCCGTGGCTCCTTCAAAATCGTATAAATTTATGATTATTCTTTCGCCGGTAGGACCTTACTTTTCTGGAGGCATTCGTCCGGTTACGATTAACGTTGAAGAGGAATTTACGCGTGCGGTTAAGGGCGGAACCGGAATGGCAAAAACGGCAGGGAACTACTCTTCCGGTTATCAGGCGCAGGCGAAAGCCAGCAAAGAAGGGAATGCTGATGTGCTTTGGCTGGACGGCGTAGAGAAGCGATACATTGAAGAGGTAGGCAGTATGAATATCTTCTTCAAGATTGATGGAGAGATCGTGACGCCGGCTTTAAGCGGGAGTATTCTGAGAGGGATTACCCGGACATCTATCCTTGAGTTGTTGGAGGAATGGGGCTGGACCGTGAACGAGAGAAGAATCTCAATCGATGAATTGTATCAATACTATGAAGAAGGTAAATTGGAAGAAGCATTTGGGGCAGGCACAGCTGCTGTCATTTCTCCGGTAGGGGAATTCAATTGGCTCGGCAAGAAAATGGTTATCAATGACCATGAGATCGGACCAGTAGCTCAGAAGCTCTATGATACCGTAACCGGAATCCAGCGAGGAAGAAAAGAAGACGATCACGGCTGGACCGTCGAAATCTAAAACCTAATTTATCCATACAAATAATTCCACCTCAGGTCATCCAATATCTGGATGACCTGAGGTGGAAATTTTTTGCTCTTTTAGTTATTTCATATAGTTGCTGATGTCTCCGGTTTTTGGATCGACGAGGTACCAGCCATGGGTAGCGGTATGGTTATCTACGACCTCATAGACGTGCACGAGATACTCGCGATCGACCATACGGTCATATTCTACTTTCATATTCGGTTCGTTTTCCAGATCTTTATATTTCCTGACCATTGTTTCTGCCTCTTGCTTCGTTACTCCATCAGCTACAGGACCAGATTTTTCCCCATCCTCATATACTTGCACTTCGGATCCGATTGGGAGATTGCGAGGGTTTATGCCCGGGTTCAACTCGTACAAGTCTTCAAGCGTTACTCCTTTATGAAGGTTCGCAATGCTGTACAGCGTTTCTCCCGGCTCTACGGTATGATAAATTTCCTGTGAACCTTGATCATCAGGCGGGCTGACTCTCACTTCAGAACCAATCTGCAGATTCCAAGGGTCGATGCCAGGATTCCATTCAAATAATTCTGTGAGTGTAACTCCCTCGTGAAGGTTTGCGATGCTGTACAGGGTACTTCCAGGAGTTACGGTGTGGAAATCTTCTGTAGGCTCTTCTTCACGTATGGTTTCATCTGTTTTAACTATAATTTTCGAACCTGGCTGAATGACATCCGCATCAATACCTGGGTTCCATTTGTATAAATCTTCTACGGTCACATCACTATATTCCTGAGCAATACTCCATAGCGTGTCTCCCCGTTCAAAGGTCACCTTCGAATTCTCTGCTGATGCACTGGTTGCACCAACCCCAAACGTCATTCCGGCCGCTAATAACGGCACAAGATATTTTGTTTTTTTCATACAGGACCCCTCCTTGAAAATATTTCAAAAGTGTTACATTAATTGTGTTTCGGTTTTTGTTGTAATCTAAACGTAATATTTTAAATTTTTCCAATTAAAATTTGATCGTCTTCAAGAATTCAGCTTATGATGACCTTAGGCATGCCGATATCAATAAAGAGGATGTGTCATTAATTCCGAAATAAGAGTGCAGGAGGGTGAATAATGAAAAAGTTTCAACAGGCTATAAAGAGAATAATGGTCGTTACCGCCATTGTGATGTTGTCTGGTACCACTCTTTCCTTACCATCGACTACAGTTCAGGCAAAAGGTTTAAAACACGAACTCTATCAGGCAGAAAAAGAGGAATTGAAGTACTCGAAAGAGATTATACGAGAGGTTTTCAAAACCCTAAGACGAGAGAGGACAGCCCGCTCAGGTATGACGAAGCAATTTCAATCATCGAGAAGATGAGTAAAGTGGAGGTCATGGATCGGTATCTGGACTCGAATGGAAAAAAAGTAAAATCTACAGACATTCCGAGAATCGTTAACCAGATTTATTCAATTGAACTTGAGCGAATTTCTGCGCTGGGAGCGGGGAAGCAAGGTTATCCCAAGGAAATTATTAACGGGGTGAAAAAATCGCTGCCACAATGTGCGGATGGGGAAGACATCCAGGCATTCTCTAAATTAAAAGTACTGGATTTATACTTAAAGTCTTACGGCAAGAAGATAGATGGCCCTGAAATTCGAAGAGTTATCAATCAAATTTTTGGGATCAACCTAGATGGCATTTCGTCTCTGGAAGGTTCAGGGGTTTCGTTGTATTCGAAAGACCAGTGGATTTCCCAGTATGATCAGGACTTATTTGTCGTTCACACAGGTTTAACGGATGTAGATGTATGGATCTATCCAACCGAATATTTTACAGAGCAGACTGGCTTGAAGCAGCTGCCGAAGGGTTTACAGAACCAGCTTAAAAACCTCGGGTATAGGTACCACGAAGAAGTAGGAGCGCTTTATTACGCTGACCCTAAAGGAGAATCTGTCCCTGATGAGTTCAAAGGTCAGACGCTCGGAACACTGATTCAATACATCCAGGCAAATAATCAAAACTTATAAAAATGACTCTATTAAACTTCCGTGTTCATTTTAAAGTTAAGCTTCCGTTTCTGTAAGATCGGTTTCGAGATAAATGGGCCCGTTACTCTAAATGGAATAGGGTTGGTTGGGAAATAATTCGCTTTCCTGTGGGGGAACTGGCAAGCCTCCTCGGTCGTTATCACTCCCTGTGGGGTCTCGCCTAGCTCCTTCTCCCACGGGAGTCTCATCATTTCCCCACCAACCCAACTTTTATTAGGGTGAACGGACCCTTCGAAAAGAGAGTATCCTTTCTGCCTTAACCTGCCAGAAATGCTTATATGACAGGCTATCCTGCATAGTTCCAGTCTAAAAAATGTATATACGTACATGTGATTATTTTTTCTCAAGCGGAGGAAAGACGAAACCGTTTCGAGCTTCTGATTTGGCAAGGTCCGGAGGGGGACGATGAAGACTCCTGTGGGATGAACATGATCGGTAAGATCCCGGAAGGCGAAGCCTGAGGAAGCTTACCACATGCCCACGGAAAGCGAATCGTCCCCCTCCGGACCTTCACCGCAACAAATATTTCAAAGCTGAGTTCTTACACAATCCGGCCCTATTGTGTAATAAGTCTCTTATGAAAAAAGCCATAAAAATCCCCGTGCTCGTTAAGGTGAGCACGGGGATTTTCTTATTTATTCAGCTATAAGCACGCTCTCTAGGCTGCACGGAAGTTAGAATCGTTTCTATTTCATTGGCTTCTTCTTCTGTTAATGGAAGCAGCGGCAAACGAACGCCACCAACTTCAATGCCTTTTCTATTCAAAGCGGCTTTAACAGGAGATGGACTTGGTGCAGAGAAAATGGCATGCATCACCGGAAGCAGGCTGCGGTGCATAGCTGATGCATAGCTGCCGTTACCGTTCCGATACCCTTGAATCATGGCTTGCATCTCATTTCCAATCACATGGGCAGAGACAGAGACAATTCCAGTACCGCCAATCGATACGAACGGAAGCGTATTGGAATCCTCTCCACTGTACACCGTGAATTCATCCGGTGTCCGACTGATAATCTCAGCAGCAGCGTCTAAATCACCACTCGCTTCTTTGACAGAAACGATATTATCCACTTGAGAAAGGCGGACAATGGTATCCGGCGACATATTAACGACACTGCGTCCTGGAATGTTATAGAGCATAATTGGCAGAGAAGTAGTCTTGGCTATCGTCGTAAAATGCTGATACAGTCCCTCTTGTGTGGGTTTATTGTAATAAGGGGTTACCAGCATAATCGCGTCGACGCCGGCTTCTTCTGCTTGTTTTGTTAATTGAATGGAAGCTCTTGTATTGTTTGAGCCCGTTCCTGCAATGACTGGAACTCTGCCGTTTACGACTTCCACAACAAATTTATACAGGCTTACTTTTTCCTCTGTCGTTAATGTTGGGGATTCACCCGTTGTTCCTGCGATCACTAAACCGTCAGAGCCGTTGGAGATCAAGTGATTGACCAGGGAATGAGTCGCATCGAAATCAATATTTCCTTCAGAATCAAACGGAGTTACCATGGCTGTTAGTACTTGACCAAAGTTCATAACCTCACACCTTTACTTAGTTTTTTATACGTTCGAGGTTTGAGGGCTCTGCAGCAGTAAAGCACAAAAAAGCAGCAACGAGGGTTCGCTGCTGCTTAGAACTTTGATATCCGTTCCTGCATAAGATAGCCCTCCATATAGTCTCCTATATGACAGTCCTGCACCTCTTAAGCATCAGAACCAGCGTCGGGAACATGAGATTCCGTCAGCTTCGGCAAAAACCCCTTTCCTCATGTGTCACAGGATCTCATTCTCCTTCACATGCGTACTCTTGGAATTTGCACCTCTATCCTTACTTCAAATAGAATTGAAATAAGAAAATATTTAGTTCCTTGTACCTTAACAGAAATTATTGAAAAATTCAAGGTTTATATTTTGTGGAATTTATTGTAAGTTGTTATAGTTAGAGGGAAACAGCATCCGTTCATTGCTTATTGTATTTACTATGTTCTCTTATAACTCAACCACAAAGTTTAACAAAGCTATTTAGTAAAAAGGTGAAAGATTCCTTCCACGTTTGGCAAAACTGAAGAGGAAGGGTCACTTTTCCCTGCGTATTAATTTTACACAAAAATTCCACATTTTAAATTATGGTGGGAATGGTAAGGTCGCAAAGGCTTTGTGATGGGGTATAAGTGTATTACAGATGTTACAATGGGCATACACACTAAAAAGTGATGGATGTACAGTAGGCGGGCACGTGTTACAATGACAAGCATTAGGTATTCGAAAGGGGAATGACATTGAATAAGAAATGGTTATTAAGCTTATCACTTGCTTTATTCATAGCGTTATTAACAGCATGCGGTAACGATGAAGGATCAGGTGGAGACAGCGAAAATAATGAAGAAGCGTCTCAACAGGAAGAATCTTCTGAGAACAGTGAAAGCAATCAGGAAGGTGAAGGCAGCAGTCAAGAGGGCGAAGGTTCTGAACAGGCTCAAATGCCTGAGCCTAACTTAGAAGGTGTTCCGGAAGTAGTTGCTACCGTCAATGGCGAAGAAATTAAAAAAGAAGAGTTTACTCGCACGTACGAAAGTCAATTCCAACGATCAGCCATGCAGTCTCAAATGTCTGGACAGGAAGTGGATCAAGAACAGTTGAAGCAGCAGACAGCAGAAGGTTTAGTCGGACAGGAGCTTCTCGTACAGGAAGCAAATGACCGCGGACTTGAAGCAACGGAAGAAGAAGTCAATGAAAGAATTACCGAGTTGGTTGAATCCAATCAGGGGGTAGAGTCTAAGGAGCAGTTCTTCTCTACTATTGAAGAACAACAGGGAATGAACGAAGAACAAGTTAGATCCCAGCTTCAAACCCAGATTAAAGTAGACAAGCTCTTAGCGGAAGAGAACGGTGATCTAGAGCCTACAGAAGAAGAGCTGAAAAAAGCGTATGATGAAGCTAAGGCCGCACAGGAAGAATCCGGAGGCGGTCAGGAAATGCCATCCTATGAAGAAGCTAAACCAACGCTTAAACAACAGCTGACTCAGCAAAAAGAATCTCAAGCTTATCAAACTCTTGTAGAGAAGCTTCGTGAAGATGCAGACGTAAAAGTTAATCTATAATTCATTAAAAAACCAGGTCCTTCCCTCAGGACCTGGTTTTTTTAATGGATTTTACTGGCTTCACTTGAACCAGCCTCTCTCCTTAAAGCGCGAGATGGCTTCAATTCGATTGGAAACCTCAAGCTTATCCAAGATGACGGACACGTAATTTCGTACCGTACCCGGAGTAATATATAGTTCTTTTGAGATGTCTTTTGTATTTTTTCCCTCGGCCATTAACTTAATGACCTGACGCTCTCTTTCCGTAAGCGGATCTTGCTGTGTGTAAGCGAGATCAACTAATTCAGGAGAGAAAATACGCTGGCCGTCGATAATCTTGCGAATCGCTTCTGCCAGATCTTCACTGGGACTGTCTTTGAGCAAATATCCACTGATCCCGGCATTTCTGGCCCGTTCAAAGTAACCGGGACGGGCGAATGTGGTGAGGATAATGATTTTGCATGGTTCGTCTGCCAGCTCCTCCGCTGCCGTCAGGCCATCCTTCACGGGCATTTCGATATCCATCAGGCAAATGTCTGGCTTATGCGTTCGAACCAGTTTGCAGGCTTCTTCGCCGTCCCCTGCTTTTCCGACTACTTCCATTCCATCTTCTAAATCAAGTAAGGCTCCAAGCGCCCCTAAGAGCATACGCTGATCTTCTGCAATTACAATTCGGATCATACAGACTCCTCCTTATTGGACTGCTTTATTATATTCGGCACGTGCAGACGCAAGGTGGTGCCATGGGAGGAGTAGATTTCGAGACTTCCATTGACGAATTCCAAACGCTCCCTCATTCCCTGCATACCATTACCTTTAAAGGGCTCGATGTTCTCGGGCAGCCCCCGACCATTATCTTCTACAACTACTAAAATCTCTGTGCTGGTCTGAGTAATCGTCACTTTACAATGCGACGCTTGACTGTGCTTCACGATATTGGTAGCCGCTTCCTTCAGGCACATACTGAGGACGTTTTCCACGAGTAAGGGCGTGTTTTCAAGCTTTGGGCTGCCTTCATATTCAAAGCTCATTTCCGCTGCTTCTATAATCTGCTGCACACGAATCAGCTCGTCCTCAAGCTTCGTTCCTCTCATATCGGAAACCATTTCCCGAACTTCTTTCAGAGCTGTACGGGCCGTTTGGCGAATGTCCTGGACTTCCTGCACAGCTTTATCCGGTTTAACAGGAATGAGCTTACCTGCCAGGTCACTTTTCAAGCCGATCATGGAGAGCTTCTGACCCAGCGTGTCATGCAGGTCACGTGCAATTCTCTCTCGCTCTTCCAGCACCATTAACTGTGAAATGCGCTCATTGGCATCTTGAAGTTCTCCTTCGAGTTTATGCTGTTGATTTCTATATCTAACGGTAAACGGCAGTAAAATCACACCGATTATGGTAATAACGATAAAGGGGAGGTGGGGAAATATATCGTCCACTTCTGTAATAAAAGTCATCGTTACAGCAGCAACTGTAGTCGTCAAATGGACAATATAAAGCGACAAAAATCCTCCCATATGTTTGATGTTTCCAATAAAAAAGGCCAAAAATAAAGCGAAGTAAATATAGCCGAATAAAAAAGTCATCACCAGACTTATGGCCATCTCGATGCTTACCCACAAATAAACCAAACGGCTGTTGGAAATAAAAGATAATCGGTAGGATAAGAAAAAAAGCAAGGTCATAAAGATGCCGAACGTGATCTCAAGCATCGAGGAAGAACGGAATATAAAGAAAAAGGGCAGTAAACAAAAAACAATCCATACATAAGTGCTGAGCCCTGTATTTTTTGGTATGATGTGATACCAATTCTGCACGTAAAATCATCTCCTTGTACCCTCATTTTACTACATTCAAAATAATTATGATATTGGCGCCGGGGCTGGTAGAAAAGATGTAAAAAAGCCCATTCCTTAAAGAAATGGGCTTGAATAAGGACCGGCCGGTCAAACCATCCTTTTATTTGTCCTGGAATTCAGGATATCTTCGCTCTGGAAGGGTCAGTTTATTTCTTTTAAGCATTGGTTTCACGTCTTTAAAAGATACAAAGGTTTTATTCGCTGTATCGTATAACCGAAAACGAATGGATTCAAGACTCGTTGCCAGTGTAATCGTCGTGGCATGCTCCAATGGAGGAGTGTTATCATGAGCTTTCTCCAGGTTGTAGTTCGGTACACGTGGGCTCAAGTGATGGACATGGTGGAATCCAATGTTACCGGAGACCCATTGCAGTGCTTTTGGCAGCTTATAGTATGAACTGCCATCTACCGCAGCTTTTACAAAATCCCATTCCGATTCATCTTCAAAATAGGAATCTTCAAACTGGTGCTGCACGTAGAATAACCAGATTCCAAGCATTCCGGAAACATAAAGGATTGGAAGGTGAATAATCAGGAAGGACTGCCATCCAATCGCCCATATGATAAAGGAATACAAGACAACGATTGCCGCGTTAATCACATACGTATTCATACGCTCTTTACGCTTCGCGCCTTTACGGTTGAAGCGGTTAGAGATCAGGAATAAATAAATAGGACCTAATCCGAACATGACGAAAGGGTTTCTGTAGATACGGTACGCTATTCTCGTTTTTAGAGGAGCTTTCATATATTCCTCTACCGTCATTACCCAAATATCACCGGTTCCACGCTTGTCCAAGTTGCCGCTTGTGGCATGGTGGATGGAATGGCTTCGCTTCCACTTATCGAACGGAAAGAGGGTAAGAATACCTGTAATTGTTCCGACAATTCGGTTGGCTTTATTGTTTTCAAAGAAGGACTGGTGGGTACAATCGTGAAAGATAATGAATAGTCGTACAACGAATCCTCCCGCAATGAACGCCAGCGGAATCGTAATCCAGATGGACCATGACAGGCTTTCGTAGGCCAGGTACCATACAAGGAGAAAGGGAAGCAGAGTATTCAGAAGCTGGCGGATGCCCGCTTTATTATCAGGTTTGGCGTATCGTGCTACGCTTTTTTTCAACTCTTTTTGTTTATCTTTGTTCATGATAGGACTCCTTTGTTGTGTCTCTTGTATTCTTAGCATAAGGAAAAATCGTATAGTTTATAAGACATAAACGTCAGGGAGCACCCATGACACTTGTCATGGGTAGCAGCCTTCCAGTGGGTTAAAAGAAAATGGTAAACTTAAATAAATGCCTAAAGGTTTGCGTGAAAAGGTACATGGGGAAGCGTATATAAAGCACCGTGACCGGCAAACCATTGTGAAGAGAAAGTGTAATAGTAAGGGAGTTCAAAATGAAGCAGTTCACTAACATTCTTCTTATTATAATCGGAACCATATCACTGATCCTGGGAGTGCTGGGGATTGTACTGCCGCTAGTTCCCACCACCCCTTTTTTATTATTGACGGCTGCTTGCTATGTAAGGAGTTCTGATCGTCTGTATAACTGGTTAATGACGAATAAGTGGTTCGGATCTTATATAGAGAACTACAAAGCGGGAAGAGGAATTCCTGTAAAAGCAAAAGTATCTGTACTCATTATGATCTGGAGCTCTATGCTTTATTCAGCTTTTTTTGTTGCTCCTAATCTGCTGTTGAAAATTGGCTTTATCTTTGGCGCCTGTTTCTTTACCGTGGTTATCTTATTAACGAAGACTTTGCGGAAAGATTGAGGAAAAAATTTTAAAATAGCTATTGTGAGTGTTGACCTTACAGATAAGCTCCCGATACTCGAAGAATTGATTTCGAGATAAATGGGGTTCGTTACGAGATGGGGAGGTGGCTGGTGGGGAAATAACTCGTCTTGTTCCATCACCCAGACCCTCGAGACATAAGCCGCTCATCAACGGATGGAAAAACCGCCATCCTTTTGATGGTCGGCTTATGCTGTTCGTGTCTATCGGGGTGATTCCACATTTGAACACTTTCCTATGGCCCTACACGATGTAGGGTCGATCGACGTTGCCACAGGACGTGGCGACCTTAGTCGATCCTCCTTTTACCATCAGCTCCTCGCTCGTTTCACTCCCTGCGGGATCTCACCTAGTCCCTTCTCCCATGGGAGTTTCGCCATTTCCCCACCAACCCAGCGATATCTGGAGAACGGACCCTTCTATAGGAAAAAGGAGACATGGTGAATCTGCCTCAAATGTTTCTATAGCAGGGTCATTCACGTGGTAACGCTATAAATCCAATGTGTCCAGAACATTATCTCTTTCTCGTAATTTTGCTCTACTCCAAAGGGGTTCGAGATACACTTATCGCAGGACCTTTATCTTGTCCAATATCTCGAAACGATTAAACACCCCTGCCCGATTGTTTAATAACTCTCTTATGAAAATTCATAACAAAGCTTAAATTAATTTCAAAGTAGTACTTGTATATGTTGGAAAGGGATGGTAATCTTTAACTACATTGTATTGCAAGTTAGTTGCAATGCATTTGTTTTGATGTACTATCATGCATAACAAGGTAGTGAGGTAAGGGGGCATATGAATTGTCATCAAGTCAATTGCTGAAAGGGATCCTGGAAGGCTGTCTGCTGTCGATTATTTCCCAGGGAGAAACCTACGGATATGAAATGATCGAGAAGCTTAACCAGCATGGGTTTACGATGGTGAAGGAAGGGAGCATCTATCCACTTCTGTTACGTATGAAAAAAGAAGGGTGGGTAGAAACCAGCCAGAAGCAGCTGCCTTCTGGCGGCCCAAAAAGAAAGTATTATAAGCTGACGGAAAAAGGCGAAGTCGAACTCGAGGAGTTCAAGGAAAGATGGGACACCGTTTCAAGTAGTGTTGAGCGATTATTGGATAAGGAGGGGTAGAATTGGAACTTTCTAAAGAAAGTAAAGACTTTATCGGACGGTTACAAATGTACTTAATGGCGAGCGGTAAAAAGGAAAAGGAGATCGAAGAAATAACGGGAGAATTGGAAGATCATTTGCTTGAGGCTGAGCAAAGGGGCAAGAGTGTGGAAGACGTTGTCGGCAACTCTCCTAAAGAGTATATGGAACAATTTTCACAGGAGATGAAACTGGATAAAGGTATGATCTTTAAGGTTATTCCTGTGATTTATATCGGAGCCCTTGCCTACCTCCTGATTGGAGAAATCTTGGATGGGGGAGTAGAATTTTCTCTAATAGAGGCTGTGGGATATCCCGTTATTTTTCTTTTCATTATTGGAATATACTCGGTGGGGCTGAGGTATATTAGCAGTCACAAGCCCGCCAGATGGAAAGAGTGGCTGGTTTATGGTGTGGCCGGGATAGTGCCGGTAGGTTCTTTCATCGTCCTGATATTCTTAGATAAATATTTAGATCCCCCAGCGTTCGAATTCGGAACAGTCGGTAATACCATCGCTTTTTTTGTGGCGGCGGCTGTCTTTATCGGCATGGCTTTATGGAGTAAATTATGGGCTCCGATTATTATTCCGCTTCTCTTATTCGTGCCAGAGTATCTCATCGGATTAACCGGACTATCGACATCAACACAGCTAACCCTGACTAGCCTCCTCATTTTTGCGGGCCCCCTGATCTACTTTTTGATCGTATATAAAAAAGATCATTCGAGCTCGGCTTAAGGAAAGTAATAAAAACTAGTAAGCCATATCTCAAGCAAAAACGCCTGGACTCTAGAATCCAGGCGCCTTTTGTATAGGATAGCTTGATTAACTATTCAAAGCAGTCATTAAAAAACAAATCGCTGTGATAAAAGATAAGGAAGTCATCACTAACTTTTCCTTATTACTTTTCGAAAAAAGGTTCATGACCGTATTCAGGAATAAATAGAAAGCGAAAAAATAACAGGCTCCACTTGCAATGGGGGCTATTAAACTTATAGAAATTATATTCCCCGCTTGTAATATAAACATGATGGCAACCAATTGAATAAGTACAGAGAATATACAAGCTATTCGCATTTGTTTCGGCAGTACTTTATATTTTCCTCCCATGGCAAAATCTCCATAAGGTAATCCTAAAGCCAATAATACGTACAGAATAGCTACTGCTAAAAAAGTAATACTGCCAATCCATGCTGTTATCACGCTATCTCTCCTAATCAATAATATGCTTAGTATCAAAACGTTCCTGACTTATTTCAACATTAAATCCTAATCACCTTCCTATTTCATTAAAAATGCATAGTAAACAGCAAGATTGATAAGGGCTATGGTCATGAGATTAAATGTTAAATCTTAATAATAATTGGTCCAGAAGGGAAAAAGAGACCAAATCATATCTAATTTGGTCTCTTAAATAGTCCTTTTATTTCGTATGTTTTCTCCCAAGACTGGAGTTCGACTTCTCTTTTATTAGGAGAGCAGGGCTGGTTCTTGATTTTTAATCCTCAGAACCATTTCATACGTTTTATACCCGCCACTTAGATTAATAGCCTGGTACCCATAATTCATCAAGGTTTTAACGGCTAAATATCCACGCATTCCTACTTGGCAATTTACATAAATGGGATGGTTCTTAGGCAATTCATGTCGTCTTTCTCTCAGCTGACCTAAGGGAATATTAATGGATCCTTGAATAAACCCGCGTTCTCTTTCTTCCGGCTCTCTTACATCCAGTAAAATTCCGCCCCAGGCTACAATTTCATCGATCTCATCGTAATGAACGACTTTCAACTCTTTATCTACTACATTCGCAGCTACATACCCTGCCAGATTTACCGGATCCTTAGCAGATGAATAAGGGGGAGCATAGGAAAGTTCCAAATCGGCTAAGTCTTCAACCGTCAAGTTGCCTTTAATAGCTGTGGCAATAACGTCGATGCGTTTTTCGACTCCTTTGACTCCAGCCGCCTGGGCTCCAAATATTTTTCCTGTGTTAGCATCAAAAAGTACTTTGAGCGAAAGCGGATGTCCTCCAGGATAATAGGAAGCGTTTGAAGAAGGATGAACATGGACAGATTCAAAAGGAACCCCGAGTTTTTTTAGTAATTTTTCGTTGTTGCCTGTAGCTGCCACCGTCAGGTCGAACACTTTGGCTACAGACGTACCAAGCGTGCCGTTATACGAAACGGTCTTTCCATTAATATGGTCTGCAACGAGTCTTCCCTGGCGGTTGGCGGGCCAGGCAAGAGGCACCATTGTTTGAGTCTGATGAATATAATCTTTTACTTCTATGGCGTCGCCAATCGCATAAATGTTCGTATCCTCAGTTTGAAGATATTCATTGACGATAATCCCGCCCCGCCCGCCAGTAGCAAGCCCGGCAGATTTGGCTAACTCGTTTTCAGCTTGCACCCCGATCGAGAGAATAGTCAGGTCGCTTGAGAGAATTCGTCCGCTCTGTAGTTCCACCGTGTTTCCCTGGTCGCGAAAAGCTTTGACCCCGTCCTCTACAATTACATTTACTCCTTGATCTAGAAGTTCTTGATGAACGATAGCGGCCATCTCATAATCCAGCGAAGACATCACTTGATTCCCTAATTCTACAAGGGTGACTTTAATTCCCCGGTGCATCAGATTCTCAGCCATTTCAAGACCAATGAAGCCCGCGCCTATGATTACAGCTTCTTGCGCGTTTCGTCCATCGATCCATTCCTTGATTTGATCCGTATCCGGGACGGAACGTAAAGTGAAGATATTGGTTGCTTCCTTGTATCCTTCCAGGTTCGGAATAATGGGTCTTGCTCCGGGAGAAAGAATCAATTTATCATAGCTTTCTTTATATACGGTGCCGTTTCTTAGGTTTTTGATGGTCAAGGTTTGTAATTCACGATCGATCTCTGTGGCTTCACTTAGGTTCCGAATATCTAATTTGAACTTTTTGGACATGCCGTCTACGGTCTGAACCAGCAGAGCTTCCCGGTCTGTAATGATACCGCCAATATAGTAAGGCAGCCCACAGTTTGCGTATGAAATGTATTCTCCCTTTTCGAGTACAATAATTTCATCTTCTTCGCTTAAACGGCGAAGTCTCGCTGCTGCTGTAGCCCCGCCTGCTACTCCACCTACAATAATAATTTTTCTGCCCATCGTCATCTCTCCTTTATCTTCACCTTACACATTGATTGTGATACATTTCACAATGTGATTGATAACTTAATCTTACTCCTTTACAGATAAAAAAACAACATACCCCTCTGTGTATATTTTGTGGCAGTTTGGTGGAATTTATATAAATCTTTATTGGAATGTTGGGAAAACGCTTTCAACCATGGTAAAATAGTAGTGTAAAAGAAATGCTTATCCATGAATGGAGGTTTTCCTATGACTAAGAGAATCCTCGTGGCTTATGATGGCAGTGAACCTAGCAAACAGGCATTATTGGAAGCGAAAACCCATGCTATTGAAACATTAGGCAGAGAAATTCATGTAGTGTCTGTCGTCAAGCCATCTGGTCCATTTACCAATGCTGCTGTCTCCAAAAGTATAGGAGACGAAATGGCTAAGAAGTATGAGAGAGAACTGGAAGCAATTAAAGAAGCAAATGATGATGAAAACATTACGATTGTGACCCACGTTCTTGTGGGGGATCTTGATAATAACCCCGGGGAAGATGTATGCGCTTACGCGGAAAAAGAGGGAATTAATATGATTATTGTCGGAAGCAGAGGGCTTGGCAATGTGAAGCGGATGTTTCTTGGAAGTGTAAGTAATAACATCGTCCAGCATGCGACGTGTCCTGTTTTAGTAATGAAATAATATAAGGATTACGCCTTTCCTCTCTTGGGAAGGTGTTTTTTTGGTTTTGACGGACGCTTTTGTTTATTAAGTGACACGCTTTTAATTATGCTCACTAAAATCATAGACGCCAGCCTTTGCAGGGCCGGCGTCTTCATCAATCAAGCTCTCTCAATTCTTTAAAGGTCAGGAATACAAAGGCGGCAAACAGAGTTACTAATATAGAGCCGGCGGCCATAATGTGATGGATGGATATTCCTAGCGATAATACTGCAGATGTAATGGCATAGCTCACAGGAATGAGCCCCATGGAAGCTAAGGAGATCAGCCCCATCACGCGCCCCAGCACCTTTTCTTCTATGATGCTTTGAATTGCTGAGATGGAGGAGATATTGGAAACGGAGAGAAAAGTTCCAAATAACCCAAGCATGACCATGCTTTGCCAAAGTTCTGCTGTGAAGCTCAGTCCTATAAAGGAGATGCCGGCAAGAACCAGCGTCATCAAGGTTAGTCTGCCTCGGTTTTTCTTCACATTTAAACTTCCGATCACGATGGAGCCCACCAGCATTCCACCAGCTAAACCAGCTTCAAGAAAGCTGAAGTCCACTGCCGTGCCTTCCAGGATATTTTTAACAAATAATGGGAGTCCCATCGTCATCGGCCCAACGATAAACAGATTAAGAAATACAGAGGCTAAAACGATAAGGGTCAGTACGCGGGAGTCTTTAACGTAGACAACTCCTTCCTTGAAGGTCTGCCAAAATTTCTTATTTTTATTGGCTTCTACCTCTGCGTCTTTTTTCGGTTTCATAGAAATGACCAAGAGACTGGCTATAAGCAGCATGGCGGCCGTAACTGCAAATACGATTTCATAATTTCCAAAGGCGATGAGCACGCCTGCAAGCATAGGAGCTAGAATAAAGGAGGTCTGGTTGGTCATCTGAATGATGGAATTACCCCGAGTCAGGTTTTCTTTTTGGACAATTGTTGGAATAATGGCACTCTCTGCTGCCCAGAAGAAGGCGTCTAATATTCCGAAGAAAAAGGCGAATCCGACAAACGTCCAAAGAGTGATACTTCCGAACAAAAACCACAGGACAAGTCCGGCTAACAGCAGCCCTCGTATAAAATCCGATAGAAACATAATTTTCGTCTTATCGTATCGATCCGCCACCGTACCGCTGATAATCATAAACAGCAGTCGGGGAATACTGGCTGCGATATAGAGGATTCCAAGGGAAGCTTCAAGATTCAATACATTGACGACATACCAACTTTGAGAAAATAAAAAGAAAGAAATACCGAAACTGGATAGCAGGGCAGCTCCCCATAATAATAGGAAATTGCGGTTTTTAAAAACGGAAGGGGTACTTTCTTCTTGAAGAGTGTCCGTACGTTCATGTACTGTAGCTTCTTTAACTGACATTATTATCACGCCTTTATGATTATTGGATTACATTAATTGTATAGCGGATCAGGGAATGCCACGATGAACTGCAGAAGGAATTTAGTTCCGTCTTGAGACCGAAATTGAGACCTAAAGACTTTGTGGTATGCTTTGTCAATATTTGGTGAAATGTTGATAGGCAACTTATTTCACTAACGTGCCGGTTAGTTGAAGACTTAGTTTCGAGATATCTTGGGTCCGTCAATGAAAATAGATGAGGGCGGCTACGGAAACAACTCGCTTTCCTGCGGGGGAACTGGCAAGCCTCCTCAGTCGTTTTCACTCCTTGTGGGGTCTCGCCTCGCTCCTTCTCCCGCGGGAGTCTCCTTGTTTCCTTCGCCTCTCTATGAATGAAAAGTGGACGGACCCTTCTATAGGCGACATAGGGGTGCTTAATCCGACTCAAATGCTTCTATAGCGGAAATTTATATATATTCATTGTTATAAGCACCTGCGCGTTTCAAACAGGATTTCGAGCGCCATATATCGCAAGGTCCGAAGGGGGACGATGCAGACTCCTGCGGGATAAACATGATCGGTGAGACCCCGCAGAGCTTGCTCGAGGAGGCTCAGCACAGAAGAGGTTCGACTAAGAGCGCCACATCGTGTGGCAACGTCGAACGACCCTGCGTCGTGCAGGGTCGGAAAGCGAAATCGTCCCCCGCAGGACCTT
The DNA here is from genome assembly GCF_052246795.1 of Halobacillus sp. K22. Taxonomy (NCBI): domain Bacteria; kingdom Bacillati; phylum Bacillota; class Bacilli; order Caryophanales; family Bacillaceae; genus Halobacillus; species Halobacillus sp. K22. Next base: position 7,354 of record NZ_JBQQCN010000026.1, on the reverse strand, counting down.
CAGCTCAACAAATATCTCGAAATCAAGTCTTCAAGTAATGGGAGCTTATCCGTAATAAAATAATAGGGAGATGAATCAGAGTTTGGTATTTATTGAAAACGCATTCATGGAGTGTGATAAAATGAATGTATAACCATATTGTGTAAATTATAAGGAGGAGAAGTTTAATGTCGAACTTCGGTAATCAGATTCAGTTCAAGGTCTATCAGACGATGCCCGATCCGGATCCCGAGAGACTGCCTGTAGTTTACGAGGAATGGGAAAAGCGCGCCAGAGAGGTACTGGAAGATGGTCCTTATGATTATATAGCTGGCGGAGCCGGGGGAGAAAGTACAATGGATGCCAACCTTGAAGCATTCAAAAAATGGAAGATTGTCCCTAGAATGCTCAGAAACGTAGAGAGCCGCGATTTAGAAGTCGAGTTATTCGGTCGTACATATTCAACGCCCCTGATGCTTGCTCCTATTGGGGTACAATCCATCATCCATCCCGATGGGGAACTGGCTGCCGCAAAAGCCTCAGCACAAATGGAAGTCCCTTATATTACAAGCTCTGCTTCCACAAAAACGCTTGAAGAAATTGCACATGCCATGGGCGATGCGCCCCGATGGTTTCAGCTCTATTGGAATAAAGATCCTGAAGTAACAGCCAGCTTCCTGAAACGAGCCGAGAATTCAGGATATTCCGCCATTGTGGTAACTCTTGATACACCTATGATGGCATGGAGGGAGAAGGATTTAAGAAATGTCTATCTTCCATTTCTGGTAGGGGAAGGCGTAGGAAATTATTTATCGGATCCTGTATTCCGCTCTCGTCTTGAAAAAGCCCCTGAAGAGGACCCGACTTCGGCTATTATGCATTGGACGAAGACCTTCGGAAACCCCGGCTTAACCTGGGAAGATCTCGCCTTTATCAAAAAGCAGACGAGCCTGCCTATTCTATTAAAAGGAATTATGCATCCCGAAGATGCGAAGCTTGCTTTGGAACATGAGGTGGATGGTATTATTGTTTCCAACCATGGAGGCAGGCAAGTAGATGGAGCGCTTGGAGCGCTCGAGGCTCTTCCAGGTGTCTGTGAAGTTGTTGGAGGTAGAATCCCTGTACTTATGGACAGCGGCATCCGCAGAGGTTCTGATGCTGTGAAAGCCCTGGCTCTTGGGGCTGAAGCTGTACTTGTTGGAAGACCGTGCATGTATGGACTGGCAGTAGCTGGAGAACGAGGGGTGCGGGAAGTCTTGCAAAATATGCTGGCCGACCTGGATTTAACGATGGCCCTGACGGGAGAAACCTCGGTTAGAGAACTTGAAAGCTCTATCCTAAGAAAATCTGAGTAATCCTAAGTGATGGATAATAAAAACCCTCGTGGCAGCTTATGCACACGAGGGTTTTCCGCTTTTTTTAAAATTTATGAAGCGTTTTGGTTTTTCTCCGTCTTATTGATAACGGAAGAGCCTACTAGATCTCCTGTTACATTCAAAGCGGTTGCTCCCATGCCGACAAGGACATCAACAGCTGTGAGAAGCGCAACGGCTTCCATAGGCAGGCCAACTTGAGAAAAGACCGTAGCAATCATAATAATACCTGCTCCAGGCACTCCTGCCGTACCGACAGAAGCGAGAGTTCCGACAATAACCACTTGAAGAATAGCTGCCATACTCAGCGGATCTCCGACGACATTAGCGGCAAATACAGCGGACACAGCAATCCGAATCGCTGCTCCATCCATATTTATCGTTGCTCCAAGAGGAAGACTAAAGCCGTATAAGCTTTTGGAAATTCCGAGATTATGAGCTGCATTTAAGGTTACAGGCAGCGTACCCGAACTACTCTGAGTTACAAAAGCCGTAAGCATAGGCGTGCGCGCTTCTTTAAAGAAACTTCCTGGGTTTCTTTTCGTAACAAATAGTAAAACGGTATAAAGAGCAAGCTGAACAAGCAGAGCGATATATAGAACGAGGATAAAGTTTCCTAAAGACCCCAGCGTACCGAGTCCCTGAGTACCTATCACTTCGGCAATAATAGCTAGAATCCCGATAGGCACATACTGCAGGATCCCTTTCATAACCGTAAGCGTCGCTGCATTAAGGGCCTCTATAACTTTATAAAGGTTATCTCCTAAATCTCCATAGCTTTGGGTGGATCGTAAATAAGAGATCGCAATTCCAAATACAAGCGCTGTGAAAATAATCCCGAGCAGATTCATTTCTGTAAAGGCTGTAAATATATTGTCCGGTACTATATTTAAGAGTACTTGCGTAACACCAGGGTTCTCCGGTACTTCAAAGCTTTCGCTCCCATCAAGCGACGTACCTGTCCCAGGGTTAAATAAACTGGCGACCAGCACTCCGACCATAATCGCAAAAGCGGAGGTACCTAAATAGTAAAGAAATACCTTTCCTCCCATTCGACCCAGGTTGCCGATATTCGTCTGGTTTACCCCTACAATCAGTGTCAGTAAGATTAATGGAATAATGATAAATCGAAGCAGACGAAGTAGTAAATCACCAAAAGGGGCCAAAACAGAAGCTTCTTCTCCAAAAATAAGTCCGATTATAATACCTAGAATAAGAGCAGCGGTGATTTTTTTAATTAATGACGTTTCCACATATTTCTTCCACAATGATTTCATAATGTACCTCCTTCATCCAGCAGGCTATTGGCTGCTTTTTTAATCCTGACTAAACCACTAAACATTTCCTGAATACAATAAGGTATCACACCACTCATGTCAAAATTAATGCTCTAGGCTCTGTCAAGCGGCTCCTGTAAGAGTATAACCATAATGGGTTCACTGCATGATTAGCCCTGAAAAGTAAACAAGCATCCGCGTATCCTATTGGGCAGATGCTTGTTTACTAATAAACACCGGTTTGCTTATTAAACATAAGTTCCCGTTTGTGGAAGACTTGATTTCGAGATATTTGTTGAGCGGAAGGTCCTTCGGGGGCGATTTCGCTTTCCGGCCCTGCACGACGCAGGGTCGTTCGACGTTGCCACACGATGTGGCGCTCTTAGTCGAACCTCTTCTGTGCTGAGCTTCCTCGGGCTTAACAGCCCTGCGGGATCTCACCGATCATGTTCATCCCGCAGGAGTCTGCATCGTCCCCTTCGGACCTTGCGATATATGGCGCTCGAAATCCTGTTTGAAACGCGCAGGTGCTTATAACAATGAATGTATATAAATTCTGCTATAGAAGCATTTGAGTCGGATTAAGCCCCCCTATGTGGCCTATAGAAGGGTCCGTTTACTCTTCATTCATAGGGCGGCGAAGGAAACAAGGAGACTCCCGCGGGAGAAGGAGCTAGGCGAGACCCCGCAAGGAGTGATAACGACTGAGGAGGCTTGCCAGTTCCCCCGCAGGAAAGCGAGTTGTTTCCGTAGTCGCCCTTATCTATTGGTGGCAACGGAACCGAGGTATTTCGAAATCGAGTCTTCTACAATACGACCCTTTTGTTGAATAAGGAATAGTAAAAACTCCAGTACATTAAGCGGCTTTTTTGTGCTTTTCTTTTCCAAAGTAGAATAGCCCGCTAGTAATTCCGACGGCAACCATTGCGGCTGCAAGAATTAACCCTGGTACCGCACCAAATTGAGCGATGAAAGGTACAGAGAGAGCGGTGACAAAGCCTCCGCCTAGAAAAGGTTCATAGACCAGCTGTTTATATCCGAATGCTTCAAAAGCAGGGGACTCATTGTCTGGATCTACGACTCGCATTAATAATAGTCCGGTAGCCGTAACACCCATGGATTGACCAAAATCACCGATTCCTCGCTCAAACCAGTATTCTGGTATGATTCTCGGTGCAAGGTAGATGAACCCGAATAAATTCCATGCAATTCCGGTAATCGCAAGCAGTAAAAATGGAACGAGGTATTCGCCGATGACATCGAGAGAAACAGTACCAATCGCTGCCAGGATGAGAATATCCAAAGCAAGACCCTGAATGCGATTAATCATTCGCCGATCGACCAGATTGTATTTATCTTTTTTACTGAAGAAGACTTGAAGAATGATCCCGCCCAGCATGGCGACAGGGAACAGAGGAATGTATTCCATAAAGCTCGAGCCCGTCCAGTTCGCGATCGTAACGGCCTCAAGAGCAATTAAGCCTTGAAGAATCAGCCAGCCGATTAAAATGGCGATCATAACAAGTGCAAGGTGAAACGATAGAGGCTCAATGGATTCGGGCCGGGTGGTCATTTGAGCAGCTGGCTCTCTATTTTGGTATTCCATTACACCTCTTTTTCTTAAATCAGAGAAGTCTTCTACGTCTTCAATTACTTTCGTATGATTTCTTCTAACGGCCCAGTTAATGAGGATAATCCCGAAAATAACACCTGAAAGGACGCCGACAGTAGCTAATCCAATCGCTAAATCGAACGCCTCCGCAAAGCCTAATTCTTCAAATGTACTGGCCATCCCCGCTGCTGTACCATGCCCACCTTCAAAAGCTACTTCTATCAAAGCTCCAGCAATAGGAGGAATATCAAAAAAAGGAGTAAGTATAAATATTACTAGAAGAAGACCTATTACATATTGTCCCCAGCCGATCGCCCATCCAAAAGCGAGCTGCGGACCGCCGTATTTCCAAATCTGCTCTAATTTAGGGATTACTGCTCCAAGAAATAAAGAAGCAAACACGACGTTAATCATTAAACCTGGAAGTTCAGCCCATACGTTAACTATTGTCTCGGTCATGATCCCGGAGGTTAAGAAATGATCATCCGGCACAAATAGATTCATGAGCTTACCCAAAACTTGAGGCCCAAGCAGTAAAGCTATAAAACCTCCTATAATAGACGAAGGTAAAAATAAGTTTTGAAGTACTTTTACTTTCACTCTGATGATTTTCCCAAGCAATAGAAATACACCTAAATATAAAATGGCAAACCCGATTTCACTGGGTGTCATCCTTTTCACTCCTCTTTATTTTTTAAATTGCTATTTATATGGGGATATTTCCTTTAATTAACAAGTGTAAAACTCCTTTTGTAAATGAGTTTCAAAGCCCATCCAAAAGTTATTTTCAGGGAATAAAAGGGAATTTCATCAGTATTGAAAATAAAGGAGAGGGTTGTTATGCCAAATCAGAGACCTGTAGTTGCTCTTACGGGGGCGAGTGGTTATATAGGAAATAATCTAATGGATAAGTTGACCGAACACGCGGATATCATTGCTTTATCAAGAAGCGGAGATAATAAAGAGGACAGTGAAAACGTGACATGGCGCTCCTGTGATCTTTATTCTATGGCAGATGCTGAGAAAGGTTTGGAGGGCGCGGACATAGCGGTGTACCTTGTACATTCGATGATGCCTGGAGCGAAGTTAACGCAGGGGTCATTTCAGGATATGGATGTCATTTTAGCGGATAATTTTGCTCAGGCCGCTAAAAAGCAAGGGGTCAAGCAGATTATTTACTTAAGCGGCATCATTCCAAAGAGTTCGAAATCTTTATCCAGGCATTTAAAAAGCAGGCAGGAAGTGGACGAGATTCTGCGTGCCTACGGTGTGCCTGTCACTACGATTAGAGCGGGGCTGATCGTAGGTCCAAAAGGCTCTTCTTTCCCCATTCTTAAGAAATTGGTGAAGAGACTTCCGGTTATGCTTCTGCCTAAATGGACTAAAACAGAAACACATCCAGTCGCTTTACCGGATGTATTGAACGCACTCGATAAAAGTGTGGGCAGCGAGGAGCTTAAAGACCGGTCCATTGATGTAGGCGGACCTGAAGTCATGACGTACCGTTCCATGATGCTGAAAACTGCTCAAGTGATGGGGAGAGACCCCAAGCTGTTCGACCTTCCATTCATGACGGTGAGACTGTCACGTTTATGGGTAAGCTTAGTTGCCGGAGCACCTAAGGAAATTGCTTATCCCCTAATTGAAAGCCTAACGCATCCGATGACGACGCACCCGGAGAATGAAGTACCTGGGATTAGCCGGGGTTCGATCACGTTTGAAGAAGCGGCAAGGTATGCGCTCGAACAAGAACAGGAAAGCCAAGGGAAAAGTACTAAAAAAACGCCAAATCTAAACATCCAGCATGACGTTCGTTCAGTTCAGCGAATTATTGTTCCAGCTGGCAAAGATGCCAATTGGGTCGGCCAGCACTACGTAAAGTGGCTGGAGGATAAATTAAATCCATGGATTAAAACAACCGTAGACGAAGACTTGAATTGCCGCATCGGTTTTTCTTTTACAGAATCGTCCTTGCTTAAGATGAGTTATTCTCATGAGCGGAGTACATCGAACCGTGCGCTTTATTACATTACCGGCGGCGGACTTTCGGATAACCAGAAGAATATAAGAGGGCGAATGGAGTTCAGGCAGATCCCCGGGACTGACGAAGCCATAGTCGCTATTCATGATTTCATGCCTTCTCTTCCGTGGTTCTTCTATAAGTATACTCAGGCCAAAATTCATTTATTGGTCATGGCCATGTTCAGCAAACACTTAGAGCGACTGGAAGATCGCTCGCAGGAAGCGGTGAACAGGAACTTTATTACCGAATAGGTCTTCTTGAAAATCTCATGTATAAATGACCCTGAAATTCAAAGCCTAAACTGAATAGGCATTTACTTTGAAAGGGTGGTTATCATATGAGTAAGAAGGACAAAAAGCCGGATAATCAGTTTAAAGAAAATAAGAACAAAGGTGAGAAAAGAAATGGCCGGCTGGCTCAGTTCAAGAACCATAGCACGGAATTTGGTGCGGCGGAAAATGAGTATATAGATAAAGAACAATTACTTGATCGAGATCCATCTGACATGTAAAGAGGGCTGCACGCCCTCTTTTTTGTGGAAGTCTCTATTAAGTATCCACCTTGCTTTATGCAGTAAAGTTCTCTATTCTGGAAGAAATGATTTCGAGCTATATTGGGTCCGTTATGACAAGAAGGCTAGGGCGTCTACGGAAACAACTCGCTTTCCTGCGGGGGAACTGGCAAGCCTCCTCGGTCTTTATCACTTCCTGTGGGGTCTCGCCTCGCTCCTTCTCCCGCGGGAGTCTCATCGTTTCCTCCGCCACCCCAACGATATCTAGTGAACGGACCCTGCTATAGGAGAAAGAAGCCATGCTGCATTTGCCTCAAATGCTTATATAACAGGGTTTCTACAATTATACACACGTAAAGACCAGTGGGAATTATAGATGATCCTTGTTCATTGGGGGAACGGCGAAGACTCCTGCGGGATGAACATGAACGGTGAGATCCCGGAAGGCGAAGCTGTAATGACCCCCAAATGTTGGACACCTCACGAAACCTAGGAGGGATCCACCATATGTCCAAACTTACTTCCCAAGAAAAACACTTGGCCGTACACCGCTATCTAACGGAAAATGTCAGTTTTCGA
>NZ_JBQQCN010000025.1:0-63728 GCF_052246795.1 Halobacillus sp. K22 | reverse complement strand
ACTATTGGCAACGTATGGGTTTGAAATCATTGAATGCACGTTGAATTTTATGAAACCGCCGTATACGGAACCGTACGTACGGTGGTGTGAGAGGACGGAGGTTAGTCACCTCCTCCTACTCGATTTATAATTTTAAAAAGGAATAGAATGTTCTAAGAATCGCCGAATTCCGATCATGTAAGAGTCTTAAACTCAAATCCTATATGGAAGAAAAGTAAAATGATATACTTGCCGGAGAACTGTACAACAGGGGGTATGTTATATGTCTAAAGAAATGTGGGATCAAAGATTTTCCGAGCCCAATTACGCGTATGGAAAGCAGCCCAATGCTTTTATTAAAGATATGAGTGAACGCCTTCCTAAAGATAGCAAAGTTGGCTGCTTTGCTGAGGGAGAAGGGCGAAACGGTGTGTACTTAGCGAAAATGGGCCATAATGTGACCATCCTGGATCAATCTGATCAAGGGTTGAATAAAGCCCTGCAGTTAGCGAAAGAAGAAGAGGTCAGTATAGAAACGCTTCAAGGCGACTTAACCAAAATGGAAATGGAGCCCGAACAATTTGATGCTGCCATTATGGTGTTTGGTCATATGCCGAAACAGGACCAATCGTTTCTGGTGGAACAAATGATCCGTTCTGTAAAACCGGGAGGACATATCCTTTTCGAAGTTTATTCTGAAGCCCAATTGTCTTATGGAACAGGCGGTCCCAAATCAACGGAAATGCTTTATGCCGCAGAAGACGTCCTTAGTTGGATCAAGGATTATAAATGTCTTCATTTTTATTACGGAGAGGCCGAACGTAACGAAGGGGAACGACATAAGGGGATCGGTCATGTGATTCAAGGCTTTATCCAAAGGATCTGTTAAAGTTTATTGTTGATTTTTCATAAGTGACTTATTACACAATAGGGCCGGTTTGTGGAAGACTCGAATTCGAGATATTGATTATGAGGAAGGTCCTCCGGGGGACGATTTCGCTTTCCGTGGGCATGTGCTGAGCCTCCTCAGTCTTCGACTTCCGGGGTCTCACCGATCATGTTTATCCCACAGGAGTCTTCATCGTCCCCCTCTGGACCTTGCCAAATCGGTAGCTCAAAACCACTTAAGATATCTTCTTGATCCACAAATGAGCATGTGAATATGAGGCTATTTTCATGCTATAAAGATCTGGAATAGCCTGTCATAGAAGCATTTAAGGCCAGTTAAGAAGGCGAGGGTTCTCTCTTCTCGAAGGGTCCGTTATTCTCCTGTGGCTGGGTTGGTGGGGAAATAGCGAGACTCCCATGGGAGAAGGAACTAGGTGAGATCCCGCAGGGAGTGAAACGAGCGAGGAAGCTCACCGTTCCCCCATAGGAAAGCGAGTTATTTCCCCACCAGCCCTTCTCAATTTAACGTAACGGACCCCAATTATCTCGAAGCTGAGTCTTCCACAAACGGGAGCTTTACTGTTATATCAATACGGAAGTTTGACAGAGTCTATCCAAAAAATAAATGACCGAAGAAAGGATAAGAACTCAATTTAAAAGTGGTTCTTATCCTTTTATCTATTATTTGCAAGGTGGCGGTTTATAGGTTCATTCAAGCACTCTTTCAACTCTCCTAAACTCCCTTTATAATAAAGTCAGAAAGGGCGTGAACGTTATGAAAGCTGGAAGAAATGACCCGTGTCCGTGCGGCAGTGGGAAGAAGTACAAAAAGTGCTGCGGGGATAAAAAAGTTGTTAGTTTAACTGGAACAGTAGTGAGAGAGGAACTGGATCAGCTATATTATCGCTTTCAGGATTATTTAATGGACTATTATCCTTATCTGTTAAATCCTCAAGAGCCTATCGATCAGATGGAGGAATTTAAGGAAAGTATGACCGTTGCAGATAAGACCATTTTAAAAACCAATTCCCAGGGGCAATCAATTATGCAGGAGTTTGTAGACCGAGTGAAGAAGGGAGTTTCTCGCCCAATTACTCGAGAAGCACTAGAGCATTGGTCCCAATCAATCCCAGGCTTATTTACCGTAGTGGAAAAAGTGGATAAGGGGGTTGTCAAGCTCGAGCGTGAATGGACGGAAGAAGTGTATGAGGTTAACATTACGTTATTGGCTAATTCTGAAGTAGAAGTGATGACCCATTACTTTGGGATATTAATGAACTGGGGAAATTATTATCAATTTGTTCCAAGCGCGTTACGCGTGGATCCTGAGTTATTTTCCTCCTTTTCCAATTATGTGAAAATGGAATACGAGGCGAGTAGTGCCCAGGGATCGATCGCTGATTTCTATGCTTCTCATTTCTCGGAGTATTTGATAGATTTCCTTCACTTTGACGTGGAGGACAACCTTGTTGATAGCTGGGATGGAAGTGAGAGGGAGAAAGAGGTTCTTTTGTTATTAGATCAGAAGATAGATCCTGAGATCAAGCAACAGGATAACTATGTTCACCTTCACCACCTGTGGATGTATTACTGTGATCATGAATTTCCGACGGTCCGTAAACCCGAAGTGTTTGCTGCGACACTGGAATACTATTATAAAGATCATCCTCATTTCGGTTATTTAAAACCTGTTACTCAAAAAGAAATTGCGCAGAAGTATGGAGTAAGCCCGAACAGTATTTCCCGGCGTGTGGAAGAAATGGATGAGGCTTATTTTAATTTGCTCCAAGAATATGGAAAAACTGAAGAGCCGTCTTCTGGTCCCGTTTATACTCCATTTACGTTCCCGAGCTGGGAAGTAGCAGCAGAACGCGCTAATTATGAGATGATCGCTCGACTTTCCAGGGAGGATTTTTCTACAAAACAAGAAGTGGAAAGCTTCATACAGGCTAATTCCCAGAAGACCTTCGTTCCAAAAACAAATGAAGAAATGGCCCAGCTTCTCGCTTATGATGCCTATTTGGCAGAGACGGTAGAAAAAAGAAAGCAGCTGGTTGACGAAGCTCTTCGCCTATATCCAAAATCGGTGGATGCTCGCGTCCTGCAAGCGCATCTTGAAGAGGAGCCATTAAAGAAATTGAGCCTCCTCTATGAAGCATCCAACGATGCTCTCGATAACGATCTGGATTTAGATAGTGGAGAACTGTGGAATGACGTGACAGCTCGGCCATTTATGAGAGCTCAAGAGTTACTGGCTTCCGTTTATGCAGAAGAAGGTGACCTGGACCGCGCGATTAGATTTTATGAAGAACTACTCAAGTATAATGAAGCTGATAACCAGGGTATCCGTCAGGAGATCTTTCCGCTGTATATTATGTCCGGGCAGCTTGAGAAAGCTGAAGACCTTCTTCGAAAATACCCGGAGGATGGTACATGGGGAGCTTACTCGGAAGCCCTGCTAACGATTGAAGAGGGTCACCCTCCGGAATTGATAGAAGATTTTCTTTTTGACGCGGAGGAGGAAAACCCGATGGTTCTTTCCTATTTGGCAGGGTTGAAAACTTGGGATAAACTTCCACGGACCTATCAGCCTGGTTCTGAAGAAGAAGCCATTGTCTATCACTACCGGAATGCTTCTGCCTGGAAAAAGCACTTGCATCATGTAACAAAATATTTAAATGAAGAGTTCATATTTTTCGACTGACAATAAAAACGTAATAGGTTGAGAAGCGGACTGGAATCTTAACGATCATCCGGTCCATTGCTATTCTCCCCGCGTACAGCTTGTTAAGGGTTGGCTGTCAGGGGAGAATTTTTTGTAACAAGAGGTCCGTTCGTTTACTCATCACGAAGCAAAACCTGCGGCACAAAGCGAATGTAGATAAGTTCGCTAATCAGTTCTACGATCGTTTGGGTAATGACTATAGCCGCAACCATACTTCCGATCTCTGGGATTGAAAAGGCGAGGGGAAGCACAACTAGAGAGTTCCTGGTAGAGCTGCTGAAAATAAGGGTGCGGCCTGACTTTGTCTCTAATTGAAACCATTTCGCTGCAAACTTAGACAGGAAGGGCATAATGATCATGAAAGCCACATACAGAGGGATAACTTTCACAACATCGTCTGCGTACACCGGTAATTTTGGAAATTGTGAAGCTGCAACTACAAAGAGTGTGAAAGCCATAAAGGGAACAGGCAGCCAGGCTGAACCACTTAAAATCTTTGTCCCTATGCGGTATTTCTTTGCTGCTAATTGGATACATACTGCAGCGATAAGAGGAATGAAAATGAGGTCAAAAAAGGCCTCCAGGAAAGGCGAAGGATCTACGATTCCGGCAGCTTCCCTTCCCAAAAACATCCATAAATACAAAGGTAAAAGCATTAGTTGTATGATCAGTAAGATGGGAGTAGAGGCTAACATCAGCCTCTCATCACCTTTTCCTAACGCAGTGAAAACAATGACATAGTCAATGCACGGGGTTAGCAGCACGAGATAAAACCCTATCAATAGTTCAGGGCTTTGTGGTAACAACTGTGCCAGCAGCCAGACCACGATCGGCACCATAATAAAATTGGTCGTTAATAGAGCTTTGAGAAACTTTTTATCGCCTAATGATTCTTTCAGTGAAGTAAATGGAATTTGAGAAAACATACTAAACAGCAGTAAAGCTATGACGATAGAAATAATCGATTCCAGACTTTCAGCGGACCGGGGCATAAGGAACCCGAAACCTGCCGCAGCCACCAGGAAAGTAAAATAAATCCAAGTTTGATTGTGTTCCAGTTTTTCTCTAGAAAACAGAGGAATTCACCTCTCTTCATTTATGAGGTTTACTTAAAAGTAAAAATCAACACGGAGATTGAGCTAAATCATTCCCCGTGTTGATTTTTTATCTGCACCGGTAGTAACTACTACTCCCCAAACGCTTCCGGAAGCATCTTGAATCCATCAATCTCTGCATCTTCTTCTACTTCAATCATAATGCAGCGTTTCCCTTTATAGTTGACCTGTCTCACATATTCCAGATCCTGAGGGCTGATGGAAATGTTGGCGATCTTGGTGTTGATCTTGATCGATTTAGTTTTGTATTTAGGTACAATACTGCTTGCCTTCAGCTCATACGTTTCGTTATCCGTTACGCGCTGGAAAGCGGTTTTTACTTTCTCAGAGTCGACCTGTTCTCCGCTCTGATTCAGCACGCGCTCCACGTCTTTATAATCGAGTCTTGGCGGTTCATCTTCTTCATTTTCTTCCACGACGCGGTTGATTTCCCCGTACACACTGGCGAGAGTGGAAGGGTTAAGCTGGTCGCCGACGACATCTTTAATGACTTCCTCGAACACGGCCTTGTCTTCTTTCGCTGTCATGATTTCTTCGCCGTTTAATACATCTTCAATGAAGCGGTAGTCTGGTTCATTAGCTTTTCCGGAAGCGTAAAGAACGTGGTTCACATCAGAAGCCCCATCTGTGATGGTTGGAAAAAGAAATCCGGTCATCGGATTCTTGAGGTCAATGACAGGATCTACCTCAATTTTATATTTGAATTCTTTCTCCACGTAATCGAACTGAATTTCTTTTTTTGGCTCCTGCGTCTGATTGACGCTGCAGAGAATAAAGGAATTGGAATAAACAGCGTCCCGTTCACTTTCTTCTGCTTCGTCGTTACGGCGCTTTGCCGGTTTCAAGTACTCGGCGCGGATAAAAGTGAGGACGACATCCTTTTCATAAGGATTGTCCCTAATCATCTTTTCGGTCATCTTAAGCATTTGTTCTTTCCAGTCCTCGACGTTCGTGCTCAATAGTCCTTTATGTAAAATAAGCTGACTATGGTCTTCCGCTTCTCGCACAAACTTCAGTTCAAATAATTTTTCATCCAGCTGTCCGGTCAAAACCTTTTTGAAATTGTTCATAAACAATTCCTGCTGGTCCTGGTCGAGCATTTCAAACGGCTGGCTCTGATGGTGATAAATATCTGTCGTTTCTTTCATAATATATACGTTAAAAATATCTGAGATTTTCATGAGGTCGTTATCCACTTTGAACTGTTTGCGAATCCCGGCTATATCTTTTTTGTCCATCTATCGTCCACTCCTAAGCTTATAATCCTTCTCTATTATTCTAACATAGGGATCGTGGAATCAATCACGCAGACATTAGAATTTGTAGAGAGGCAGATTGGTGTATGGAGCGCTTTTGAGGTTGGAAAAGGTAAAGACTCCCCAAATAGGAAGGAGTCTTTCGTATAACACTAGTTAGCTTGGTTAGGACGATGTGATTTTCTTGCTCGTTTGGCTTCTTCTTTGTGAATTCGATTGGCTTCCGCACTGCCGAATCCTTCTGCAAATTCTGTGTCAGCTTTCTTCGGATCAAATCCATTTTTATGCTTTTGCTCCGGATCGTTCTTCTTGGTTCTCTTCGCCATTAATATCGCCTCCTTTTCGGATTTAGTATAAGATGCTGATCTGAATTTATACGAACTAAGGATCTCAGGATGGACGGCGCAATAGAGGTAACTCACGACGCAATTACGGGGTCTTCAGCTCCATTGCAGATAGACGCAACTTGAGCATAATCCAATCTGAACACCTAAACGATGGAGTAGGAGAAAAAGTTAGCGCAGCCTCTTTTCATTAAAATTCACTCCTTTGAGGTAGAATCTCAATCCTATAAAAGATATAATGTGGTAAGGATATTGGGTGCCTGAGCACTCAATCGTTTGATATGAATAGATGGAAGAAGGCACCTACACCTTCTTCCATCTATTTTTCTTTGTTAGTAAGGATAGAAAGGAGGGACGTACCTATATGACGAAGGACTTCTTTGCATTCATGGAAGAAACCACGGGTGTCCGTCTGAATGACGTGCAGAGACAAGCGGTTTTACACACGAATGGGCCACTGCTCCTGCTTGCGTCCCCGGGTTCAGGTAAAACAACTACACTAAATATGAAGATCGGTTATTTATTGCTTGAGAAAAAGGTGAAAGCGGATAGAATTATGGCAATTACCTTCAGTAAAGCGTCTGCCCGGGATATGTCGGAACGTTTCGATCGGTTCTTTTCCGGCTTAACGAATGAAAAAGTTCATTTTTCAACCATTCACAGCTTCGCCTTCCAGGTCGTTCGGGAGTATCTGCGTAAGAAAAATCGGGATTTTCAGCTGATCGAAGGGCAGGTTCCACAGGATGAATGGAAAAAAGGCTGGGATGGTCCAGAGGTACCCCTGCATAAGAAATTTATTTTGAAGAAGATTTATGAGGATACGAACGGCTCGCAAATTACGGATGACGAGATGGACGAACTGATGACCTATATCAGCTTTGTGAAAAATAGAATGGCTTCTGGTAAGGAATTGGACAGAATCACCTGCACCGTTAAAAATGCGGTTTCCATCTATCAGGCCTATGAACGTTTCAAGAAAAATCATGCACCCCAGCTGTTACTGGATTTCGATGATATGCTGACGTATTGTTATCAATACCTATTAGACGATGCCGCCATTTTGGCCAAGTATCAGGAGAAGTTCGAGTATCTTCTGACCGATGAGAGCCAGGATAATTCCGTCGTTCAGCATGAGATTGTGAAGTTGTTATCCCAGCCGCAAAACAACCTTTGTGTAGTGGCAGATGATGATCAATCTATCTTTATGTGGCGGGGGTCTGATGTGACGAAACTGCTGCAGTTCGAGAAGGAGTATCCGGGTGCCACGGTGATGACGATGTCACAGAATTATCGCTCCTCCCAGGAGATCGTGAAAGCTTCGAATCAATTTATCAAGCGCAACCAGAACCGCTATCCTAAGGAGATGTTCACGGCCAATTCATCCGATCAGCCAGTCGCCATCAAAACGATGCCTCATTATGAGGATCAGTTGAAGTATGTGACGGAGGAAATAAAAAAGAGTGGAGTGCGCGAGGAAGTCGCTGTGCTCTATCGTAATAACGCTTCTGCGGTGCCGCTTGCGGATAAGCTGGACAAGGCAGGGATTGAATTTTACATGAAAGATATCGACGCCAAGTTTTTCAAACATTGGATCGTTGAAGATATGCTGAACTTTATGCGCTTTTCCTATAACGACCGCAAGATTGATATCCTTGAAAGAATCCATATGAAATTCAATGCCTATATATCAAAGCAGCAGATTGCCTATTTGAAAAAGCAGCCGATAGAAACGTCTGTTTTTGACACCTTGCTTGAGAGTGAGCTGCCTTCCTATCAGAAGAAGGCCATTCCGAAAGCGCAGAAGTTATTCCAATCGATTAACCAAATGAAACCGGATCAAGCCATTCGAACGATTCGCGAGAAGCTCGGCTATGATCACGCGATCAAAAAAATGTGCGAGAAATTCGGCTTTAATTCAGAACATCTTTTCGGCATTTTGGACACGTTGGAAAAGATCGCAGAAGGACTCGGGACGTTAAAAGACTTCGCCCATCGCTTGAAGGAACTCGAGCATCTGGTCCAAACGTCAAAATTTAATAAAAATAAAAGCAATTTGACGCTCACCACCTTTCACAGTGCTAAAGGGTTGGAGTATGACAAGGTTTATATGATCGACCTCATCAATGGAGTCGTTCCGTCCCAAAATGATATGGAGCGCTACCGTAACAAAGAGTACGGTCCTATGGAGGAAGCAGTTCGTCTGTTTTATGTCGGGATGACCCGGGCCCGGACGAACCTGGAACTCCTGACGTATCACTATAAAGGCAGCGAACGGGTGACGGAGTCCATATTTGTAACGAATGTGAAAAAGATTGTTCAGCCAGCGGGTGAAACAACGTCATCTAAGAAAAACAAACCCGCCGCTGATTTATCGGATGAAAATCTGCTTCAGTTCAATGATATTGACCTTGGGAAAGAGATCATTCACAGTAAGTTTGGTCCGGGTGTGATCAAAGAGTACGGCGGTGATCAAATCGGGATTCAGTTTGAAGAAACGGGCTATAAAGAATTGCTTTTAGATGTCTGTTTGCGTAACGGTCTGCTTAAGAAGGTTGAACAGAAAGATTAGCTTACAAGTCATACAAGGGAGCGATTTTTTATCATCCATAAACTAATCATTCCTTTTTGCGCACGTCACTCATAGGATATAAAAAAGGATGAGAGGGGAGCTACATGTCTCAACGAGCTCAACGAGGAAATAACCTTCTTTTTATGACGGAACCAGCCGGACAGACGATTGATGCGGGGAAGTCGGTAGTGGTCACAGGCACGCTTGCGGATGGCATACACGTCCAGCCTTTTTACACGATCCGTATCATTGCGGGGAACCGGATTGTTTCAGAGGGGGCTGTGACCCTGAAACTAATTACAAAAATTGATCAGGTTAACTTTTTAGTGTTGGATATACTTACTCTTGATCCAGGTGATCAGCTTACTAGAACTTATCATGCGCCTGGTCTTGATCTTGCCATTAAAGCAGAGGTGGCGGATGGGGACGGTGTGAATGCGATTGATGTGGCTGTATTTGGATTCAAATTTTAAGAGGGTGAAAATTTTATACTATCCTAATCCAAGGAAGTTACTCGGTTCAGTCAGGGTAGCTTCCTTTATTATAACTTTTGTGCGATCACTCGTAGTCTAGTAAACTTTAAGTTAACAAGGAATGGAAGTTAGAAAGGAAGCCACAAATGCCTACATATAATAAACTAGTCAGAGACCTGATTCCAAAGATTATAGAGGAGACAGGGAAAACCCCTGAAGTAGCTTTTTTAAACGATAAACATTATCAGCAAGCGTTAAGAAATAAGCTGCAGGAAGAAGTCGCGGAATATCTGGAAGCTGAAGGGAACGTAGAAGCGGTGGAAGAGCTGGCCGATGTAATTGAAGTAGTAGCGGCTTTAGCAAGGCAGCATGGTGCTTCGATGGAGGATGTTGAAAAAGTAAGACAGGAAAAAGTTTTTAATCGCGGATCTTTTAATGACAAACTGTTTTTAGTTCGGGTGGAGGACGAATAGATTTTATTGGGGAGATTCCATGAGTCATAAACTGAGAGTAGGAGAATTAAAAGCTCTCTACTTAACCGAAGATGAAGTATGGCGTATATTCACTGTGGTGTTGACTTCAAAATCGAAGAAGTCTGCAACCTACAAATTTGGATTGTTGAAATCAATGATAGAAAATCTCTACCAGGTCAATGATAAAGCTGTTGTTACCTATAATCAATTGGCCTACTCGTTCACAAAAATCTATTGGAATTTAGTAATTCACCATGAACTTGAACAGGGTACAAGAGGGTCTGCTGCCGTAAACAGATTAGTAGAAGTGCAGCAGGAATACCATATTCCAAAAGAAATGACGTTTGATAAACTGGACTCGACCATTCAGCTTAAGGCTGTCAATCGCATCAAGGCGGTTATGAAAACAAATGTGTTTGGTGCTCTTTATGGAGATACCCAAGGGACGTTTTACGCGTTTGATCACAAGTCCGAACAATTTCAATTTAATCAGGCGGTCCTCACGTTCATGCGTAAGTACCAACGGTTGTTAATTGACTTGGTTAACTACCACATGGCAAAGATGATTGAGCAGTTAAATGATATTCCGAACATTAACTACTTGTTGTCTAAAGTTGAGAGTATTGCTAAACGATCTTCGTTAAAACCTTTTGAGGAAATCCTGGTGCAATATTTTGAAAAAAAGTGTTTCTATTGTGGGAAATCTCTAAGTAAAGATTCTGTGCATACCCATGTAGATCATTTCATCCCCTGGTCTTTTGTACAATCCGATCAGCTTTGGAACCTTGTGCTTACATGCAGCACTTGCAATACTTCCAAGCGTGATAAGCTGCCGGTTCCTTTTTATTTGGATAACGTGGTAGATAGAAATGAACGTTTAGTAATTGAGCCAGAGCTTGTTGCTCTGGAGCGAGAGTTAGCGACATATAAGAAAGATAAAATCATTCATTTGTACAACTACTCCATCCAGAATGGATATGAAAACATTTGGGTTCCAGGATGAAAAATCAAATCTATAAATCATTTTTGTAAAAATATGAGACCGAAACGCTCCTCCAAATCGATAATAGATATGGAGGAGTTTTTTACACAAAAAAAGCTCTGTTAAACTTCCGGGTTGATCTTACTATTAAGCTCCCTTTTCTGTAAGACTTGATTTCGAGATATCTAGTGAGAGAATTGGGTCCTGCGAGGAACGACTCGCTTTCCGCGGCCCTTCACGACGCAGGGTCGTTCGACGTTGCCACAGGACGTGGCGATCTTAGTCGAACATCCCATGCTGAGCCTCCTCATGCTTCGCCTTCCGGGGTCTCACCGATCATGTTCATCCCACAGGAGTCTCCCCGTGCCCCTCCGGACCTTGCGAAATATAGAGCTTGAAATCATGTTTGAAAAACTCTGGTTTATGGTGGAGATAAACTTATAACCATGAGCGTGTATGAGTGGCTACTTCCCGCTATAGAAGCATTTGAGCCGGATCATACAACCCAATCGCATATAGAAAGGGTCCGTTCACTCTTCAATCATAGGGTGGCGAAGGAAACAAGGAGACTCCCGCGGGAGAAGGAGCTAGGCGAGACCCCACAGGGAGTGACAGCGACCGAGGAGGCTTGCCAGTTCCCCCGCAGGAAAGCGAGTTGTTTTCCGTAGCCAGCCCCTCCCTTTATCAGCAACGGACCCAGAATATCTCGAAATTGAGTCTTAGAAAGCATTTCACAATGGTGTGCTGCTCTATCCGATGAGCTGGTCATAGAGTCGATGAAAATGGCATTGATGCAGAACAAGATATTTTTTAAATACTGTGAAGGCATCTTAAGGAAGTGGGAACAACTCGGTGTGAAATCATTAGAAGAAGTGCGTATGCAGGAAGCTGTATGGCGGTCTAAGAGAAAGGGAATTTGCGATTCGGAGAAGTATGGTATGCCACTCCTGGCTGAAGAAGGACGAAGGGAGAACGAATATGATTTTTTAAAGTAAACATGGTCCAACAGAAGAGTGAAGGGGAACATCAATTCGTGCAAACCCCTCTTCCAGATTATACAATGGACATACTATGAACAGGGAGTGGATGGTATGCTGCATGTAGTCTGGTTGAAACGGGATTTGCGTTTATACGATCATCAGCCGCTTTACGAGGCAGTCCAGAGCGGCGAAGCGATTCTTCCTATTTACATTGCAGAACCTTCCATCTGGCAGGGACAGGAGCTTTCGGCACGACATTTTCAGTTTGTAAAAGAAAGCCTCATCGATCTGCAAAAGAGTTTCCGGCAAAAAGACGGAAGCCTGTACACAGCTATAGCAGAGATGGAAGATGTATTAGCGGACATCCACCGCACCTTTGGTGAGTTTATTTTATATGCCCATGAAGAAAATGGGACGCCGCATACTTACGAACGTGATCTGCGTGTGCATGAGTGGATGAAGGAGCGCGGACTAGAATTCCGGGAGTACCAGCACTATGGTGTGGTACGGGCGCTCAAGTCGAGGGATAATTTTCAGGATTATTGGGAGCAGTTTATGAACAAGCCACTAATTCCCGTCTCGGAACAAATTCCGTGTGTCGAAAAGAATGAAGTGCCAGATTCAATGACGGAGAACCTGGAGATATTAAACGATTTTAAAGTCGAAGGGAAACAGATTGAAACTGGGCAGGTGGGCGGCGAACGGCGTGCTCATCATACATTTAATGATTTTCTGGACAACCGGTATCAGAGCTATCATTTTCATATTTCAAAACCAATGGCTTCAGCCGAATCGTGCAGCCGGCTTTCACCCTATCTCGCCTGGGGCAACTTATCGATGCGTTATGCCGTGCAGAAAACGCGGGAAAAGATGGGCGAATCTTCAAAAGGACAGAAGCACTTAAAGATGTTTATGTCGCGGCTTCATTGGCACTGTCATTTTATCCAGCGTCTGGAGGACGATCCATCCATTACAAAGCATGCCATTAACCCGGCATTTGATCAGATCCGCACCGAATGGGATGAAGAAGCATTTACGCGCTGGTATAACGGACAGACAGGCATCCCGATGATTGATGCTGCGATGCGGGCTCTGCACGAAACGGGCTGGGTCAATTTCAGATCGCGGGCGATGGTGGTATCTTTTGTCTGCAATACGCTGTTGTTGGACTGGCGAAAACCGGGGCATGCACTGGCGGGCCTCTTTCTCGATTATGAACCTGGCATCCACTACAGCCAGATTCAGATGCAGTCCGGGACGACTGGGTTTAATACGATACGTATTTACAATCCAGTCAAGCAGGGAATCGATCATGATCCGGACGGCGCGTTTATTAAACGGTTTGTACCTGAACTCCGGTCTATTCCTGTATCCTTCATTCATCAGCCCTGGGAGCTTCCGAATTTTAACGATCTGAATTA
Organism: Halobacillus sp. K22; assembly: GCF_052246795.1. NCBI lineage: Bacteria > Bacillati > Bacillota > Bacilli > Caryophanales > Bacillaceae > Halobacillus > Halobacillus sp. K22. The sequence continues at coordinate 50,523 of NZ_JBQQCN010000025.1, read as the reverse complement.
CCCGGCTCCGATCGTTGATATACCTTCGGCTAATAAAAAAGCCAGGGACTTGTTGTGGTCGGTTAAGCAGACCGATGAAGCAAAGTCCACGGCACAAAAGCAGCTGAAAAAGCATGGAAGCAGGAAGCGGAGAGAGAAGGAACAGGAGAGGCATACAGAAGAACAATTGTCTCTGGACCTGTTCGAATGAACTTCAAAGCGAAAGAAAGCTTCTCTCCATGGAGAAATTTAATGAATCATCGAATAAAACACTGTATTTAGGGTAATGAAATTAGTAGAATGATTGTAAAGCAAAGGGTGAACGACATGCAGAAGATGAATCGAGGAATACTAACCGCATTATCCGCCATCGGGGTTGCCCAGGCACTCAAAATTGTAACTCACAAAAGATTGACAGGTAAGTGGGATGTGAAACAGGTGGCGACCACCGGGGGCATGCCGAGTTCCCATTCGGCAGGAGTTGCTGCGCTAACCACCTACATAGCAGCTAATAAAGGATCCCGCCACACAGAAACAGCGCTAGCGACCGTTTTTGGTGTCATTGTCATGTACGATGCACAGGGCATTCGCCGTCATACGGGAGAGATCGCTAAACTGGTCAATGACTTAGAGGATAATTTCGCTGAAATAGCCCTCGACTTTCCAAGCTTTGAGTTCGTGGAGCGGGAGAAAGAGTTGAAAGAACTATTAGGCCACCAGCCAGTTGAAGTGCTTGGCGGAGCTATCTTTGGTTCTGCGCTTGAGTTTTTGTCAGCTAAGTTTGAAAACAGAGTGAAGAGTGTAAGTGAATCTTAAATTCGAATACGTACATGAGGAAGACCAAAATAGCAGACCTGAAGCAAGGGCTGCTATTTTTAACTTCAGAATGAATTTTTCAAACGTTCCTGCTTAGATGAAACGTTGACGCGTTCTGCGTCCTTTTTACGCTTAGAACCAATGATATCTACGCATGAAAGGTGCGAGGTTTTTAACGAAGCGGTATTTTGAAAATGGAGAGTTAGCAATTTGAAGTCCGATGCGGTAGGCTTCTTCATCAATTCGTTCTTGCTGTTTTTTGAATTCAGTTTCATCGGAGACGTCCAGGAGCAGCTCGGCATTATACCACACATTTGTACGGTAGTTAGCCATAAAATAAGAAGATAGCGTTTCATCGTTACGTCCCATAATAAAATCTATCCAATGCAGTAAACGGGCATAGTGTTTCGTTAGTTCATCTTGAACGATGTCCACCAGATCCCCTAACACATCGTTTATACGTTCATGATCCCGCCGCCGGTGAAGCATGCGCCGTGCATTGGGCCAGGTTTGATCTTCATCAAGAATTTTATGTAAGACCATGGGGAGGTCGCGGTTGATGTGGGCGTTGATGCCGAGCAGGGCATCTTGCAGCACGAAACTTCGTTTTTCTTCAGCTACTTGAAAAGCAAGCTTCCACGCGGGTGCGCAATGAAGGTCTGCTTCATAGGTGTTGACGGCGTTAAAATAATAGTGGGCAAAACGTACAAGAACCCTTTCCATCCAAACAGGGTCTTCAAAGAAACCAGATTCAAGGCGCAGCTGCATTTCCTGTGTCATTAATAAATAAACATGCTGAAATACAGACCTGTAGTCATCGCTGCGTTGAAGAGCGTGGAGGTGCTCTGTCATTAATTCAATGACTTCTTCCAAGGACTCTGCCTGTTTTTCGGGCGTGCTTATATATTTCATTCCATCAGCCCCTCGATGGTTAATAGGTATTTATGAAAAATAATGAGTTAAGCAACTAGGCGGAAAATGAGTGAAATTACGTGATGGTTATCTGGAATAAGAATTGTGGAGTATGTTTGCAGGAGTAATGGTGTGTTTCAATTTGTATTAAGTTCAGTATAACACCTAATCTTACTAGGTTTAATGGAAATCCTATAACGTTGAGAAGTTTGACTGAATGATGATAGGAGGCGATGTTTGTGGGAAGAAAAGTCATCTTAAGTCGAAAAGGTTTTGATAGCAGTACGGGCGGTAAGCCCAGTCCGATTTATGCAGACAGCCTGCTGCCTTTTCATATCCCAAGGGCAGATACAGGCATATTTTATAAAGACCTTAGCGCAGTGGGCAGTGAAAGCTATCTGGACATCATGAAAGATTTAGGAATTAATCAGTTTTCTGAAACGCATTTGGACCCTGATTTGGAGTCCACTATGATGAAGAATCGCTCCGTGGGATGGCGGGGCCTGTTCGGACAAAGTGGTATATCCCAGGGCACCCTCCATAACCGGGATGTCGGCCTGGGAGATCTATTTCTCTTTTTCGGCTGGTTTAAACAAGTGGAAAAAGTAAACGGGAAGTATCGTTATGTACCAGAAGCGCCAGATCTTCATGTAATTTTTGGTTATCTGGAGGTGGACGAGGTATGGGATGTACAGAAAGATCAGGTACCATCATGGGCGGAATACCATCCTCACATTCAGGAAAAAGAGGATAATAAAAGTAAACGTAATTGTATCTACGCGGCTACTCCTGACTTTTCTAAGAACCCGGGTCAAAGAGGCTGGGGAACGTTCGGTTATGAGAAAAGTTTAGTACTGACAGAACAAGGGGCGAAAAATCGCACCCAGTGGAAACTGCCTTCCTGTTTCAAAGATGAACAGCCGCAGTTCACCCATAATATTAAAGTATGGAATGAAGGACCTGACGGGATAGAAATGCAGACTTCTGGCAGAGGCGATCAGGAAATGTATGTGAGCAGTAATCGTAATGTAGTGGAATGGGCGGAGCGTTTAATTGCAGAAGGAAAAGTATTTTCTTAAGAGTTCAGAGACTTGGATCACAGTGAAGTTTAGTGGTTCAGGTCTTTTTATGTAATAAAACCCTTGTGGAACTAGAGGATATTTTAAGAGAATATGGTTTTTATTGTATAATATTAATAATAAATAATAAGAATTAGGGTGATCGTTGTGAAGGAAAAAATGGTTCTTCTGAGGGATCGTTTAAACGACCTCAGCCGCCGGAATCGATCAATACGGATGCTGAAGTTATATGATAAATGGACTTTTGATATTAGTGAGTTAAAAAAGATAAATGTAAATCCAGAAGAGTACTTAAGGGACTTATTAGACAAAAAAGAAAAAACGTTTGTGAAGCAGAGTCACGACCAGGAAGAAGCGATGGTTCTTTCTAAGAAATTGACCACGCTCTTTAGGAACTTGAATGCCATCGAAGAAGAAACGGGACTATATGATTTATATGCAGGGTACCCGTTTATCGACGGTACGATGACAGATGGTACATATATAAGAGCTCCTTTATTCTTATACCCCGTTAGATTGAACAAAGAGAAAAAGCATGGTGTTGAATGGAAAGTCGAGCCGATTCCTGATGAAACTCCCCAGCTGAACCGTTCTTTATTCCTAGCCCTTCAAAAATTAAGTGATCTGCACGTTCCCGAGCTTATTTATGAAGAAGCAGAAGAGAAAGCAGCTTCCATGGACTTAGAGAATTTGGCAGAGTGGCTGGAGGGCTATGGCATGAATGTCGAGCCTTTATTAGATGAAAATATTAAGGAAGTAGAGAGTTATAGAAAAGAAGATATACCGGTAGTTCCTAAGGGACGTTTTCGATTACAGCACCAGGCGGTAATTGGTCATTTTCCGCAAGGCAATTCAGCTATCCTGAAAGATTATGAACAATTTATGGAGAAGATTGAAAATGAGGATGAATCCTTGGGACTGGTATCTGAATTGCTGGATATCGGCAAAGATCAAGAGACGGAAAGTGTCGATCGGCTTCCGACCGCAGCTTTGAGTTCTTCAGAAGATAAAGTGAGTAAAGAAAAATCTAAATTCCTCGTTCTCGATACCGATGCCTCTCAAGAACATATTATTGATTCGCTGGAGCATGAAAAAGGAATCGTGGTGCACGGACCGCCTGGTACAGGGAAATCACAAGTTATCGTTAATATGATTGCGAACGCTGTAGCGAATGAACAAAGAGTTATGCTAGTTACACAGAAGAGGGCAGCCCTGGATGTTGTTTATCAGCGGCTGGACAGTCTTGGGTTATCGGCAAACGCTGCTCTTCTTCACGATGAGAAGAATGATCGAAATGCACTGTATCGTAAATTAAATCAACAGCTATCCAATGAAGTAAGTTATAAAGATCTGGAAAATGAACTAGAAAGCCTGTCAGCCAGGATTGTCCAAACAGAGGAGGAACTGGACAATATTGCTCAGGGGCTCTATGAAGTCCAGCCTCACGGTTACAGAGCATATGACTTGTATGCAATAGGGAAACCAGCAAAGGAACAGGAAGAAATTGTAGAACTCGACCAGGTGTTAGGTGAATTAAATAAAGATAATTTAAATGATGTATTGATGAAAATCTTTTCTTACGGCCGCTATTACAGCCGCTTTGGAGCAGGAGATTATCCTTTGAAAGATAGGAAATCATTTGGCAAGCTGGAAATGAAAGATCGGGTCAAAATTGTAGAACTATTAGACAGAGTTATTCAAGAAGCAGAAAATAGCATCGGATATTTAGACCATTTTGAAGAGGAAGACATCACTCCTGCCTATAGTTGGGAAGTAGATGACAAAATTGCTAAGATCTATGACGATTTAAATGAAGATGATAAGAAAACTCTGCAAAAGCTTAGGTTGTGGATGTGGACCACTTTCACGGGTAAAACAATCGTAGAAGACCTGTTAGGTGGAGATAAATTTAGAGGCATGTCTTCAAAAGAATGGCCTAAGTTAAAGCAGAGTTTGAGTATCTTGTACGAATTAGCCAATGTTTCAGAAGACATGTCCAAGAATTTAAATGAAATGAAGGATTATATTTCGGAAGATACGATTGAACACTACAAAAATCGTATCTCTACAGGAGATATTCCGCTCTCTATTATACAAAGGCAGCAGAATTTCTTGAAAGAAGATTTTGAAGAACTAAGAGAGATGGACCGTCTGTATGATGAAAGTTCTAAAACCTTGCAAAAAATTATAGATCAATTAAAAGAAAAAAGCGATCCAGGGGTCGATAAAAATGTAGCGGAGCACTGGAAAGAGATTGCTGAGCAATCTACGTATATTTATTGGATCGATGAAGTAGAAAGAAAATATCCTTCCTTATCGAAAATAGGCACAGATGATTTTGATCATTTGCGTAAAAAATTAAAGGATTTATTAGTTGAAAAGAAAGAACTTTCTATACAAATGCTTCAAAATAAAAGAAAGCAAATCCTTCTAAGCGCAAGAAGCAAGCAGCCTAAAGCCATAAAAGAAATCACATACCAAACAGGAAAGAAGCGAAAAATCTGGCCGGTCCGCAAATTAGTAAATGAATATGCCTTACACGGTCTTCTTGACGTCATGCCTGTATGGCTTGTTTCTCCCGAAGTTGCTTCAGCTATTTTCCCTTTAGAGGAAGAAATGTTTGATCTGGTGATTTTTGATGAAGCTTCTCAGTGCACGGTGGAAAACGGGATTCCCGCCATTTACAGAGGTAAGAAAGTAGTAGTTGCAGGAGATGAGAAGCAGCTTCCTCCTTCTTCCTTATTTAAAGGTAGTGTGCAGGAGGATGAGGATGAAGAGCAGGAAGATTTCGAAGAGTCCGAGAGTTTATTGAATCTGGCGAAGCGGGTCTTACCAAGCAGTCTGCTGGAATGGCATTACCGTTCCAAATCGGAAGAGTTGATCAACTTTTCAAATCATGCTTACTACAACGGAAATATTCAAATTGCACCGAATGTGAACCACTTACAATCCCCTTCTTCCGTGCAGTGGCATAAAGTTGATGGTCATTGGGTTGACCAGCGTAACCGGGTAGAGGCAGAAGAAGTGGTCACATTATTAAAACAAAAGCTCATCGAGGATCCTTCTAAAACCATAGGAATCATCACTTTTAATTCAAAGCAGCAGGAAACCATCGAATCAATCATTGAGCGGCGTGCGGAAGAAGATAAAGAATTTGGCGTTCTTTATGAACAGGTGATGGGAAGAGAATTAGACGAAAGGATTTTCGTGAAAAATATTGAAAATGTTCAGGGTGATGAGCGTGATATTATTATCTTTTCTATCACCTATGCAAAAAACCAGGAAGGTCGTGTTCATAATCGTTTCGGAAGCTTAAATCAGCAGGGTGGAGAAAATCGTCTGAATGTAGCTGTAACCCGAGCGAAAGAACAGGTTCACCTTGTTTCCAGTATCGAGCCTTACGAATTAAATGTGGCAGGATCAAAAAATGATGGGCCTAAATATTTAAAGAGCTACATGGAATACGCCCAGGCGGTCTCTGACCTGCATAAAGAAAAATCAGAGTCGGTTTTACAAAGATTAAATGAAGAAATGAATACCAAACGTCAGAACAAAAGTTTGGATTTTGACTCTCCTTTTGAAGAAGAAGTTTATAATAAGTTAGTAGAAATCGGCTATGAAGTAGATACTCAGGTTGGAATGTCCGGTTATCGAATTGATATGGCTATTGTTCACCCACAAGAAAAAAACAAATACATTATAGGAATTGAATGTGATGGAGCTATGTATCACAGTTCGCTCTCTGCCAGAGAACGAGACGTGTACAGGCAGAGGTTCTTGGAAAGTAAGGGATGGACACTTACGCGTATTTGGAGCAGGAATTGGTGGAAAGATTCTATCGCTGAAATCGAAAGAATCGATCAACTGGTACAGTCTATGGTAAATGAGGAAAAGCTAAAAGAAGAAATGGTAAAACAAGGGTAAACTTGATGGAAGAAGTTTCTGACACTCTGGATAATCAATGAGGAGGTCAGAAACTTTTTTACTATTTAAAGGGGGAGAAGTTCAATGGATATGAATCGGCAGATCAAACTTTTCGAAAAACAGGCCGGAAAATATGCCAGACGCGCAAGAAAACAGACCGCCGATCACAAATGGCGGAGAAAGCTTTTGCATTCAGCCAGAGGAAACATCCTGGAAATATCGGTAGGAGCGGGAACGAATTTTCAATACTACCCTGAAGATTCTGCGATAACCGCTGTGGATTTCAGCCCGACCATGATCGAACAGGCAAAAGGAGTAGCGGCCGAACAGAATCTGACGGTGAATTTTTTAGTTGAAAATGTCGAGGAGCTCAACTTGCCTGCCCATTCCTTTGATACCGTTGTGTCTACCCTGTCGATGTGCTCCTATCCTAATCCGGAAAAGGTGCTTCAAAAGCTTGGGGCGTTATGTAAGAAAGATGGGCAGATCCTGCTGTTTGAACACGGAGTGAGTACAAACCGCCTCGTTTCACGTCTGCAAAACTTGGTGGATCCATTAGTGAAAAAGCGGATAGGGTGTCATGTGAACAGAGATATGCTGAAACTGCTTGAGGATTCAACTTTACAAATAGAGCGGGTAGAAAGCTCGCTGCTTAATTCAATCCATCTGGTGTGGGCGAGACCTTCGGATTCCTGAAGATTGGAAAGAGCAGAGTCTGTTGCAGTACTGAAAAATGGTGATCAATTGTAAAAGATTCGATTCTCGGTACATTATCTTTGCAATCTGCCTCCTTATTCGTTAGGATTCATTTCGAGATACGAAATAAAAAGGAGGCATTAGAATGGATAAGCAACACGAATCGTCTGTACCTAATCCGAGAGGACTATTAGTCTCATTATGTGCAGTCCTTATGCTTTCAGTGATGAACGGAACGATGTTTAATATTGCTGTGCCGGATATAGCGAAGACGTATCAACTGATGCCTTCCGAAGTAAGCTGGGTGATGACCGGCTACATTATGGTGTATGCGGTAGGGGCTTTGACATATGGAAAACTGGCCGACTTTTATCCCTTCCGTACATTAATTACGATCGGGCTGACGATTTTTGCGGCGGGGTCGTTATTTGGATTCTTTGCTCAAAATTACGGGATGGTCCTTGTGGCTCGCGTGATTCAAGCCGTAGGAGGCGCAATGATTCCTGCGCTTGTATTTTTAGCACCGATTCGCTACTTTCCTAAAACGAGAGGAAAAGTACTCGGGATTGTATCCTCCGTCATGGCGTTTGCCTCAGGAATCGGTCCGATCGCAGGCGGGTTTATAGCTGGCTTTCTAGATTGGCGCTACTTATTCTTAACGTCCGCATTAATCATAGTTACACTGCCGTTTCTTAGAAAAAACCTGCCGCAGGAAGAGACGAACAAAGGGTACATTGATTTTATTGGAGCGGCTCTCATTGCTGGATTTATTTCCACTTTGCTGCTCGGGATTACACTCGGAATTCCATGGATTTTCGTGTTAACCGCTCTGTTTTTCTTTTTAAACTTATGGAGAATGAGGGCGATTGCCGAACCATTTATTCCTCCGCATTTATTCAAAAATATAAAATACAGGTCCACCATAATCACAAGTTTTCTAAGTATTACCTGCTTATTCGGTATGATGTTCATGCTGCCAATTATGTTCAGGGACACGTATCAACTGGGCACGATGGCCATCGGGCTCGTCCTGTTCCCAGGAGCTTTAAGCGCTGCGCTTATGGGGCAAAAAGGCGGAAATCTGGTAGATTCAAAGGGGAATACCTTTGTACTTTATCTTGCGATGACGCTGCTTGCTTCTGGATTCTTCCTACTTTCCATGATTGTTGGAGCTAATCAGTACATTGTAAGTGCAACAATCATCGTCGCTTATATGAGCTTCCCGCTTGTCCAGGCATCTTCCGCAGATATTCTTGCTAACTTGTTGGATAAAAAAGAAACCGGCGTCGGTATGGGTGTGTTCAATCTGCTGAACTTTGTGTCCGGCGCGTTAAGCGGCGCGGTCATCGGTAAGACGCTCGATCTGTTTAATCCGAACCAACCACTTAATTGGCTCGGATTTAATGGAGATACAGCTATTTACAGTAACATTTTCTTAGGCTTTTCCATTATTATTCTATTATCGCTGGGGCAGTTCTACTTGTTTTACAATCATAAATCCCTGGTCTTAAAAAAAGCCGCCTCTCAATAGTCCATTAATAATCCCCCAGCACATATGGTCTGGGGGGTTATTTTATCTATTTGACTCTCACTTCTGATCCAATTTGCAAGTTACGTGCATCAATTCCCGGGTTCAAGTCATACAAGTCATCTACCGTTACCCCGGAATGAAGATTTGCAATACTTGTCAGTGTACTGCCTGGGCGTACCGTGTGGAATTCTTTACTATAGCCATCACTACGGCTCACCCTTACTTCCTGCCCTACTTGTAAATTGCGAGGTTCAATGCCAGGATTCAAATCATATAAGTCTTTCAGCGTGACACCTGCATGCAAATTAGCAATGCTCGTTAGTGTACTTCCTGGAGTCACCGTATGGAAGACTTCGTTTGGCATCTCGTCTTCTGCGGCCTCACCTGTTTGGAAGGTGATCTCAGAACCTACTTGAATGTTATGCGCATCAATGCCAGGGTTCCATTCGTACAAATCGTTCACCGTAACATCCTCATACTGCTGGGCAATGCTCCAAAGCGTATCTCCTTTGTCAAAAGTAACAGTAGTTTTCTCAGCCGAAACACTGCTAGCGCCAAAGCCGAAGGTCATTCCTAAAGCTAACACCGGTGCAAGATATTTTGTTTTTTTCATACATTACCCCTCCTTTAGAGATATGAAATGGCTTACATTATATGTGTTTCGGAATTAAATGTCATTTAAACGTAAAATTTTTGTAATAATGGATTTTTTTGTTCAGATATTTATTTTGAAAAACGATATTAATTTCGGGAAATTACTTTTCGGGCAGAGCGTAGTGTGCATGGCCCAATTGATGAAGCGCACGGCCCAATTGAGGTAATTCCACTCGATCAACAGCCAAATCCAAGTATCAAGTAGGTGGCATAGAAGGTGAGGAAGAAAGGTTTCCACTATCCTTTCCAAGAATGTATCGCAAGTGAGTCCTACCGGGAGCTTAATTTGAAAATCGAGGCGTCCTCTGACTTCAACCCACATCAAAAAACCAGACCCTCATGTTGAGAGTCTGGCATCAATCATTCTATACCCACGTATAATCCTTGCCCCAGCTTTCCTGCGCCAGCTGTTGCACCTTCTGAACAATCGAGTCATCTACAGCGTAGGCTTCGCCCTGCTCATAGGGATTGTAGTGGAAGGCGTAGAGCCTTGAAGCAAATTCATGGAATGGAAGTGAGCTTTCGCCATCTTCTTCGCCATTTCCAGCTACGCTTGGTTCAATATTCTGTCCCCAGTTCTGGGAACCGTCGTTGTTCGGATTGTAAAAATAGATTCTATCTTTCCCCTCAGGGTCTACGCCGATCCTGATAATGGATACGGCATGAAGGCCTAAGAGCTTCCCGTGGACGTTTGTAATAAAGATACCAACAGGATTTGGATAGATCATTTCGTAATCATCATTATATTCGGTGTGATGGGTGGCGTAAAACAGACGTACAAATCCAGGATAGTCCTGCACGTAACCGGTTAGCGGATCGATAATATTGGCGAACCCTTTTTGCACCCAGTTGCCGTAAAAGGCCGGGTTGACCCATCGGTGCCCATCGTCTCCACGTAAAGCTACACGCGACATCATTTCGCTGTAAATCCTGTCCAAATGCGGAACCAGTACAAGTGAGATAGGATCCAGTTCCTTATGCAGCTCGGGAGCGAGTCCGCCGCTTAAGTCTTTGGAATGGATCGCTTGCCCCTCGAACATAAAGTCCATGTCGCCGTCCCGTGCTGCGCGTGGAATAATTTCCAGTAAAAACCCTGGAGCATGCTGCGCCCATAAGCTGATTCCTCTGGCAGCCTGACAGGTAGGATTGAATCCCTGCCCAATGCCGAGCGGCTGACCAAGTACCTGGATGGTCGCGGCAACGAGAATATTATTCGCTGTTAAGCCTTCTCCAACACTGGTTGTCTGCGCAAGAGCGTTCCTGACATCGGGACGAATATCAAGTTCGATTAATCTCCGTAATCCTGGTGGAACAGGAGAGTGGGAGAGAACGCCTCGCTCAAGCATCAGCGCCAACCCGTAAATTGCCTGACGGGTTGCCGGAAAAATGGATGCGCGGATCAGTTGAATAACGAGTTCGTTATTCTCCTCCAGATTGGCAATTCCCTTACTGCTCAAATCAAGCGCGTGAGGCAGCAATTGTGGCATGCGTTTGGACAAGTAGCGGATTAATGTTGCATGATGCGGTGCAACGAGACCGGTGGAACGCATGGATTTAGCAAAAGAAACACTTTCTGAAATAAGCTCCGAGCGTGACAACCCTTTAAGCTGTGCCCGGTATGCGTGAACATCCTTATAACGGCTGCTGATCTCCGATGGACCTTCAATCGCAGCGATAAAGTGGACGAGTTCGGATTTATCATTATCCTGATGTTCTTTTTCTAACATTTCTTTAGCCATTCGAATCATTGATACTGTTCGCTTAATCATAATCGGACGCTGCGCGGTCAGGCGTTTGATTTCGTCAATCAGCGTCTGAATGAGCGCGTTAGATGAAAGATGGTTCGCTAAGAACTGAAAAAGCTCGCTCGCCTTTTCATCATTCTCATGCTTTTCAACCCGTGCGCTCTCCGAAGCATCAGGAAATAGAAGGTTCAAGTTAAGAACCATCACTTCATTTAGAAATTCTTCTGCCATCTGTGGAGTTACTGCGGGATTGACATACCGTTCTTTCGCAATAGCAAGCATCCGCAGCTCACTTAAGATTTCAATAATCATCGGAAGTCCTTTTGCTTTTAGGGATCCAGTGACAAGCGGGGGCTGAAGCTTATTCGCTTCCTCCCATGGTCCATCCTGAAATATACCGGTTTGTTCGAATCGATCGGCATATCCATAGAGGTGCTCCAGTCCGTTTTCCGTTTCGATGAGGCGATTGGCCTCCTGATAGACGTCGGTCTGGTATCTTGATTTTGCAAAAGGCGGCGCTTCTTCTAAAGCAGCCAGGGCCTGAGAGAATCGTTCGATAATAACACCTGTAGGTTGAGGCATTTCACCTCTCCTTTCTATAAAAACTTCACTTGTCTATACGTAGAAATCATACTTCTCGTAACGTTTCAGAAGGTCCGTCATTTCCTCACTATCTTTTCCGTAGAAAAAGATGGTCCCATAATGGTTCCCAAAACCGACACGTTCGGCTACTTTACCTTGAGGCGGGGTGAACATATCGTGCTTTTCAAAGTAGGAATGGTGCTCCAGTTCCTCAGGAATTTCAAGATCTTTTACATAATCCGTATTAGGATGGACCATCAGACATCCAGCATAAGCTTCATATTGGTACGGATCCGGGAAGAATTGCTCCAGTTCCTCTTCGGTCGTATTCGGATCACTGCATAGAATTTGTGCTTCATAGGCACTGAACCCGTAAGCACGCTCAATAAGGTCAAAAATATGTCCGCCTGGCACACGGGCAGCAACTTCACCGAAGTGCAGGGTTCCGTCTGGAGTGAGGAAATATTCAGGGTGGATCACGCCGTATTCAATTTCGAAGGCATCCACCAGCTGCTGGACCGCTCGTTCAATCAGAGGTCTCTTTTCTTCCAGTGATGGCGAAGCGGGGACAAAATTGGAATAGCCTAGACGAATATATTCCGTAACATTTAGAAAGCGAACCTTGCCCTTATGAACAAAGGCTTCACATGAAAATTCTTGTCCATCCAGATGACTTTCCATTAAGAGCGGGAAGTCTGTATCCTGAATTTGCTCGATTCCTTCAGTGGTATTGATAGCCAGGTGACCAACAGATCCAGCCTTGTCCAGTGGTTTTACGTGGATTGGGTCAAGATGATCGCCGTCTAATTTAAGCAAAGCTTCATTTACACGCTTCAGGAAACGTTCTACGTCGTCTTTACTGCGTGCCTCTTCAAAAACTCCAACCTTAATACCGGAGATTTGCGCTTTACGCTTCATCATTCCTTTATCCCGTAACAATAAAGAACGGTTAAACACACGCGGGTCCTCGCGGAAACGGGCGTTTAATGCTCCAGCCCATTCGACGCACTCTTCATATAAAGGAACGGCAACTTCTGCGCCCATTTCTTTCAGCTGCATATAGAGGTGATCAGAGCTTTCATTGATCTTGTTGAAATCCCATCCGACAAACGGAATCTCGTGTTTCTCTGCATAGGACTCAAAATCGGGTGGACCTACTACGATGAAAGGCCGGTTCATTTTCGCGGCAGCTTCTATTGCCTGCACGCTCCATCCAATTAAAGCTGTATAATAAGGCTTCGTTTTCTCCGATTCCTCCACAGTTGTATTCAATTCAAGTTGATCAAGTTCCATCTCATCGCTCTCCTTTTAAAATGACTTTTCTGGATTTTGTAACCGTATTATCCTGCCGTGTGATGATGCACGGCCTCTATCACTTTAAAAGTATCAAAGTCTAGCAAAAACTGTAAGCATTATTGTTGGTTTCGACAATCAAAGTCAAAAGTCGCGTTTCTTCTACACTACTTGTAGGAGGATCCTTTATTAAAATGGCTCTATTAAACTTCCGCGTAGATTTTAAGGTTAAGCTCCCGATTCTTTAAGAATCAGTTCCGAGATAATTGTTGAGCGGAAGGTCCTGCGGGGGAGTAATAAACCTCTTATGAAAAATCAACAATAATCTTAACAGAGCCAATAAACTAAAAGGAATCATGATTACAATATATACCAACAAATAAACAAGGATAAACCTGTTTACTAAGTTTTAATAATTAGGAATTATTATAGGCTGTTTGGGTGTTCCGTAGAAGATTTATTTAGCTATAGGCCATGATGGTGGAAGACATGATTAAGAGGTAGTTTTGAAACCGAGAGGGGTCTAGTTCGTATGTGTGTTATGGTGATTTTTTTATAAAAAAGAAGATTAAGGATTTTGCAGTGAATTAATGACCAACAATGGTTATGTAGATGTGTTTCCCGAGGATAATCTAAGAAGTCTATCATCTGTCCTTAATTCACTACAAAATCGACTGATGGAGGTATTCAAATGAATGAGGAAAAAGAAAGACCTGAAGCAACAAGGGAAAGAATTAGACACGAGGAGTTAAAGAAAGATCCTTCGGGTAGTCTTCATGGAGGCGGACTTCCTGATTTAGTTGGTAATTTAGGATGGAAAAGTACTGGTATCATTATTCTTGTACTGATAGTAGGATTTGTCATCTATGCTGTTTTCTTTCGCTAATGAAGTTATAAAAAAAGTCGTGGTAGCGAGTGTTCATCAAGTGAGCCAAATTTTAAATAAAAAAGAGGATACATTTGGAGCGTTGGCTTAATTCATTATAGAAAGCATCCATATGAAAACATGGCAAATCTATCATTTTTCTCAAAATAGGTTTAAGCAGGGGCTTTTTTGTCAAAAGTACCCCAAAAGGGTGATGAATAATGACTAGCGAACTAAAAGAAAAACAACGCTATCGCGACAGATTAAAAAAGCTGAATCCAGCTAAAGCTATAAAACGCAGCAGGAAGCATTTTTCAGAGAAAGAATACGGTGAAAAAATCCGTGCGAATGGAAGCCGGATTGGATCGAAAATCGTGTACTATAGTCTATTACTCTATTATGCATTTAAGAGTGAAGATACGCCGAAGAAAGCAAAACTCACGATTGCCGGTGCGCTCGGTTATTTGATCCTGCCGGTTGATTTAATTCCAGACTTTATTCCAGTCGTCGGTTTCACGGATGACAGCGCTGTGATTGTTTATGCGGTCTATCAAGTAATTTCTCATATTGATGAGAACGTGAAAGAGCAGGCGCGTAATCGCGTGAGCAGTCTGTTTGGTGAGTCCGTGCTGGAGGATTTGGAAGATCCATCTAAAGATTCAGCAGAAAATCCGCAAGCATAGATGGGGGAAGGTTATGAATCAAGTAGACATACGAGAAGTTGCCGATGCTATTGAGGAGCAAGTAGAAGGTGACTTAGCGCTGGTAGATAAGATCGATGGAAAAATTCTACACGTAAGTGATGAAGCGATAGTAGATGTAGAAGAGGAAGAAGACTTCGACCATTTGTTAGAGTGGCAACAGGAAGAACGTCATTTAGCTCAACATATCTTAGAAAATGAGACTCGCTATATCCAAGTGCCGGATTGTTCCGATGTAGACGAGTATCAGATGATGGAAGCGTTCATCAACTCGCTTCAAGGTGATCAGGCTCGTAACGATTTATCAAAAGCGATCCGTGGAAAGGGAGCTTTCCGGAGATTTAAAGATCAAATTGTGACCTACGGGGTTCGTGATCAATGGTATGAATACAAAGATGAGCAATACCGGACCCTTGCCATGGAATGGTGTGAAGAGAACGATATTCCATACAAAAAATAAATTTAGTCATATAACCGCCTGTCCGAATTGCCGGACAGGCGGTTTTTATTTATGCTTTCGTCTTATAAGAAGTGATGTGATCCTGCAGCGTATCGTCACTGCCGAATAGGAAGTGTTTTTCCATATCCGGTGAATACGTGGAGTTTACAGCTGTACGGCCAACGGTTTCTGCTACTTCACGAAGCATAGCCGGAGAAGCTCCGCAGCAGAGTCCCAGATAATTTACGCCAATGCTGTGTGCCTCTTTGGCCCACTCAGCAAGCTCATAACGATTCGTGTAAAGCGGATCGAGTGACGTTGGGAACGTTGTTTCTGTCGGAAGTGTACAAGCACAGCCTCCGTCCGGCAGGTTGAAGAAGGTAGGGTGTTCCTCCGTTGTCCGGTAAGGAATCGGAAGGGCGCCTACATAGCCTTCCACTGTATTACGGATTTTCTCAACGAATGGCTGCATAGTCGCCGGCCCGCGGAAGCAGTTCATTCCCACAACAAGAGCACCTTTTTCTTTTAACAAACGGCAGGCTTCTTCTACCTCATAGCCGTCCCTTAGGATATTTTCGCCCATCAGTCCGAATGTGATGACGGCAGGAAGACCTTGTTTTTGGATTTCTTCAAGGGCAATCAGTGCTTCCTCATAATAATAGAAGGTTTCCCCGTTCACAAAGTCCACGCCTTCTTCTTTACACCAGCCGATCATTTCTGCAAACATGCTTCTTGTTTTTTCAACAGCTTCAGGATCATCCGGGTTGAACAAGTTCGTGTTAGAAATGTTCCCGGCTACGAGTGCTTCTTCCTCCGGGTGCTCCTGCGCAACCTCTTTGGCTAGACGGATGGCCTGGCGGTTAAGTGGCTCAAGTAACTCTTCTTTGCCGATGATTCTCATCTTTTCGCGGTGCCCGTTATAAGTAAAGGCTAAGACGACGTCGGAGCCTGCGAGCATATAGTCACGATACGTTTGCTTTAGTGCCTGTGGGTTATCAAGGGCTACTTCGGGTACAAAGGAACCGGCCTGTAAATAGCCGCGACGCTCCAGTTCAAATAGGTATCCTTCTCCACAAATAACGGGTCCATCCTGTAATCTCTGTTCTAATGATCGTTTCATTTCATTCAACAACCTTTCCATTTTGTAATAGTAGTTTTATTTGAAAGCTAATGCCCTTTTTACAGGGACACGCTGACTTTCTGTCTGGTTCGGGCAGCTGCCTGTAAAGCTTGTTCAATGTCTTCAATTAAATCACCAGGGTGCTCAAGACCAACAGAAAGCCTGAGCAGACCATCGGTAATGCCTCGTTTCGCTCGTTCTTTTTCCGGCATTGCCGCATGGGACATGGTGGCCGGATAGGATAGAATCGATTCCACAGCACCCAGGCTCACAGCAAAGACAGGGAGGCGGATCTGCTCCACAAACGCTTTGGCCGCTTCTTTATCCGGCAGCCGGAAAGAAAGTAAGGCCCCTGCTCCGGTAGATTGTCTCCGGTGGATCGGATGACCGGCGTGGTGGGAAAGACCTGGATAGTAAACCTCTTCCACAAGTGAGTGATCTTGCAGGTGAGAGACGATCTTCAATGCCGAATCCGACGATTGCTTCAACCGGGCCCCGAGTGTCTTGATCCCCTGGATCAGCTGGTAGGAATCCTGAGCGCCAAGAATGGAACCGAAGGAGTTTTGAATAAAAGCGAGTCTCTCTCCAAGTTCTTCATTTTTAGTAACGGCGAGCCCTGCAATGATATCGCTGTGCCCGGATAAAAACTTGGTGGCACTATGCAGGACAATATCGGCGCCTAGCTCAAGCGGGTTCTGATAGAGCGGTGTCATGAATGTGTTATCCACGAAGGTTAAACAGCCATGGGCTTTAGCAAGCTTTGCCACTCCTTCAATATCTGTAATATTTAAGCAAGGGTTTGAAGGGGTCTCTACATAAATGACTTTTGTATTGGACTGGATTGCTCGGCTCGTTTCGTTAAGGTCAGTCATATTAACGAAAGTGTGATCGATATTGTATTTACCGAGCATTTCGGTAATTAACCGGAATGTGCCGCCATAGACATCTTTGGAAACAAGTACATGGTCCCCGGCGGAAAGCAGCATAAAGGCAGAGGAGATAGCTGCCATTCCTGAGGAAAAGGCGAGGCCGCGCGCGCCGCCTTCCAAGTTAGCGATCGTATCTTCAAGCACCTGTCTCGTTGGATTGCCGGACCGGCTGTAATCATAGGGGCCCATCGTATCGAAGCTTTCCTGATGGAAAGTGGACGATAAGTAAATCGGGACGTTCACAGCACCTGTAGCCGGTTCTTGATGACTTCGATTATTCGCAGAACCATGGATGAAACGAGTTTCCAACTGATCGTTTTCTGGCCTCATTGTATTTCCTCCTTTTGAATAGCAGAGAGAGCCTGCTTCAAATCTTCAATCAGATCTTCTTCATGTTCTGTACCTACGGAGAAGCGAAGCAGCCGGTCGCAGATTCCGCGTTCTTCCCGTTCTTCTTTTGGAATATCCGCATGGGTCTGCGTTGCCGGGTACGTAATGAAGCTTTCCACTCCTCCGAGACTTTCGGCAAAAGAGATGACCGACAAATTCTCAAGAAATTCAGAGATACTGGAAGGATCCTCAACTCGGAAAGAGATCATTCCTCCTTTTCCAGGATAAAAGACTTCTCTAATGCCCGGATCGTTTCTTAGAAACTCAACAATGGCCTTCGCATTCGCCTGCTGTTTATCGAAACGAAGCGGCAGGGTCTTTAATCCACGTATTAAGAGCCAACAGTCAAAAGGGGAGAGGACAGCACCTGATGAATTTTGGAAGAAAGCGAGCTTCTCACAAATCTCTTCTCCTTTGGCGACGACCACACCGGCTAATACATCGTTGTGCCCGCCAATATATTTGGTAGCGCTGTGGATCACAATGTCCGCTCCTAAATCCAGCGGCTGCTGAAGATAAGGCGTTAAGAATGTGTTATCGACAATGAGCAGGAGGTTGTGTTTCTTAGCAATCTTTGAAACTTCTTCTATATCCACTTCCTGCAACAGCGGATTAGTCGGCGTTTCAAGAAAGATAGCTTTTGTTTTCTCAGTAATGACACTCTCGACATCCGTGAAATCGGAGTAGGTCGAATGAATTTGATAAGCATCTGCATAGTGTTCGAGTAACCGGTATGTCCCGCCGTAGATATCTTCCGCGACGATCAATTCTTCGTTTGCACGGAACAGGGAGAGGATCAACTGAATAGCTGCCATTCCTGAACTGCAGGCGAAGGCTTGATCGCCGTTTTCAAGCTGGGCCATGCCTTCTTCGAGAAGATGGCGTGTCGGGTTTTTCGTGCGGGTATAATCATATCCGGTGGATACCCCGAGTGATTTATGCTGATAAGCGGTCGATAAATAGATGGGCGGATTCACAGCCCCTGTTTCTTCATCACTGTTATTTCCTAGCTGGGCTAGTATCGTTTCAATCCTGTTCCGTGCCATGGTGATCATCTCCTTCGTAAAAAAATGGATATAAAAAAGGACCTCCTTGAAGAAGAAGGTCCTTTATGTATAAAGAGTCTCCTTATCTTCAAGGTATAACTACTACCTTCTGGATTTAGCACCGTGCCAATGGCTGGTTGCTGAGGTATCAAAGGGCCAGTCCCTACACCTCTCTGGATAAGTTTTATTATTATGTAATTTTTGGAAAAGCAACTGTTGAACACTTTACATGAAAGGTATGCTTAAATCAAGAATGATATTAAAAATTACTAAAAATTTCTTTCAAAAATTAGGCGGTTATCATTTCGCTTGCGATTTACAATACAGGAAAACAATTCAAGAATCAAGAGAGTTTTCAGAAAAAAATAATTTTTCTAAAACTGATACTTTGTTTGAAAAAGATCATTTAACCCCCCAGTCCACCTAAAGACAGGGGGGAAATGATTTTATGCATATTGCTGAAGCTGCTTAAACATTTGTTCGCCTTCTTTGTTCAGGACGTTCCCTTTTCCATGACACTTCGCGCATTTCTTCATGTAACTGGTTTCTTCGACGGCCATCTTCCAGGCAAGTGTCTCATTCGCATAGTTAACACGCTGGTAATGATCAACAATTAAATTGGCTTTACCATCATCATATTCCTTATACTTTCCAGTTCCATGACAAAGAGGGCATACGTTATATAAAGTACTCACCGATTGAGTTTGCATTACGCTCACTTCCTTATAGTTTATTATTATAAATTATGATTGATTTTACGTAATATTCAGTCTATTTGCAAGGTAATTTTCTGTGTTTTCCAAATATAAAAAAGAAAAAAAGTCATGAAAGTGGATAGAACAAGGGTCAGGGCATTTGTTAAGATATTGTGAACGCGCGTAGGAAGAGAGAGGATATAGTTTTATATAAGTGTAAAATAGTCATTAAGAAACCCCCGATTGACGGGGGGCTGTAATTTCTATTTAGCAGATAATTCGGCTTCTGTAACCCACTTATGATTGGTCACTTCTTGTCCGCTGTCCGTGTCTGTATAGTCCACCATATAAACCGTTGTTTCTTCGGCAGATTCCACTTGGGCTTTAGCTCCACTCATTCCGTCACTATGGTCTGCATTCACGGTTACTTCTGAACCTGGATCTAACTTTTTCTTGGAGGGATCTTTTACTTCTTCATGAATGATCCATTTATGATTCTCCACTTTGTCACCAGTGGTAGAGGATGTATAAGATACGCTGTAAGCGGTGGTTTGATAGGCTCCTGTTATCGTTGCTTCTGCTCCATTCATTCCAGGCATATGCTCAGCGTTAATCTCAGCCTTACTCCCTGGAGGATAGGCTGGGTTTTCCGCTTTGTGCAAACCTTCAGGCAGTTCACCCGAACCGGAATGGTCCATGCCTGCATGTTCATCGTGAGTGGATTCTGAAGAAGCACTTTCCGTGCTTTTTGGCGAATCATTGGTCTGCTCAGCATTGCTGCAAGCACCTAACAATAGAACTGAGGCAAAGATGAGACTCCCTAAAGCGAATGTTGTACGTTTCATATTTTTCTCCCTTCAAGAAAAAAACTTTTAATAGATACAGATAAAATATACCCTGGGTACGTATGTATAGTCAATCGCTTTATTCTATATTTTTACAAATGAATGTGCTAGATATTGCAGTTGTTTTTACCCAGAGAGGGCTGGTACTAAAGAGGTTGTTAAAGACTCGCTTTCCGTGTCAGCACACCTAATTGCAGGTAGGGGGCGGCGCAATAAGGTAGGTTCATGACGCAATAGAGTGGGGCTACGGGTACGCACCCGCTATAAGAAAAAGCCACCGGGATCTGTAATCCCGATGGCTAATATGCGTAGATCTATTTATTTACCAATGAACATTTGTGTCCAGTAGTTTCCGTCTTCTACATAACCGACCCCGATGTGTGTGAAGTTCGGATTCATGATGTTTTTACGGTGACCTTCACTATTCATCCAGCCCTGGACTACTTGCTCAGGAGAAGTATGGCCCATAGCGATATTTTCACCAGCCGTACGGTAGTCGATGCCATATTCTTTTAACATATCAAACGGAGATCCGTAGGTTGGGCTTGTATGGGAAAAGTAGTCATTTTTCTGCATATCAAGAGACTTGTCTCCCGCGACAGCACTTAACTCTGTATCAAGTTCGAGAGGTTCTAGTCCCTGCTTCGCACGTTCCTGGTTGGTCAGTTCGACGACTTGCTGTTCAAAATCTGAGACTTCAGATTGGTCGGCTTGATCTGTGGTATTTTCTTGAGGAACGGCCTGTTCGGACGGCTGCTCCTGCTGTTCAGGCTGAGCTTCAGGTGCTTGCTGAGCAGGTTCTGCTGGTTCTTCCTTCACAGGTTCTTCCTGAACTGGGGCTTCTGGCTGTTCAGGTGTCTCTTCAGGCTGAGCCTGAGTTTGGAATTGCTCCAGAAGAGACTGAATATCTACTTGTTGGATATTTTGACTCTTTAAAGCTTCTTCATTTTGTTGAACCCAGTTCACCACATATTCTATATGAACATTTCCTTGCTGGAATTTATGAGACTCGGTGTCTCCTGAAGATGCGAGAGAAGTAGCTGGAGAAGCTAGTAGTGATAGTGCAAGAGCTCCTGATAGAATCAATGATTTGCCTTTCATACTCGAATTCCTCCTTGAAAGTTATGTTTTTGGAACAATTACATCCTATCATCTGGTTTTTGTAATAATATTGGATTTTTTTAGCAAGAAAGAGGCGAGCTTAACTATGAACATCTCTTAGGGAAAATTATCGCTTCGGTGAAAGCAGATAGATCTTTAATTTTGGGGAAATTTAAGTACTACTATGAAAATAGTAAAATAAATGTCTTTCTGGAATTTTTATCATTTAGTAGTATAAATTAGCTGCGTCAGATGGTTGACAGGGGTTTTAATACCTTGGTTTTTTTACAAATATGTCTGAGATGTTACATCCATCCTATTAGAAATTTTAAGAATGACTGCCTAAACAAAAGGGAAGGGAACAGGAGAAAGGATGAGGCTAATGAAATTAGAAGGAAAAATAGCACTAGTTACAGGTGGATCAAGAGGACTTGGAAAAGTCATCAGTAAACAGCTTGCTGCTGAAGGAGCGCGGGTGGTGGTGAACTATGGGAGAAACCCGGACCCGGCTAATGAAACCGTGGAAGAGATCAGAAAGAAAGACGGAGTAGCCATCGCTGTGCAGGCAGATGTAACCGATGAGGATTCCGTGGATGAACTTCTCCGTGCGGTTCAGGAATCATATGGAGAGAATGTGGATATTGTCGTTAATAATGCTTCGGGATCTCAGCCGGAGTACTCCCTTGAGGAAAATACATGGGAAACGTACATGGATCAGCTGCAGTTTTTTGTTAAAGCGCCATTAATTCTGACAAAAGCGGTGCTGCCAGGTATGAAAGAGAAGCAATTCGGCCGTATTATTAATATTGGAAGCGAAGTGGTCCAGCTGGGAAATGCCAATTTCTCAAACTATGTAACAGCTAAATCAGCCATGATTGGCATGACCCGTTCCTGGGCAAATGAACTTGGACCTCACGGTATTAATGTGAATCTTGTTAATCCAGGTTTTATTCCTGTAGAGAGACATGGAGAGGTAGATCCTTCTACCCTGGAGGATTACAGCAGCCAGCTGCCTCTTCGGCGTATGGGTAAACCTGAAGACATAGCTAACTCAGTTGTATTCTTGTCATCTGATGATTCGCAGTTTATTACCGGACAATCGATCTCCGTTAATGGAGGAAACACATTCGGGATTTAATGAAGTAGAGCTCACTTCTCGGTAACCTTTCAGAATTCGTGGAAGCCTGACTGAAAAAATAGGTTCTGTAAAACCTCAATATTGACTTTGCAGATAAGCTCCCGTTTGTGGAAGACTCAGTTTCGAGATATCTAGTGAGAGAGTTAGGTCCTGCGGGGAACGACTCGCTTTCCGAGGGCATGTGCTGAGCCTCCTCAAGCTAAAGATTTCCGGGGTCCCACCGATCATGTTTATCCCACAGGAGTCTCCCCGTTCCCCTCCGGACCTGGCCAAATCAGAAACTCGAAACGGCTTCATCCTTCACCCGATTGAGAAGAAATAATCCCATGGGCGTATATACTTTTCCAGTCTGGAAATGTGCGGGATAGCCTGTTATATAAGCATTCAGGCGGGATGAGGAGAAAAGGATACTCTCTTTTCAGAGGGTCCGTTATTCTTCCGTGGCTGGATTGGTGGGGGAATGGCGAGACTCCCATGGGAGAAGGGACTAGGTGAGATCCCGCAGGGAGTGAAACGAGCGAGGAAGCTCACCGTTCCCCCATAGGAAAGCGAGTCATTTCCCCACCTATCCTATACCTTTTAAGTAACGGACCACGATGTATCTCGAATTCGAGTTTTCCACTAACCGGCCCTTTAGCGTAATAAGCCTTTTATGAAAATCTATAAAAATGTTTACTATCATAAAAAAGCTCGGAGCGATTTAAACTCCGAGCTTTTTTATGGTGCAACATCTAAAATGCCCCTGAGCCTCCGCCGCTGCCACCAACGCCTGCTCCACCTCCGCCGACGCTTGTGCTGGAGGCAATTGCAGCTGAAACCGTGTGGTCCGCTTCGCTGAAATTCGCTTGGATTGAAGCAGCAAGGATAATAAAGAGCATCATATCAATGTCTGGAGAGGAAACACGAGAAGAATAACTGCGGCAATTATGATTGAAAGGAATTTTTTCACAATCCTCCACCTTCTTTTCTCTTAATACTACGGAATCCAATTGAGATAAGTTTCATAAAAATTTACATAAAGACCATTTGATTTTAGTAAGGATTAGTAATATACTACATTACAACACTAATGCACCGATTCAGAGAGGAAGGGGAGCATGTGATCCTTAATACGGATGGGACAAAGCCGATTTACCTGCAGATAGCTGAGTGGATTGAAAATGAAATCTTAAACGGCAGTCTGCAGGAGGACGAGAAAGTATATTCTCAATATAAACTCGCAGATAGGTATAACATTAACCCGGCAACAGCCGCTAAAGGGTTGACGAAGCTCGCAGATGAAGGAATTTTGTACGACAGACGCGGGATTGGAAAATTCGTTTCTTCTGAGGCAGCGAAGATCATTCAGACCAAGCGGAAAAACCATACACTGAAGAGTATGGTTGACGACCTTGTTCAAGAAGCTGAACGGCTCGATATCTCAGAAACAGAACTGATTACAATGATTAAGGAAGCGAAGAGGAGAAGCAAAGGGGGAGAAGAATGAACATCGTTGAATGCAGGGAGTTAACGAAAGCTTACCGGGGATTTAGAGCTCTTGACCAGCTCACCTTTACTATTGAAGAAAATAAGCTAGTGGGCCTTGTTGGAAGAAATGGGGCCGGGAAGACCACCCTTATGAAAAT
Organism: Halobacillus sp. K22; assembly: GCF_052246795.1. Taxonomy (NCBI): domain Bacteria; kingdom Bacillati; phylum Bacillota; class Bacilli; order Caryophanales; family Bacillaceae; genus Halobacillus; species Halobacillus sp. K22. The sequence continues at coordinate 26,418 of NZ_JBQQCN010000025.1, read as the reverse complement.
ATTGAGCGGACTGCTTAAGGAAACATCTGGAGAAGTGAAGGTGTTTTCTCACCGCCCGTTTAACAGCTTGCTTGTGTCGGCCAATTCTATATTCATCGATGACCAAATTAACTTTCCGACCACCCTTTCTCTGGCAGAAATCCTGGAAGAAGCTGGACGGTTTTATAAACATTGGAATGAGGATCTGGCCTGGCATTTGTTTGATTACTTCGGGTTTCATACAAAGGAGTATCATAAAAATCTTTCCAAAGGGAAGGAAAGTACCTTTAATATGATCGTCGGACTCGCGGCTCGCTGTCCGCTCACTATTTTTGATGAACCGACCACAGGAATGGATGCGGCTGTGCGCAAGGATTTTTACCGGATACTACTTAAAGACTATCTCGCTTACCCACGCACGATCCTTCTATCCACCCATCATTTAGAAGAAGTGGAGGATCAACTGGAAGATGTATTGCTCCTCGACCGTGGAAAGAAAGTACTTCATATGTCGATCGAAGAACTTAGAGATTATGCGATTGGATTAAAAGGAAAGCGCGAGGTAATTGCCTCATTTATTGCGGACCGCCACCCTATTTACTCCGAACCTTTTGGGATGGATGACGAGTATATTGTTACAAAAAATGATTTTTCTCAGGAAGAGCAGCAGGAAATGAAGCGCGAAGGGATTCAACTTTCCGGAGTGTCGGCCAGTGATCTATGTATCTACTTAACGGCTTCCAAAGCTCAAAAGGGAGGGTCCTTAGATGACATCCTTAACTGAAGTAAGCACCAGTGAGATTATTACTAAACAATATCACTATAAACTGAAAGCCTATATGGGGATTTTCACCTCACTTGCTACCATACAATTGCTTGGTCTACTGTTCTCTTTGAATGGGGTCGGTTATCAAAGCCTCGGCACCTTTGGTCTGGACATCGATATTAATTATTATTCGGCGGATATGATCATTATTTTCACCTTTTTCTGGGGCTTCATGAGTGCTCTTCTGATGACTACAAAGGCTTACCGGGAAGATGACTTTGCTTTTATTACCAACCGCTTCAGCAGCAATATGTCTTCCGTGGCTTTCATCGCTACGGCCAGTGTCGTCGGCGGCCTGACTGCAATCATGGCCGGGTTTTTACTTAAAGTGGTGGTCTATTATATTTTAGGAAACAAGGAGGTCATAGGAACAGGACTCACTTCCGAACCGCTCACGTTTACCGCTGGACTGCTAGCGATGATCTTGCTCGTCTTCCTGTTCAGTTCTCTTGGCTATTTAGCAGGGATCATCGTCCAGGTTCACCGAGTGTTTGTGATTTTACTTCCAGTTTTGTTTTTTGGAGGGCTTCAGTATTTATCCAGCACCGAAAACTGGAATCTTCCAGCGTTCATGTTTGAATTTTATTTTCAGGAATCTTTCTTTCTATTGTTCGTAGCTAAGGTAGTAGCAAGTGCAGCCCTTGTCTTCACTATTGCATTGTGGATTTCGGACCAATTGGAGGTGAAGAAATGACGAGTGCTATGTTTATTGGGTTCCTTCCAATTGTGTTTATTGCGGTTTTAATCTGGCTGTTCTTGCAAATGAATCAAAAGAATGGCAGAACCCGCAGAAAGTATTTGCCATCTAAAACTCCGGTCTGGGTATTTGGAGGTTATGTATGTATCCTGCTCGTTAGCTTTATTCTCTTTTTCTTTATCCCTGAGCAGAACGCAAGCTCTGAGAACGGTGATGGAAATATTTCAGAAGCAGGAAGAGAGCTCTATCAAAAAGCTCTAGCGGGTGAAGTTACGGATATAAACGAGAAATACCTGCGAAAAGAGTGGAGCTTTGATTATGAGTATGAGCGGCTTGAGATTGGCGAAGAAATTGAAGCACCGAGCGCACTTACGATTGTGGTGGACCAAACAAACGATAGTGAGCAAATTACGGCCGCTCTTTATTCAACCCCGGCTTCTCTTCAGGGAACGGTGCTGAATCATGATTTACCGCTTAGGATCGGGATAGCAGACCAACGCCTTAATCTTCTGCTCACTCAAACGACCGACCGTACATTTACTGTTTTTAGTCCGGCTTTTCCATTCACCCAGTTTACGGAGGAAAAGGATGGTATGATGGAAGGTGAGATGGAGTGGGGAACTTATATCTTGTATGTGAGCGTTCCTAAGGACATTAATGTATCTTCGGATTTTCATTCGGTGGAATATGTAAAGGAATAACAAAAAAGCCCCGCTCATCGGGGCTTTTTCTTATTTAAGTTTTGATAAATGAAAGAAATTTATTAAGCTATAGGGCCGGATTGTGTAAGACTCGAATTCGAGATATTTTGTAGAGAAAGGGACTCCAGGGAACGGCTCCTCCAGCTACATCGCCCAGACACTCGCGTCATAAGTAGGAAATTCAACGGGACGAAAGAGCGCATCCCTTTTGATTTTCCTGCTTATGCGTGTCGTGTCTACCGGGGCAATTCCGCTTTTGAACACTTTCCGCGGGCATGTGGTGAGCTTCCTCAGGCTTCGTCTTCCGGGATCTCACCGATCATGTTCATCCCGCAGGAGTCTTCGCCGTTCCCTTCCGCCCCTTTGCGATCATTGAGAGCTCAAAATTCTCTGCATAAACGCCTTCCAATGAACAAGTATAACCTAGGATCCTACGAGGGTATAACTGTAAAACCCTGTTATATAAGCATTTTGAGGCAGATTCAGAATGGCTTCTATCTCCTATAGCAGGGTCCGTTCACAAGAAATGGCTGGGTTGGTGGGGAAATGAAGAGACTCCCGTGGGAGAAGGAGCTAGGCGAGACCCCACAAGGAGCGATAGCGACTGAGGAGGCTTGCCAGTTCCCCCACAGGAAAGCGAGTTATTTCCCCACCAGCCCTCTTCCAAATATAGTAACGGGCCCATTTACCTCGAAATTGAATCTTACACAAACGGGAGCTTTACTGTAATACCATCACCGAACTTTATCAGAGCCATTATTTAAAACGAAGCAGGTCTCCTTTAATAATATGATCGGAAAGTTTAAGCTTTTCGCGTGCCTTTTCCTGGCCTTCTTTGCAATGGGAAGTATTTACAGACTTGCTGCTGTCCGTTTCATAACAAATACCGTCCTGAAAGAGGTAAGAAGGTGTAACAAAATCACCATCACGGAAAGCGACAAACTCTTCTTTATCGTCAGCTAGAAGGTTCTGGCTGAAACTCATGTAATCTTCTGTTTGCTTACCGAGCAAATGGAGAACAGTAGAGCGGATGTCAATTTGCCCCCCTAGCGTATCAAATGTTTCCCCTTCCATCCCAGGGATATGAATAAGCATAGGCACACGCTGGTTTGACGTATGGGAAAGCGCCGTATCGGGCTGATCTAGAAGCTCATGCACACCGTCTTCATATTCCTTAGAGATGCCGTAATGATCCCCGAACAGTACAAACATCGTATCCTTATACATCCCATTTTCTTTTAACGACTGAAACAACTGCCGAATCGACTCATCTAAATACCGGACTGTAGTTAAATAGCGATTAACGACAGGTTCTGATGTGTCCGCAAGAGGAAGGCTGCGGTCTTCTTCTTCCAATAAAAACGGAAAGTGATTGGTAAGCGTAATAAACTTCGCCATGTAAGGCTCATTTAACTGCTTCATATACGGGATCGATTGTCTGAAAAAGGATTTATCCTCTAATCCATAATTGATCCGGTTTTCTTCGTTAATCTCATAATCCTGTTTGGATATGAACTGCTCATATCCTAGAGAATCATACATTTCCTCCCGGTTCCAAAACGTCCTTACGTTTCCATGAAAAACAGTAGATTGATAGTCATTCAAGAGTTCTGGTAAACCGTTGAACATATTATTGGGCCGGCGTACGAAGACAGAACCACCGTCCAATGGATATAATCCGGTATCGACCATGAACTCAGCATCTGAGCTTTTCCCTTGAGAAGCTTGATCGTACAGGTTGGAAAAGTAAAGACTTTCACCCTTCAATTGATTTAAAAAAGGAGTCACGGGTTCACCTTTTACTTCTGTATCAATTACGAAGTTTTGCACGGATTCCAGTGTAATAAAGACAACATTCTTTCCTTCTGCCCTTCCAAACCATTCTGTTTTTTGAGAGTCTTTTTCTGATACAAACTCTTCTACAGATCCATCAGCTGATTCGTCTGCCATAACCTTCTGCAGCGGGGCCGTGACGCTGTAGGCAATATCAAACCATTGGTACGCATAAATGCTGATGGAGATCACGACTTTATCACGGTTATAATTTTCCTGAAAAAGGTGGGGAGAATGCCACCAGGCGGCTGCTATGAGCACCAGTGTAATGCCCGCCGCACTTCCTGCGTATTGCTTTTTCTCCTTAGGTGGAATCGTGAATGGTCCTTTCTTAATTAACCACCAGCCAATCACAACTAAGTCAATAATGAAAAACAGATCCCAAGGAGAAAGAAGCGTCCACGTACTTTGACTGAGCCCTCCTACGTTTCCTACCTGAAGCAGAATAGGGAGGGTGAGAAAGTCTTCATAAAAACGATAATAAATTAAATGAGCATATAGGAAGAAGGTGCTTAGAAACATAAGCATAATTAATATCCAAGGATGAAGGCGTTTAAAAAAGAAAAATGAGAGTCCGAACCACAGCAGCAGAGGGCCGAGCGAACTGAAAATTAATAATAAATGATCGGTCACTCCGAGCGGCGTCATCTGGAAAGCTACATACATAACGGCTGTCGTTTTAAGCCAGTAAAACAAAGCGATCAAATAAACTTTTTTCACGACTGCTTCACCTTCGGAAGACTTTCAGAGCTCAATACACGATTCATGACTTCCCCGAGCCGAAGGAGATGGTTCGAATCCACGTCACCCATGAGCGCAATCTGAATCCAATTTCGTTCAGCCAAGTAGCTGCTCTCGTAGTTAATGAAGATCCCGTTTTTCTTTAACCTCTCCCCAAGCCTCTGTTGGGAAATATGATCTGGCAGGGCAATCGTGACAATCCCGTTTGAATAGTTGTGATTTCCAAGTACCTTCAATCCCTGGTTATCAAGTACATTTCTAAGTTCCATCATTAACGCTCCCATAGGACGTTCATCAACCGTAGCCATAGAAGCCTCAAGAGCATGAACCAAATTGGTAGAGTGAGTGTAAGGGATACTCTGGTTAGAATAGTAAACACCTAGATCCAGGTATTTCGGAATATCCGGGTCCTGCACCGGTATATAGTTGTGAAAGACAATGGCAAGTCCAGGATAAGAGGCAAGCGCTTTGCCGCTGACACTGGAAGCGATATGAACACCGGAAAGTTCAACAGGATCAGCGCCGAGGGAGCTGCAGGCATCCACACAAAGTTTCACATTTTCATAGTAAGCTATTTTTTTCAGTTCTTCGATATCAAACAGGTAGCCGGTCGATGTTTCACAGTGGACACACCAGATCCACCCAATAGAGGGATGGTCTTTCAGAAAGTCACGAACACTTTTCAGATCAATCGGTTCATTCCACGCTTTCTGCATCCGGTAAAAATCAAGCCCTGTCCGGTGTGCATGGTCCATCAGCCGGTCACCGAATTCACCATTCGAGAGAATAAGCCCCGTCTGGTCCAACTGTTTAATCTGCTGGGCAACGACGTCATTAGCAAGTGTTCCTGTACCTACGGACACCGTGACGTATCTGGCATTTGTCCGCTCTGTAAGCGAGTTACACACCTTTTTCATTCGCTCGATAAAAGCTCCGGTTCGATGAGACAGGGGAGTGGCTGCCAATGCCTCTTTCACTTCATTTTTTACAGGTACTGGCCCAGATAGAAACGAAATCGGTTCATATCGTGCCAATATCCGGTGGAAGGCCTGGGTAGCTTTGACAAAGCGGTCCTTCGTGAGTTTCATCGGCTGGAATTTAGCTCCTTCCTGACCTGTCATTGGGCCAAAAGGTTCAAAACCTAACTTCAGGTACAGCTTCCATTCACGTTCCGTTCCAGAGATTAAGGCTGCATCGTAGTTCTCCCTGAGACAGTATCGAATCAATTGGTCAATGAGTCCGAAGAAAACAGAGCCTTTCCGGAATTCTGGGTTGATCGACAGCAGACGAATTTCGCAGGGAGCCTCAACATCATGTAAGTAGCTGTCCAGATTAGGTAGTTTTTGATCGAGAGAAAAAGGACGTGTGGCACGGACGGCGATCATGCCTATAATTTTTTCATCTTGTTTAGCTATGATATATGTATTTTCGTCGTGAAAACGATCCACCAGCTTGCGGTTGTCATTCTCTTCATGCTGGGGGATTTCTTCTACAAACGTTTGATAGTTCAATTCATGAATTTGTCTGTATTCTTCCTTTGAGTCAGCAGTTTTATATTGAATAGACTGTTTTGTCATATCTGTTCCTCCTTTATTGACAAACGGGGGTGTACAGGGAGGGTATGGGCTATAACGACCAGGCAGTATCCAATACCCAGGCATAGGCCAACCCATAGGTCCCCCTGCCAGATCGTCAGAAGCGGGGGAATTGCCATTGCGGCAATCATTACTTTTGAAAATGGCATAGGGGTAATACTTGCTATGAAGGCGATAAAGCCGAATAGAAGCAGGCCCAGGGGTTCAAGCATCAGAAGGACTGCTAAATAGACCACTATACCTTTACCGCCCCTTCCTTTTAAAAGCAGCGGCCATATATGCCCTGTAATTAAGGCGATAACTGAGAATCCAATGATGATGGGAGAAGCCGTTAAGTATAGGATCAGGCTTAAAGGCAGAGTTACTTTTAGTGCATCAATAACCACCGTCCATACAAATGCTGGCTTCCCCAGTACACGTCCCGCGTTTCTTGCCCCGCCCGTGCCACTTCCAAGAGTACGGATGTCCGCACCTTTCTTCCATTTGGCCACCATATAGGCTCCGTTTATATTTGCAATGAAGTAGCAAATCGCGATCCACACGTTACAACACCTTCCTGTCTGCTCATATTTTACCATCTTGAAGTTCCTGGTAAAGGGAGAAGGTGACGAAAACCGTCAGAATTTCTTCTTTTTTAGAATTTATCTTTATTAAATCTCAGTATCGCATGTTAAAGATAAGCTCCCAATACTAGAAGGCTCAGTTTCGAGATATCTAGTGAGAGGATTAGGTCCTGCGGGGAACGACTCGCTTTCCGTGGGCATGTGCTGAGCCTCCTCAAGCTAAAGCTTTCCGGGGTCTCACCGATCATGTGTATCCCACAGGAGTCTCCCCGTTCCCCTCCGGACCTTGCGATATATGGAGCTCGAAATCATGTTTGAAAAACTCTGGTTTATGGTGGGGAGACATTTTTAACCACGAGCTTATCCAGCTGAATGAATCCCGTTATATAAACATTTGAGGCGGATCAAACTCTCGTTTTCTCCTACAGAAGGGTCCGTTCACTCTTCAATCATAGGGTGGCGAAGGAAACAAGGAGACTCCCGCGGGAGAAGGGGCTAGGCGAGACCCCACAGGGAGTGACAGCGACCGAGGAGGCTTATGGTAAAAGGAGGATCGACTAAGATCGCCACGTCCTGTGGCAACGTCGATCGACCCCACTTCGTGTAGGGCCGCAGGAAAGCGAGTTGTTTTCCGTAGCCAGCCCCTCTCCATATTAGCAACGGACCAAACATATCTCGAATTCGAGTCTTAAAGTAAATGGCCCTTTAGCTTAATAAGCCGTGAGAAAAGAGGCGAGTTTATTACCCAATATGTACCCCCGCTTCCCTTTAACAAAACTCTTGCAAGCGCACAATAGATGCAGTTCAAAGCCTGTCGTGGTGCAGCGTTTGGCATGGTTGTTATGAGGGGCGAGCAGTGCTTGGATAAATCTGCCTTTCCATTCACACATATAGGCAGAGGCACATATGATTGCCATAGAGGTGGTGAAGAATGAAGGAGAGATTGAACAATAGAGAACACGATCCGCTCACGGTTGAAAAAGAAGAATGGAAAAGACGACAGCTGAAAAGCCGGTTGAAGCAGCTACTTACGATATCATCACCGATCTTTATCCTGATTTTATGGGAGTTTTTATCGCGAACCGGCCTGGTGGATGCACGGTTTTTTCCGCCTCCTACAGAAATTGTAGGCACGTTTATTACGATGGGGACAAGTGGTGAATTATTTGAACATATAGGAATATCACTGTTTCGCATAATGGCAGGATTTTTGCTTGGAGTGATCCCGGCAATCATTCTGGGACTGCTGATGGGGCTGTATTCTCCGCTCAGGCATTTTTTCTCCCCGTTAATTATGGCCCTGATGCCGATTCCAACGCTTGCTTTATTACCAATTATCTTAATTTTGTTCGGAATAGGAGAAGTATCGAAAATTGTTACCATCGCCGGGAGTGTATTTTTTCCGGTTATTATCAATACCGTGGCCGGGGTCGTTACGATTGATCGTATTTATTTAGACGTAGCCCGAAACTATGGAGCGAATTCCCGTCAGTTCTTTTTTAAAATCGCACTTCCTGGCGCTTTACCCGTCATGATTGAAGGGATTCAGATGGGGCAGGCCATTGCTCTTCTTACAATAGTGGCTGCAGAAATGATGGGCGCGAATTCCGGGATTGGTTATCTAATCTGGACGTCCTATAACGCCTTTTTGTTAAAAGAAATGTATGTCGGCCTGGTGCTGATTTCATTCTTTGGCTACTTGTTCTCATTAATCCTGAGAGGCTGTCAAAATAAACTGCTGCCATGGAGATAAACGGAGGAGGACGTCTATGAGTCATACAGCAAAGATTTCAATTAAGGATTTAACCAAAGTTTTTTATAAAAAAGACTCCAGTGTCACCGCTTTAAAAGGAGTCAATCTGGATATTAAAGACGGCGAATTCGTCTGTCTTCTTGGTCCGAGCGGCTGTGGAAAAACGACCCTGCTCAGGATTCTGGCAGGGCTTGAAAATCCTAGCACCGGGGAATTCATCATTTCCCGGGAAAAAGAGGAACGCCCGCTTCAGTCTATGGTTTTTCAGGAACGCGGTGTGATTCCATGGCTGACTGTCAGAGAAAATGTTGCGTTTGGTTTGAAGATGAGACATCTTCCTAAAGGCTACATTAAGGAGCGGACCGATTACTACTTAGAAAAGGTGGGACTTGAGCAATTTTCTACTCTTTATCCAAAGGAGCTTTCCGGAGGCATGAAGCAGCGGGTCAGCATTGCCCGGGCATTTGCTAATGATCCGGAAATACTGCTGATGGATGAACCGTTTGCAGCTTTGGATGAACAAAACAAATTTATTTTGCAGGAAGAGCTGTTAAGCATTTGGAGTGAAACCAAAAAGACGGTCTTATTTATTACCCACAGCATTGATGAAGCCTTACTGTTGAGTGACCGGATTGTGCTTATGAGTTCGCAGCCCGGAACCATTGTGAAGGAAAAGAATATCGAAATGCCTCGTCCGCGCACGATGGAAGAGGTGAGGGCAAACGCCGATTTGGCATCAAGTTTTGTGGAAATCTGGAATCATCTTCAGGATGAGGTTCAAGGATCAAGAATGTAGGGAAGGGGAAACATCATGAAAAAGTTGGGCATTTTTCTTATTCCAATTATGTTTTTCGTTTTATTGATCAGCGGGTGTGGTTTTGAGGTTACTAATGAGAAAGAGGAAGGGCTTACTGAAACCTCCGGCGACCATCCTTCTGGTGATCTCGCGCCGCTTGATAAAAAGGCAACGGTCGTTATTGCAGAAGATGGAGCAGCTTCCGGAGCGGGATTTTATATTGCGAAGGAAAAAGGCTATTTCGATGAGTACAATATTGATGTAAAGTTTACTCAGTTTGCCAACAGTGATGATATGCTCCCAGCCCTTGCTGCCGGTGAAATCGATATAGCGGGAGGCGTTTCCACAGCATCCTTTTTTAACGCCATCGCCCAGGGGATTGATGTGAAAATTATTGCTGATAAAGGACATTACATTAAAGGAGATTCCTATTTCTCTTTTGTGATTCGGGAAGATTTAAAAAATGAGATTAAAGACTATTCAGACCTGAAAGGAAAAAGAGTGGCTGTTTCCTCGCAAAACGCCGTCGATGATTACATCTTTCGGTCTATGCTTAAGCATGCTGGTTTAAAAGAAAGTGACGTAGAATTCGTATTGATGTCTGACTTTGGCAATATGCTGGCCGCTATGGGGAATGGTTCTATTGATGCTGCGCTTCAAATTGAACCACTAATCACGCAGGGAATAGAACAGAGACTTCACGTGCGCCTCGGCGATGCTACTGACTTTGCTCCAGATGCACAAATTGCCATGGTGCTTGGTTCTCCAGAATTCATTGAGCAGGAAACCGACGTATCGCTTCGTTTCATGGCCGCTTATTTAAAAGGGGTACGTGATTACAATGACGCCTTCATTAAAGGAGAAGAAAAAGGGGAAGTCATTGAGATCATGACCAAACATACGGCCTTGAAAGACCCTGCACTTTGGGAAAAAGTTTCCATTACTGGACTTGATCCAGACGGCCGGATGTTTGTAGAGGATATCAAGAAACAGTATGAGATGTATAAAGAGAATGGAGCCATTCGCGGCGAGTTCGATTTTGAAACATCGATTGACACATCTATGACTGGAAAAGCGGTCGATGTGCTTGGGGAATACAAGTAATAAGCTGAAGTGGGAGGAGATTTCCTCCCATTTTTTGCTTGTTAAGCTAAGACATCCACTATAGATTCCCCTATAATAGATATGACTGATCAATAGAGAGGAGAGAATCAGATGACGTTCCAAAAGCTGACCGATTTTAAAGCGTTCACGGAGATATGCAGCCGCTGTTATCCAGGGATGAGACTCGATTCCGGGGAGGCGAAAGAGAAGCATCGCAAGCAGCGGGAGAAGATGAATAAAGAAGCAAACGTCCAGCATTTTGGTCTTTATCAAAATAAACGCCTAGTCGCAGGTTATGTCGAGTACGATCATACGTTGAACCTCTACTCCCGGAAGATTGATGCCCGCGGCATTGGCACGTTAGCTGTGGATCTGCCTTATAAAAAGCAGGGGTATGCAAAGCAGATTATTCAAGCCTTTATCAAGGATGCCCGTGACCAGAGTATACCGCTTGTTCAGCTCTACCCTTTCCAGCCTTCCTTTTATAGAAAAATGGGCTTTGGACTTGGGCCGTTCTTGCACACTTTTCACTTCCATCCGTCCCAGCTTCCTGTATTTTCTCAAAGTTCAGCCCTTACGGTGCTCGCTCCAGCGGATAAGTATGAGATGGCAGAGTGCTATCACCGGTGGGCAGACCGAACGCATGGGTCGTGTGAAAAGCCATTGTACGAGTTTAGATCACTGGAAGAGGAAGGTTATCACGTGGTCGGGTTGAAAAGAGAAGGGCAAATTGATGGATATATGGTCTTCCAGTTTAAGCAGATCCCGGGGGATCATATGCTGTTGAATGATTTACATATCGTTGAATTCATTTCGTGTACAACCGAAGCCTACCAATCGCTGCTTCAATTTTTACGCAATCAGAAGGATCAGGTTCGTTCCGTTTATTTTCCGACCTTTAATGAGCAATTTTCTTATATGCTGGAGGATCCTACTCATACAGACGACGAACTTATTTTTCGGATTTATCATAAAATAAGTGAACAGGGCCAAGGGTTGATGTACCGGATTGTTGACGTTCCTCTATTTTTGGAAAAGCTTCAGCAGCACTCGTTTGGCCGGGAATCCGTTCGAATCGGCTGGAACATATCGGACAGCTTTTTAGATGATCAGCACTTCTATGTGTGGGAGTTTACAGACGGGGTCCCAAAAGCAACGAATCAGCCGCCTGACGTAGAGATCCACTTAGGAATCGCTGAATTTTCATCACTTATGATGGGTTGTGTGACCTTGGACAATCTGTTGCTGGGAGGTTATGCAGAAGCAGAACCAGGAGAGCATCTTGATCAGGCTATTGCGCTATTCCAACAGCCGAAACAACCCGAAAGCTGGAGTTTCTTTTAGCCCAACGAATCTGTTCAATTACGTGATGATTTTTTACTTATAACCTCCCAACTTCGCCTTAGATAAGGGACTACGGCGAGGGGGAGCGAGTCGTTTCCTGGAGCTCCGATTAATAATGCGAATTCAGGGGAAAATCAGGATAGGAAGATTTCTGGCATGGAGGTGCTTTAATGGAAAAGGTATCAGGGAAAACAATGTCTGAATGGGTCGAGAAACTTCCCTTATTAGATAAAATTATAAAAAGCGAGCCCGTGTTTTGGATCAATACGTACGCTCGTAAAATGGAAGAGGTTCCCCGTTTTGCTGTAACCAAAGATGATATCTATGAAGCGGAACAATTGTGGAAACGGTTCGCTCCTTTTCTAAAGAAGGCTTTTTCAGGAACGAAAGATGGGGCGATTGAATCGCCAATAAGACGATTAAACGAAATGAAAAAGGACCTTGGCGACTATTATCAAGAATCTTTTGAGGGCGAGTATTATTTAAAATGTGACCATGAACTCCCTATATCGGGCTCCATTAAAGCACGGGGCGGTGTGTTTGAAGTCCTGAGTTATGCAGAGAAATTGGCGCTTGAAAATAATATGGTTTCCAAGGAAGACAACTATGAAGTATTTCTTGAGTCATCTTTTAAACAGTTCTTCAGCCAGTACACCATCGGCGTTGGGTCAACAGGTAATCTAGCTCTAAGTATTGGCACCATTAGTGCCAAACTTGGATTTACAGTTGAGGTTCACATGTCTGCTGATGCGAAACAGTGGAAGAAAGACCTGCTCAGGCAAAAAGGGGCAAAAGTTTACGAGTATAAAGGAGACTTCAGTGAAGCCATCACCCAAGGAAGGTCGATTACGATGGACGATCCATTCGGTTATTTTGTAGATGATGAGGACTCCAAGGCTTTGTTTTTAGGCTATAGTGTGGCAGCCCTTGAACTTAAAAGACAGTTGGATGAAGAGGGGATTATGGTAGATGAGGATCATCCATTGTTTGTTTATCTGCCATGCGGCGTAGGAGGTTCGCCTGGGGGCATTACGTTCGGGTTAAAAGAGGTATTCGGTGATCACGTTCAATGCCTGTTTGTTGAGCCGACTCACTCTCCGTCCGTGCTGCTCGGGGTGATGACTGGAGAACGCGAAAAAGTTTCCGTGCAGGATTTTGGCCTGGATAATTGCACAGAGGCGGATGGTCTAGCGGTTGGACGCCCTTCCCGGTTTGCTACAGAAATCAGTCAGTATTTGGTCAGCGGTTTCTATACTATGGAAGACGACGAAATGTACCGTCTGCTGGCCCTGCTCGCTGATTCAGAAAATATATATGTAGAACCATCCGCGGCTGCCGGGCTCTCCGGTCCACTTAAGCTTAAAGAATCAGGCTATATCGAAGAAAAAGGATGGCAGGATAAAATGAGCCATGCGGTTCATATAGCCTGGGCAACTGGCGGCTCTCTTGTGCCGGAGCAGGACAGGGAGAAATTCTACCAAAAAGGAAAATCCCTGCTGACGCCGGTAACCGAATCCTGAATAAAGAAATGGAATAAACAGCCACCTCAGGTCATCCAGATTCTGGATGACCTGAGGTGGCATTTTTTTACTTTTACAGGAGGGATTCTGCGCCGTCGATGAACACTTCGGTTCCTGTAATATGGGAAGAAGCATCCGACAGCAGGAAGTGTACAAGATCAGCTACTTGTTCAGGTGAGCCGATTTCCTCGTTGAGTGGTGACCCTTCCACTTCTTTTTTTACTGGAATATCAATTTTTTCAAGTTTCTGCTCAGACGGACGGGTGTTTTCACCGATATTAGTATCGATGAAGCCGGGACAGATGATGTTAACACGAATTCCTTGAGAAGCAAGTTCCAATGCTGCCATTTTTCCAAAGGCCATAATGCCGGCTTTAGAAGAACTGTATGCGGAAAATCCTTTACCTGTGAAGGTACGGTTGCCGTTAATGGAACTGGTAAGTACGACACTCCCTCCTTTTTCTTTCATGTGGGGGATAGCATACTTAAGAGTCAGGAAAGAACCCTTCAAATTTGTTTCAATCGTATGGTCCCATTCTTCCGGAGGCATGTCTTCGATAGGCATAACTTTTCCGTTGACTCCTGCGTTGGCAAACAAGCCGTCAATTCGGTCCCAGTGCTCTTGGACCATATCGATACTTTTCTTCACCTCTTCCGGAGAGGACAAATCTGTAGTCAGGGCCAGCGTGCGATTGGCTTCCCCTTGAAGCTGCTCTTCAGCTTCTTTCAATCGATCCTCATTAATGTCTAATAATGCTACTTTAGCCTCTTCTTGTATAAGTCTTTGAGCAGCCGCATATCCCATTCCGGAAGCGGCACCTGTAACGATGAATACTTTATCCTGAACAGTTGTCAAACCTTCCACCTCTTTCTAATGTCATACTTCCCTTTATCCAGAAACACCCCATTAAAAACCTGCTCCTCATACAAATGCCATAATATGGATGACTTGAGGTGACAATTTAAGGGAATTTAATGAAAGTCAGTTTGAGTGGTTTCCTACCTTGGATTCCAAATTTATGATAGAATTTGTTAATAAATATGAATATTCTTGCAATAATACCAAAATTCGATAGGAGGAATCATGATGCAGGAACAATCCGGAATGAAAAATTTCTGGAACTGGATGTGGCAGCTGCATAATCAAGCCAAGGACTTAATGAGTTTCGCTGTTACGGGGGATCCTGAGAAAGTCAAACAAAATAAAGACCATGACAGGAAGCAGTCGGGGAGTGGTTCAGGTGCGAATCATTCAGAAAACGGAAGCGGCGGATCCGGTTCTTCCTTTGATACCCGCCAGAAGATCGGTATCGTCTTAGGGCCTCTTTTATTTATTGTAACCATGTTATTCTTTGAACCTGAAGGACTGTCCGGCAGTGCAATAGCGATTCTCGCAAGCACCTTATGGATTGCCACATGGTGGATTACGGAAGCTGTTCCTATTCCGGCTACGTCTTTATTACCCTTAATTTTGTTTCCGCTTACAGGAGGTCTTGCCGGAGATGCAACAGCGTCATCTTATGGAGACAACACCATTTTCTTATTCATGGGCGGCTTTCTGATTGCTCTTGCGATGCAGAAATGGAACTTACATAAACGCATCGCCTTGTTTATTATTTCGATGGTGGGGACAAGCACCGAGATGATTGTGCTTGGGTTTATGCTCGCGACCGGACTTCTCTCCATGTGGATTTCTAATACAGCTACTTCGATGATGATGGTACCGATCGGCCTTGCGGTAATTTACCAGGCATCCGATCAGTTAAATAAGGAAGGTGAAGGCCAAGTAGATCACTCGTCCTTCAATTTTGGAAAAGTTGTCATGCTGGGTATTGCTTATAGTGCTTCTATCGGTGGTCTGGCTACTATTATTGGAACGCCGCCGAATACCATCTTTGCCGCTGTAGTTTCAGAAACGTATAACATTGAAATCTCTTTTGCGGGATGGATGGCTTTTGGAGTGCCCCTATCCTTAATTTTCCTAGGGATCGCCTGGGTCTATCTTGTAAAAGTTGCCTTTCCAATGAAAATTAAAAAGCTTCCGGGTGGCCGCGAAGTCATCGACAAGGAACGCCGCGGACTTGGAGCTATGTCGGTGGAAGAAAAGATTGTTCTCACTGTGTTTGGCGTAACGGCCGCAGCCTGGATATCAAGATCTTTTCTTCTGGTACCATACGTTAGTGGAAATATTGATGATACGATAATTGCTATGACTGCAGCTGTTATTCTGTTTCTTATCCCTTCGATTAGTAAAAAAGGAGATTTCATTCTGGATTGGGATACCGCAAAGGGACTCCCGTGGGGGATCTTACTCCTATTCGGTGCAGGACTTGCGATTGCAGCAGGATTTCAGGAAACTGGACTTGCCGAATGGATTGGAAACCAATTGACTATTTTAGAAGGAGTCAGCTTGTTCCTGATTCTCGCGTGCGTTATTGCTATGGTTATTTTCCTGACCGAGATCACCTCGAATACCGCAACGGCTACAATGATGTTTCCAATTATGGCTTCGCTTGCTTCTGCATTATCTGTCCATCCGTATAGCCTGATGATTGGGGCAGGGGTGGCAGCCAGCTGTGCATTCATGCTGCCTGTCGCAACACCGCCGAACGCAGTCGTATTTGGATCTGGCTACCTAAGGATTCCCGATATGGCGAAGGCCGGGTTTTTACTAAACGTACTTGCCATTGTTATAGCCACCTTAGCAATTTATTTCTATTTACCTCTCGTATGGGATCTTGATTTAACATCATTCCCTCAAAAATTCAGCCAATAGTAAAGGATGAACATCATGGGTTCAAGTCAGTCGGCTATTAAGCCTTATACCCCAGACGAGTCTGGCTTTTGGCGCGTTACTATAGCCTTAATGCTTGCGTCCTTACTCGTTTTTTCAACGCTGTATGTATTTCAGCCGTTACTCCCTATTTTTGTGAATGAATTCCAAGTATCGGCCACAGAATCCAGTTTTCTTATGTCAGCTGCTGTAATCGCGATGGTCGTCGGGCTTTTCATTCTCGGCTTTGCCGCGGATCGGTACGGACGACTGCGGCTGATGCAAATATCTCTCGGTATGACGGTATTGCTGCTCGTAGCAATGCCGTTTACTTCTTCTTTTGAATGGCTGGTAGTTTTACGCTTGCTGCAAGGTTTTTTCCTTGCAGGAATCCCGGCTGCAGCTATGGGCTACTTAGGAGAAGAGGTCTCTCCTAATCATTTAGGTCTTGCCATGACGCTGTATATATCAAGTAACGCACTCGGCGGTATGGGCGGAAGAGTTGCGGGCGGTTATTTAACTGATGTATTTGATTGGGAGAAGACACTGTTCATTCTCTCTGCATTTGGTTTGGCCGCTGCCCTGCTTTTCTTATTGCTGCTTCCTGCCGAACGCTTTTTTACAAAAGGAGACCAGCCGCTTCGGGAAGACTTTCAGGGAATGCTTGTGCATTTAAAAGACCGTTATATGCTGGTGTTGTTTTTGATGGGACTGCTTCTTCAGATTGTTTTTACGGCAATCTGGACGTATATTCCTTTCCATCTGCAGTCCGATCCGTATAATTGGCCGTTAAAATGGATTTCTTTTACGTATTTTGCTTATGTTCTAGGAGTACTTGCCCCGCCTGTGGCTGGACGCCTATCTAATTACTTCGGTTTAACAAAAGTAATGTTTTCGGGATTACTTATTCTGATTGCAGGAGTTGGTTTCACCGCTTTACATCCGGTATCATGGATTATGGCGGGACTCGGTGTACTTTGTTCCGGTTTTTTTATTGCTCATTCCATGGCCGCTGCCTTAGTGAGTAAATCAGCCACTCATCACCGGAGTGGTGCTTCAAGCTTTTACTTGATCAGTTATTACGTAGGAGTTGCTGTAGGAAGTACAGCTGTCGGGACTCTTTGGGAGACGTTTGGCTGGAAGGGAGTTATCAGTACCGCTCTTGTGTTTATCTTGATTTTTATCTCTGTGCCTGTATTTAAAAGAAATCCAAGAGGGGGAGAAGAATGAGCAGAAGAACTGTTAAAGGTGTAGGGGTAGATGAACAGACGAGATGTGCTCACTATCATAGTCGTGTCGATATTGTTGCGGTCAAATTCTACTGCTGTCGAGAATACTATGGCTGCTACTATTGTCATAAAGAAAAAGCGGATCATTCTGAAAGAAAATGGCCTAAGGAGCAATGGGGAGAGAAGGCGATTTTGTGCGGAAATTGCTCGAGTGAGTTTTCCATTCAGACGTACATGAACGTCAATCAATGTCCCGAGTGTGCACAGCCGTTTAACGAAAAATGCAGCTATCACTATCCATTATATTTTGAAGGATTTTAAGAATAAGCAATCTTAAACAATTAAACAATAGTGCCGGTTTGTGGAAGACTCAGTTTCGAGATATTGGTTATGAGGGAGGTCCTTCGGGGGACGATTTCGCTTTCCGCGGGCATGTGCTGAGCTTCCTCGGGCTTAACAGCCCTGCGGGATCTCACCGATCATGTTCATCCCGCAGGAGTCTACATCGTCCCCCTCCGGACCTTGCCAAATCAGCAACTCGAAACCACTTAAGATAACTTCTTGATGCACAAAATTAGCATGGGAACATGATAATGTGTCACGCTAAAAAGATGGGGAATAGCAGGTCATAGGAGTATTTAAGACCCGTTAAGAAAAAGAGCACTCTCTCTTCTGGTAGGGTCCGTTATTCTCCTGTGGCTGGGTTGGTGGGAAATGGCGAGACTCCCATGGGAGAAGGAACTAGGTGAGATCCCGCAGGGAGTGAAAAGATCAAGGAAGCTCATGGTACAAGGAGGATCGACTAAGATCGCCACGTCCTGTGGCAACGTCGATCGACCCTACGTCGTGTAGGGCCATAGGAAAGTGAGTTATTTCCCAACCAACCCTTTTCCATCTAGAGTAACGGGCCAATTTATCTCGAAACTGAGTCTTCAAGTAACGGGAGCTTTAGTTTAAGTTTATTTAATTTATAAGAGCCTACATAAAAAAGGAGCCTCATTGCCTGAGGCTCCTTTTACTTATGCTTAAGTTGCACCCATACCGCCATCAACGCGGTACTGACTGCCTGTAACAAATCGACTGTCATCAGAAGCAAGGAAAAGAACGACTTTAGCGATGTCTTCCGTTTCGCCATAGCGATTCAATGGTATAGCATTCGTCTGTTCTTCTTTGGCTGCTTCTGAATCGTCAGGACTGAAGCCTTTCTCAAGAGAACGCATCATACGGGTGTTAACAGGAGATGGATGGACGGAGTTTACCCGGACACTGGACGGAGCAGCTTCTAAAGCAGCTACTTTTGTCAGCCCAACCACTCCATGCTTGGAAGTGACATAAGGCGCTACTCCTGGAGAACCCATCAAACCGGCAACGGATGACATATTGATGATACTGCCATCCTGCTTTTCAGTCATAACAGGAAGCACATGCTTCAGACCCAGGAAGACTCCTCTTACGTTGACATTCATAACTTTATCGAAATCCTCGACTCGCTGCTCGGTAATTGGACGGACATCGCCTTCAATTCCTGCGTTGTTAAAGAAAATATCAATTGTTCCAAACTGGTCGAGAGTCTTTTCTACATAATTCTGTACGTCTTTTTCTTCGGTGACATCGGCAGTGACTGTCATCACTTCACCATAGGCGTCCAATTCAGATTTCGCATCCTTCAAAGCTTCTTCATCAACATCCACAAGGGATACTTTGGCTCCTTCTTGCAAAAACAACTGGGCAGTGGTCTTTCCGATGCCGCCGCTTCCACCAGTAATAACAGCGGTTTGGCCTTCTAAACGACTCATATTAGAACCTCTCCTTATTACATCTTTGTAGGAAGGCAAACGAGTTAAATCGTTTGTCACATAGATTTTTCCACTTTAACCCAGTGTTTAAACGATCAGAGAACTGCAGACTAATCCTGAAATAAAAAATAGCGGATTTCAGGTGAGATAGACTGTTCTTCTATTCATTCAATACATAATAACGGGTTTTATTCACCCCTGACTTTTCAAAGGCTACTTCATTCAATATTTGAAGAGCTGCCGTACTGGAATCAAGTTTAAGGAAAGCACATGCCCGCTGGTTCGTAATTCGTTCTCCGAAAAGAAACTGGTAATCTTTTAAAGCCTCCACATGAGCATTTCTTGACGTTTGATGGCACACTTTACAATACCAACGGCCATGAACCCTCTTCATCGGCAGGGCATCACATTCCGGGCAAATAACGCCTTGCAGAATATCCGTTTTTTTAAGACGGAATCGATCTAAGATACAAGGCTTGTACGGGGCATTTTCATCTATTAACTTATCGCATAATAAGTTAAGCTCAGATTCTTTTAATAAAGAAGAAGTGTAGGCATGGTCTAATGATTGAAAGGACGATAATAGCTGGTCTAAATGGACAATCTGACTGTCAGATTCATAGGAAGGCTGGCTGTAGGAAGCTGAACTGGTTAACACTACTAAATAGTTGATCGGGATAATTGGAAATCCGGACCTTGCCCACCAGTATGTTAATTGATGAGCCTGAAGTTCTGCCTGAGATAACGGATCTGGCATTCTTGCTTCCATTCTTTCATTTACATGCATGAATCTGTAATCTTTGGCCAGGCTTGGTAAAGGGGAGTGGTTAACTTCTAAAATGAGAGCGAAATTTCGAGTGACTATGAGAACATCGATCTGACAGTAGGAGTGATCAGGAAGCGGGAGGCGAAGGTCAAACAATATGCGGGATTCTTTGGAGGATAAATGGGTTAATAAAGGTAAAATCTTTTTCTCTCCATAATGATTAGCTGTTAATTGCTTACGCCAATGTTCTATTTCTGAATGTTTATGATGAGTCATCGCGATACGTCTGGAAGCGGACTCCAATTGTTCGAGATAATAAGGTTTTGATAGATGTTTGGTGAACAAAAACATCAACTCCATTCAAAATGATTATCTCTATATTCCATGAACTTTATGGATAATCCTCCTAATTTTGTAAAACTCTAAATTTTCAACTTTATTTATTGTAATTCTGCAATTTTATCAACTATCTAACTTCTATTTCAGTATTGGTATAGACAACTATATAACTTGGATGCTATGATTTGTGTATAAAGCGGTTTCAAAAAAGCAACCATTTGAAAATAGAGGAGGAAGACACATGTTGAGTTTTCTACAACGAATTGGGAAGTCGTTAATGTTTCCGATTGCTACACTGCCGGCTGCGGCGTTACTCGTTCGATTAGGTATGGAAGATATGCTGGATATTCCATTTATGACAGCAGCCGGAAACGGAATCCTTACCAACCTTTCCATTATTTTTGCGATAGGCATTGCGATGGGTTTTGCTAAAGATGGAAGCGGAGGAGCAGCTTTAGCTGGAGGAATTGGAGTTCTCGTTCTGGAAGAAGGAATTAATGCGATTAACAGTGATATTAATATGGGGGTATTCTCGGGAATAATTGCCGGAGTGATTGCCGGTATGCTGTACAATCGCTTTTATGATATTAAATTCCCAGAGTTCTTATCTTTCTTTGGAGGGAAGAGGTTTGTGCCGATCATCACCTCTCTGACTATGGTCGCCCTTTCCTTTGTGCTCGGATACTTATGGGTTTATCCACAGTACGTACTTGATGCTACGGCTAATTGGATATTGAACGCTGGAGAGGTTGGAGTCGGAGTGTACGGAGTACTGAACCGCCTGCTCATTCCAGTAGGTCTGCACCACGTGTTGAATACACTCATTTGGTTTGATTTTGGTTCCTTTACGACGGAGTCCGGGGAAGTTGTAAAAGGAGAAATTAACCGATTCTTAAATGGGGATCCAGATGCGGGTTACTTTTTAGCTGGTTTCTATCCTGTTATGATGGTTGGTCTTCCAGCGGCCTGTCTTGCCATGTATGCAGCGGCGAAGAAACACCGTAAATCTATGGTAGGGGGAATGTTCGTGAGTATCGCACTGACGTCCTTCCTGACTGGTGTAACAGAACCTATTGAGTTTTCATTTATGTTCTTGTCCCCGCTGCTGTATGTTGTTCACTCCATTTTGACCGGTATTTCAATGGTGGCTGCATATATGCTCGAAATTCGTCACGGATTTGGTTTTTCAGCCGGACTCATTGACTACACCTTGAACTTTGGTATCGCTCAGAATCCATTGATGCTTATACCAATCGGGCTGGTCCTTGGTCTTGTTTATTTTCTGATTTTCTACTTCCTGATTATTAAGCTGGACCTGAAGACTCCAGGGCGTGAAGATGAGGATGAAGATTTTGTTGAAGAAACTCAGGAGGTCGGTCAGCCGACGGAAGACTCCGGAGATGAATATGACCACAAAGCTTCGCAATACCTGACTGCTCTCGGCGGTGCTGATAACATTAAATCTCTGGATTACTGCACCACTCGCCTGCGGTTACAAATGAAAGACCGTGATCAGGTGGACGAAAATGCGCTGAAGCGGTTTGGAGCGCGTGGAGTCATGAAGGTTGGCGGACAAAATCTGCAAGTGGTTGTAGGAACGTCTGTAGAGTTTATAGCCGAAGCGATCCGTAAAAGAATGGAAGAAAGAAACACGGATGAGGGTAATGGTCATAAAGAATAGATGGCTGTGGCAAAGATCATTTTGTTCTGGCGTCTCAAAAGAGTTGATCTTCCATTGAAAAAGTTCGAAGAGCAGTAAAGGTGACAAATAGACACTAATAAATCATCTTACAGAAGAATGAATGGGGAGGGGTATCCTCCCCTCAAGTCTTACTAAGGAGTGAGAAACTCATGGCCAGTAGTGTAGAAATAATGAATGTAAGAGTCGTCTGTCATACTGAAATCATTCCTTCAGGATCGGTACTGCTTAGAGATGGTCTGATTGATGCGGTTTCTGATCATCCAATAGGAGGGGCAGACAAAGTCATTGACGGTAAAGGAGAAAGTTGGACTCTGGTTCCTGGATTTATCGATGTGCATATTCACGGAGCGGATGGCCACGATGTCATGGATAGCACGAACGAAGCATTGACAGGGATGGCCCGGAGTCTACCGGCAGAAGGGACCACCAGTTTTTTAGCGACAACTATGACACAGTCCAGCGAGAATATTACCCGGGCTTTGAAAAATATCAAAAAGTACATGGGTTCTGAACCAACCGGCAGGCAGTCAGAGATCCTTGGCATTCATTTAGAAGGACCTTTTTTATCGAAAAATAAAGCAGGGGCTCAGCCGCACGATCATATTATCCCGCCATCAACCGAGCTGTTTGATCGTTGGCAGGAAGAAAGCGGAAACCAGATTCGTTTAGTTACCTTAGCACCTGAACGTTCAGGGGGATCAGAATTCATTCGTCATGTGACCGGGCAGGGAGTGGTGGCTTCTATCGGGCATAGTGAAGCTACTTTCGACCAAGTGGAGGAAGCCGTGAACGCAGGGGCACGTCATGTTACTCATTTATATAACCAGATGAGCGGATTTCATCACCGGGACCCGGGCGTGGTCGGAGCCGCTTTGCTGAACAAACGGTTGAAAGTGGAAATGATTGTGGATCATGTGCATTCGAGGCCGGAAGCGGTCCAATTAGCTTATCACCATACGAAAGCTGAAAGAACCATTCTAATTACCGATGCCATGCGTGCAAAGTGTCTCCCGGAAGGCGTGTACGATTTAGGAGGTCAGCAGGTAGATGTGAAAGACGGAGAGGCCCGGTTAGACGATGGAACACTTGCAGGCAGTGTGCTGACCCTGCAGAAAGCCGTGAAAAATATGCAGCAGCATTCAGAACTTCCATGGGAAGACCTGGTCCGGATCACTTCTTTAAATGCAGCAGAGCAACTAGGATTCGACAAACGAAAAGGGAAAATTGAGGAAGGAAAAGATGCAGACCTGGTCCTATTAGACGAAAATCTTGAAGTAGTTATGACCATCTGTAACGGTACGATTGCCTATCAAAGAGAGGAGGGATAACCATGAAAATATTGGTCTCTCAAGACTACCAGTCTCTAAGTCAAAAAGCCTGCGGGTTTATAGAAGAGGAGGTGAACCGTAATCCTGCATCCGTTCTCGGCCTTGCTACGGGGAGTACGCCTCTTCAAACCTATCATGAAATGGCAGAAGGACATAAGACGAGAGCGGTGGATTACCATAACATCTCTACAATCAATTTAGATGAATATGTGGGACTCGGTGAAAGCGATCCGCAAAGCTACCATTTTTTTATGAAAGAGCATTTATTTGATAAGGTTAATATCAACCAAGCCCGCACGTATATTCCTAATGGACTGGCTGATGATCTAGAAGAGGAATGCAGCCGTTATGAACAGCTGATTGATCAGATCGGCCCGCCAGATCTACAGATTTTAGGAATCGGGCAGAATGGGCACATTGGATTTAATGAACCCCGCACCTCATTTAAAAGTGAAACTCACATCATTAAACTTGCTGAATCGACAAGAAAAGCCAATGCCAGATTCTTTAAATCGCTTGAAGACGTTCCAAAAAGCGCCATTACCATGGGGATCCAGTCCATCTTAAAAAGTAAAAAAATTCTTTTACTTGCCTCTGGTGAAAATAAGGCTGAAGCTATAAGAAGTCTATTAGAAGACCCGCCTAGTGATGACGTACCAGCGTCTGCCCTTTGCTTCCATAAAAATGTAACGTTACTCGTGGATAAAGAAGCTTATAAAAAGGTAGAGTACCTGAGAGGAGACGAATTAAATCATGATTGATAAAAAGTCGCCGCTTCCGATTTATTACCAAATTGAAGAGGATATCAAACAGAGGATTTCAAACGGGGAATATCAGCCTAACGATATGATTCCATCTGAACGTATCCTGTCAGAAAACTACGCGGTCAGCCGGATGACGGTGAGACAAGCGATTACTAATCTGGTCAATGAAGGAGTTCTTTACAGAGAAAAGGGCAGAGGAACCTTTATTGCTGAAAACAAAATTGAACAACCTTTAAAAGGATTAACGAGTTTTACAGAGGACATGAAAACACGCGGGATGACAGCCAGCAGTAAGCTGTTGGATTTTGAGAAAGTGACAGCGACAGGGGAAATGGCCCGCAAATTGGAAATCGAAGAAAATGCAGAGGTTTATCGTCTGCAGAGAATACGATATGCCGATCAAAAGCCTATGGCCATTGAAACCAATTTCCTGCCAGTGGCTATGTTCCCTAATCTAAAAAAAGATGATGTAAAAGGATCTCTCTATGATTATGTAGAGAAAAATAAGCGCCAGAAAATAGGGAAGGCAAGCCAAATCATAGAAGCGACGATTGCTAATGAAAATCAATCCTCGTTACTTGAAATCCCCCTTGGGTCTGCTGTGCTCCACATAGAAAGACATAGCTTCCTTGAAGATGGTACTCCGTTTGAGGTAGTCAAATCATCCTATCGTGCGGACCGCTATAAATTCTCAAGTGATATTACCCGCAGTTAAGGAGAGGCTTTTTGTGACTTACTTAATGCAAGCAGCAGAACTGTTGAAACGACTGGAAAGAGACACAGGAGATCAACTGAGTTCGATTAGTAGAGAGATTGCTCATCGCCTGAAGGATCATGGAATTATTCATGTATTTGGCTGCGGCCATTCCAGCCTAATCGCCCAGGAACCTTATTACAGAGCGGGCGGTCTGGTACCCGTACGTCCTATTTTTATTGAGCCGCTTATGCTTCATGAAGGAGCGGTGAAATCCAGTCTATATGAAAAGCAGCCAGGTTTTATTGAGAGTTATTTAGAAAAAGAGGATATCCGTAAAGGCGATGTATTTATGGTCATCTCTACATCTGGACGTAATCCAGCCCCCATTGATGCCGCTATTTATGCACGCGAAAAAGGGGCTTATGTGATCGGCATGTTGTCCATGGATTACGCGGATAATTATCCTTCTCGGCATCCTTCCGGAAAAAGGCTGGAAGAAGTCGTAGAGGAAGTTGTGGATACTCAAATACGGACAGGTGACACTTCGCAGGAAGCAGAAGGTGTCCCTCAGGCCTTTGCCCCATTGTCATCCGTCATTGGAGCCGCTTTACTGCAGGATTTATTAGCCAAAGTAATTTTGAGTTATAGGGATATTGGAGAAACCCCGCCCATTTTTTTGAGTGGAAATTTGGAAGGCGTGCACGAGCATAATTTGGCACTTGTAGAAAAGTACAAGGACCGGATCAACTTTTAATCTTTCTCTCCACGATCAATATCTTTTACAGAAACCTTTGCTAAATCCAGGCGGAGGTTTTTTAGTGGCTAAAAAAATGGCTCTGTTAAAGTTTAATGTTGATTATTCATAAGAGGCTTATTACATAATAGGGCCGTTTACTTTAAGACTCAGTTTCGAGACAAATTGGGTCCGTTACTTGAATGGAGAGAAGGGTTGGTGGGGAAATAACTCGTCTTGTTCCATCACCCAGACCCTCGAGACAAAAGCCGATCATCAACGGATGGAAAAACCGCCATCCTTTTGATGGTCGGCTTATGCTGTTCGTGTCTATCGGGGTGATTCCACATTTGAACACTTTCCTATGGGGGAACGGTGAGCTTCCTCGCTCGTTTTCACTCCCTGCGGGATCTCACCTAGTTCCTTCTCCCATGGGAGTCTCGCCATTTCCCCACTAACCCAACATGATTAAGAAAAACGAACCCTACTAGAAGAGAAAAGGCTCTCCTTTCTAAATAGGTCCTAAATGCTTCTATGACAAGCTTTTTCACATCGTT
This sequence comes from Halobacillus sp. K22, assembly GCF_052246795.1. Classification (NCBI taxonomy): domain Bacteria; kingdom Bacillati; phylum Bacillota; class Bacilli; order Caryophanales; family Bacillaceae; genus Halobacillus; species Halobacillus sp. K22. The sequence continues at coordinate 282 of NZ_JBQQCN010000025.1, read as the reverse complement.
CTAGCATGAAAATACACGCCTTATCCCATGCTTTTTTCTCACCCGGCAAACCGTGTATTAAGTGGTTTCGAGTTGCTGTTTCAGCCAGGTCCGGAGGGGGACGGTGTAGACTCCTGCGGGATGAAAATGACAGGGGAGACCCCGGAAGGCGAAGCTGAACTGACCCCCTAAAATTGGACACGTTCCTTAAACTTATCACGCCGATTCTTGAAACTGGGTTCGATAAGAAACGGGGCTCATTCTGAGCTTTGATTTGATACGTTTATGGTTATAGTAATGGAT